>JAGACB010000109.1 GCA_017614345.1 Lachnospiraceae bacterium
TTTGCTTCTGTGGACCGTGCTCCGGAGGTTTTCGGAGAAGAACGGCGTGGAGAAGTTCGTCATGCCGGCCTGTGCCGTGTTCTGTCTCGCGGCGTCCTTTACGGATGCCTTTATGGGAGGAATTCGGCTGAATGAAGCTATCATGATCAGCAGTATCTTCTTCTATATTGTTTTATTTTCCTTGGATAACCGCCACGACAGGCTGACGGGGCTCTTAAACCGCCAGGCCTTTTATGAGGACTGCGCCAATTACGGGAACTCTGTGGGGGCGGTGGCGTCATTTGACATGAACGGTCTGAAGGAGATCAATGATACCCTGGGCCACCATGCGGGTGATGAAGCCCTTGTCCGCATAGGAAAATGTATCAGTCAGGCCGCGGATCATCGCACGGAGGCCTATCGTGTGGGCGGCGACGAATTTGTGCTCTTATTCTTCAGTGAAGGGGAAGCGGGCGCATCGGAGATGCTCTCAAAGATCAAGGACAGCGTGAAGGAGGCAGGCTATCATATTTCCGCGGGCTACGCCATCCGGCAGAAGGGTGTGGACCTGGAGGATACGGTGAAGCAGGCCGACAGCAAGATGTACGAGGACAAGACAAGGTACTATCAGGAGAAGGGACATGATCGGCGCAGAAGGCTGATCGAGGAGACCGGTACGGAAGGGGCTGAGCAGAAGCCGGGTACCGAGGAGAAGACCGAGGATCAGAAGAAGGACTGATGCTTTCATAACCCATGGCGGCAAATACGTGTAAGGGGTACGATTTTTCACGGATCAGATATGCCTGCCACCCAAATAATATGAAACAAAAATGCAAAACGCTTGTTCGGGTAGTTGACAAGCGTTTTTGTCCGATATATAATCCGTATAGTAGGATTAATAAGTTTCGAACTGATAAGGGAGGACAATCATGGAAGAGGAACATAAATTGATACATATTTGCGAAGTGTGTGGAGCAACGAGTTCTGGAAAGGATTCTGAATGAGCCGATGAGTATAACGCCACCTGAGGAATGATGAGTTCATGTTTCAACTAAACGATGAAGAAGTAGCTGAACTTTCAAGGTGCAAATAATTCACCTTGAACAGAGGGAAAGGACGAGGATTTTCCGGAATTGACTGCTGAGCAGCTTAGCCAGATGGTGCGTGTATCTGAGCAACGTCGTGAGGTACGAAAGAAGTAAAACAATAACACTTGGAGTGAAAAATGACGATTCGAGACCGAATTTTTGAAAAACTGGAAGAACTGGATATGACGCAGAAGGAGTTTTCCGAGAAGACAGGGATACCTCAGACTACGGTCAGCGACGGGAGGAAGAAGAAGACGAATCCGACGGCGGAGAAGATCATGGTGATCTGCAAAGTTTTGAATGTGACACCGGAATGGTTGCTTTCCGGCGTAGAAATGCACGGAACCCGCAGTAATCCCATGGATTGGTATGCAGTGGATCCGGAGACGGATGCCGGGAAGATCATTACGGCGTTTAATTCCTTTGATTCCGGAAATCAGAAAAGACTCCTTGGATATGCACAGGCATTGCAGGCTGTGAATGAAGATGTTCTCTGATTGCATTCTTCCCCTGAATATGTTAGATTAAGGTTGGCAGTGCTGATGTGCTGCCAACCATTTTTTTCGGAGGAAAGAGGTTATGGAAGTGAATTTTCATTTGCCCGGATTAAGAGGTAATTTTCCTTTAAATATGCTGCTCATCAATATGCTGGAGGAGTACCCGGATTATTTCCGGCCCGGCATCAAGATCGCATCCGTGTTTGGTGAGTTTCCGGTGTCCCTGTGGGGTGGCGGGCGCTTTAATCCCACGGATCAGTGCGACCGGAAGTATGTGACTACCATCATCAGTCTCCTGAACAAGAAGGGGATCCCGGTCCGCTTTACCTATACAAATCCCACCGTCACCAAGGAGGAGCTGAGCGATGAGTACTGCAACTTCTGTATGGAGGCGGGGCACAACGGCCTGAATGAGGTGCTGGTGGTATCGCCCATCCTGGAGGAGTACATCCGCGAGAAGTATCCGAAGTACCGCATCGACAGCTCGACCTGCAAGGGCATCACCTCTGTGGAGGGGATCAATGAGGAGCTGGCGAAGGATTACCATCTGGTGGTCCTGGATTACAACATGAACAATCATTTTGACCAGATCGACAAGGTTTCCGACAAGACCCGTTGCGAGATCCTGGTAAATGCCTGCTGCGTGCCGGAGTGTCCCAGACGGCGGGAGCATTATGAGATCATCGGCAAGAACAACCGGACGCTTCTGGAAAACCGGAAGAATAACCCGAGCGACCCGAAGAAAAATATTATTGAGTGGTACTGCAGCTACGGTGAGAACGCCATGCCTTCCGTGACCCGGGCCTACAAGACCCACGTGAGCCCGGATTCCATCTGGAACGATTATGTTCCCATGGGCTTCACCCAGTTCAAGCTGGAGGGCCGGACCGCCAACATTTTCCTGATGGTAAATACCTATGCATATTATTTCGCAAAGCCCGAGTACCGGGATGATGTGGAGATCATGCTTCTTGCGAACCTTCAGGCCAATAAGGTGATCAGCGTGGCAAAGCCCAGACCGGCGTTTTAAAATCATAGCATTATTACGATGCGGGTCACCGGAGGTTTTGTCCGTAAGGGACGAGCCGTTTTTCGGGGGTGAATGTCATAACACGATCATGGTACGAAGCGCCCGGAGTTAAGAAAGGGGAAAAAGAGATCATCATGCTGAATATTATATTTGGTGACGTTGATGGAGTTGTTACAAACCCGTCAGTCTTCTTTAAAAACTCGTATGAAGATGAGTGGATAACGGAGGAGTTATCTCGGAAAATGATACAGGATGTGGACCGCTCGACAGTGGTCAGTGAGCATGTGATCGACAGCCCCGTGCTCGGAGGAATCACTCCCAGGGAATTGTCCGGAGGAGTAAAAACGCTGATCCTGATCAATAATGTTTCAGACAGGATCTTTAATGCGTCCGCTTGTGGGGACAACTGTGCAAAATGGTTGCTGGAGATGGGAAAGCACAAGGATGTGACGATCAATCTTCGCCATATCATGGATTTCGGAAGTGAACCGTTTGAGATTCATATTCAGAATACGGATCAGATCGTGCACAGCATGGAAGAGTTGGTTCCGATTGCAGGAATGATCGTGAGGTAAAGCATGAAGGGAAAATATTCGATCAGAGTCGGGAATAACCGCCTGAGATATGAATTCACCATATACAGAAATATTACGATCCTTAAGGGGAACAGCGCCACCGGAAAGACGACACTGGTTGAAATGATCCGTGAGTATTATGAGGACCGTGAACTGAGCGGTATTCAGCTGGAATCGGAGGTGCCTTGCAGGACTTTGTCGGGACGTGACTGGAATGTTCTGCTTCCTTCCATAGAAAACAGCATTGTGTTTATTGATGAGGATAATGATTTTCTGAAAACGGTGGAATTTGCCGATGCTGTCCGTGAAAGCAACAATTATTATGTGATCGTAACCCGGGAAGGGCTTCCGAATCTGCCATACAGTGTAGAAGAGATCTACGGGATCAGAGAATCCGGAAAGTATGCCGGATTAAAACAGGTTTATAATGAATTTTATCGGATTTATTATCCGAAACAGATGGATTTGGGATTTCCCGTGAAGAGGATTGTTGTAGAGGATACAAACTCGGGATTTGAATTCTTTTCCGGATTGGCTTCAAGCTGGAATGCAGAGGTGATAAGCTCCGGCGGAAAATCCGGCGTGTTTGCAAAATTGCTGGAAAGAGATCCTGAGGAAAATTGCCTTGTGATCGCTGATGGGGCAGCTTTAGGCTCGGAGATCGATCGTATCATGAAACTGATTGGGAATTCGGATAAAGTGATCCTCTACCTTCCGGAGTCCTTTGAGTGGCTGATCCTGCGGTCAGGATTAATTGATGGTAAGCGCATTCAGGAGATTTTGGCAAAGCCGGAACAATATATTCCTTCTGAGAAATATTTCAGCTGGGAGCGGTATTTTACTGCATTGATCATTGAAGAAACGAAAGATTCCTATCTCCGCTATTCAAAAAGGAAGCTGAATCCGGTTTACCTTCAGGAAACAGAAAGGCGGCGGATTATCGAAGCTATGGATATGATCGGAGAACTATTGAAGGACGGAGAAATGTCATGACAGTTGACAGAGAAGGCCCGGAGAGGCCGGAAGATAAGATGGAACGGATGCGCTCACTGAGGCGCCTTACCGGATTGAACCGGCGAAGTTTCTGCGAGCGGTACCGGATCCCCTATCAGACCGTGACCGAGTGGGAACTCGGTCGCCGCGAGATGCCGGATTATGTGCTGGAGCTTCTGGAGTACCGTGTGAAGACGGAGCAGATCCTGAAGGACCTTGATCTGGAGGAAGATTTTTTCGATTGAAACGAAACATAGATCGACGGAGCTCATTTGACATCTTTTGATGGTAAGTGGAAATGAGGGAAAGTGCGGATAGAAGGGACTGATCATATGGTTACTTTGTCTTTTGAGTTTGATAAAGATCAAATTGAGAGAGCCGGTATCACAGAGGAAGATCTTCTTAGACCCATGAGGAACATCGCCCGCAGGGATAATATCGTAGAACTGGAATACGGTGTTTTCGGAATGGAGGGAAGCGATGCACTCTGCATAGTTTCCATGGCTGTTTTGGAGCTTGATCGTGCGGACAAAAGATATATTGAATATCTTAAATCATGGAGACTGACCACGGAGGATTCTTCGGAAGATTGTGTAAAAGAAATCCGAAAACTAAGAGAACGTAAAATCGAGATTGGTGCATGATGGATCAAATCTGATGATAAAATATAAATAGAGTAAGAGCAAAAGAAAACGTCAGTTTATACTGGCGTTTTTTGTATAGGAGGCCTTTTATCATAATGGAGAGGAATATCAGTGTAGTAAATCAAGGTATACGAGAAAGCTTCAAGGAACTTTTGCTAAAGCAAAAGCTAATGCCGTACAGGGAATTCCGGAAATGATAGAGATAGCTACAGGGAAACATTTTAGGGAGAATGTTGATGATAAACATGCCAGAAATGCAAAGTATGGCTGGTATCGATATGATTCGAGGTTTGCTCTTCCTGTATACAGTGAAAATGGAGGAGTTGAGAGATATAATGTATTTCATGCATCGATGCTGATCAGGCATGCAAATGATCATAAAATGTATTTGTATGATATCATAGACATAAAAAAAGAAACGAGCAACCCCTTCAAGTCATAAGGCTCTACCAGGCAAAAAACCCATTTCTTTCTCCACTTTGTATATTAACCGAGAAATAGTGGTTTGTCAATCAGTGAAGAGAATTCTTTTGAATATTGTTCCGAAAAAAATTACTTTACGAATTTTAAAAAAACGTGTAAAATATTTTTTTGTATCGTTTGAAATGGTGCATTTAGAAATGAGGTATTGCAATGTCCGAACAGAAATTGACGGATGAAATGAAAAATGAAAAATCGGCTTCTGCCGGGAAGAAAGCGGCAAAAGAGAACAAGATGGGGACCATGCCGGTGAACAAGCTGCTGATCTCCATGGCCATTCCGCTTATGCTTTCCAACTTTGTGCAGGCGCTTTATAACGTGGTGGACAGCCTTTTTGTAGCCCGGATCACTTCGGATGAGGTGGTTTATGACGAGGCGGGAGAGATCATTTCTGCAGGTACGGATGCGTTAAATGCTATCGGTCTGGCGTTTCCCGTGCAGATCATCATCATTGCCCTCGGTATCGGTACCGGCGTGGGTGTGGGCTCCGTGCTTTCCAGATCCCTGGGAGAAAAGCGGGGGGATCTTGCTGACAGTGCGGCTATGCACGGCATTTTCCTGATGTTGCTCAGCTACTTGATCTCGCTGTCCATAGGTCTGTTCTTTGCCCGGGCGGTGATCGCAGGACAGGGTGCTACGGGACGGACGCTGGAATACGGTGCTACTTATCTGCGGATCATCTGCTGCTGTTCTCTGGCAGTTTACATGGAGATGATGCTGGAGCGACTTCTGCAGTCCACGGGACGGACTCATTTGTCCATGATCCCTCAGATCACGGGTGCGGTGATCAATGTTATCATGGATCCGATCCTGATCTTCGGAATCGGTCCCTTCCCCAAGATGGGCGTGGCCGGTGCGGCTCTTGCAACGGTATTCGGCCAGACTGTGGCTACCGCCCTCGGTCTGTTCCTGAACCTGAGATTCAATCCGGATATTCATCTGAGCATCAGAAAGTTCCGGATATCATTTTCCATGATCCGGAACATCTACGTGGTGGGACTTCCCGCCATTGCCATGCAGGCGGTGGGCTCCATTATGAACTTCGGTATGAACTCAATCCTCTTGAGCCTCAGCAACGGCGCGGTTGCGGTGTTTACGGTTTATTACAAGCTGCAGAGCTTCTTCTTCATGCCGCTCTTCGGCCTGAACAATGCGGTGACTTCCATCGTGGCTTTCAACTTCGGCGCCCGCAACAAGAAGCGTATGATGAACGCGTACAAGCTGTGCCTGGTGTACAGTTTTGCCATGATCTTCATCGGCTTCCTGCTCTTCGAGCTGACCCCGAGACTGCTCCTGACGCCCTTCGACACCAAGGACGCCTCCCTCTTTACCATCGGTATCCCGGCCCTCCGGATCATTGGCGTTCACTATCTGTTCGCGTGGTTCTGCATTGTGACCGGCGGTGTGTTCCAGGCTCTGGGAAATGGTATCTACAGCCTGATCACTTCTCTGATGCGTCAGCTGGTGGTGCTTCTTCCGGCTGCATGGATCCTGGGAAAGATCGGCGGTCTGGCCCTGGTTTGGTGGTCTTTCCCCATTGCAGAGCTGATGTCCCTGACGGTTACTGCTATCTGCTTCCTACGGATCTATAGGAGGGTGATCTCAAAGATTCCGAATGATCCGCCGACGAGTATAACGGCATAACTTCGGATCAATCCGATGGGTAGTGCAACGACTTAATCTTGTATCTATATGACGAAAAGCGCTCGAGATCTGCAAAGTACAGGTCTCGAGCGCTGTTTGATTTCAGAGATCGGAAGTGTTGGCGTCGAGTCCGTTCACCGCTCGGCAGATAGCTTCCTTTGTAGCCAAAACATAATTTGACAGTTCCCGGATGCGGTCGTTGTCCATGCGACTGATGGGAACCGATACACTGAAGGCGTAGCGGGAAGCACTGTCCGGTCCCGGAAGGGGCAGGGCAGCGGCAATGCAGCGGACGCCTTTTTCATTTTCTTCATTATCAAGGGCGTAGCCTCTGCGGCGGACGTCCTCTAAGTTCTCCAGAAATTCCACCAGATTGGTGATGGTGTAGGGGGTCATCCGGCGGATCTCGGTCTGATTCCAGAGCTGCTCCACCTCCCGGGCGGAGAGCTCGGCGGCCATGGCCTTTCCGACGGCGGAGCGGTAGAAGGGGATGCGGCTGCCGATGTGGGAGACCATGGGAACATTGTTCTGAAAGGCCTCCACCTTGTCGATGTAGACGCAGTCGGCGACCTCCATCCTTACAAAATGGACCGTTTCGCCGCATTGCTCCATAAGCTCCTGAAGGAAGGGACGGATGGCATTTGCCAGGTCTATCCTTCCTCTCATGCGCTCGGACAGATCCACGATCTTTAAGGTCAGGTCATAATCTCCCTCCGGAGTCTGGCGGGCATAGCCCATGTAGATCAGGGATGCCAGAATCCGGTGTGTGGTGCTTTTATTCAGTCCCAGGGACTGGGTCAGCTCTTTTAAACTCATGGGTCCGCGCTCGGAAAGGAGCTCCAGTGCGGTAAAAAGCCGGTCTGCAACCTGGATGGGGTTTTTGTCTTCCATAAGATATTTCCTCGTAGATATTGTTTATTGCTGTGATTGCAATGGTGTTTGTTGTGGTGTTTATTGCAGTATATGCAATGGTGTTTATTACAGTGTTTGTCGTATTTGTTGGTGTGTTTGTGCGCTTGTGCGTTGTCGTTGCTGAGCCTGAAGTGACCAGATGCCCCCAAAGGCTAAGATATCGATAGAATCAGGCTATTTCTTAGCCGAGGACCCTTGCACTGGGTTGTTTGAAGTCGCTTGCGGCTAAGAAAGAGCTAAAAACAGGTCATTTCTTAGCCGAGGCACCTATGTAAGGGTGTGTTAGAAGTCGCTTGCGGCTAAGAAAGAGCCAAAAACAGGTCATTTCTTAGCCGAGCCCCCATGTACGGGGGTGTTAGAAGTCACTTGTGGCTAAGAAAGGGTTGAGATCAGAACTTTTCTTAGCTGCGGGACGGAAGAAGAACTTGTTTAGTCTTCTTCTGTGAAAATGTACAGGAAAAAACATTATGCCTCTGTTCCACTTTATGGAACATAAGTATATCACAGAATCCCCGGAAAGAAAAGAGGGAAATTTACGGTATTTTCACAAAAGACACTATTGACATTGAAAACATTTTTCTTATAATGAAGGTATAGTGATCCTGTTGTGGTTATATGTTCCATAATGCGGAACTGTTGATAAGGAGGGCATACCATGGACTTAAAGTTAAGAGATGCAAAAGAGTGCAGATTTGATGCGGTTTCTTTGGGAGAGATCATGCTGCGTCTGGATCCCGGCGAAGGACGGATCCGTACGGCAAGAACCTTCCGGGCCTGGGAGGGTGGCGGTGAGTACAACGTGATCCGCGGTCTCCACAAGTGTTTTGGGCTGAAGACAGCCGTGATTACTGCATTTGCGGACAATGAAGTCGGCAAGCTCATGCAGGATTTCATCGAGCAGGGCGGCGTGGATACTTCCCTGATCTACTGGAAGAAGACCGACGGAATCGGCCGGATCTGCAGCAACGGCCTGAACTTTACCGAGAGAGGCTTCGGCATCCGCGGAGCGGTTGGTTGCTCCGATCGTGCCAACACAGCCATTTCCCAGGCAACGCCTGAGGACTTTGATTTTGACTATATCTTCGGCGAGCTGGGCGTTCGCTGGCTGCACACCGGCGGTATCTATGCGGCTCTGTCCGAGCAGGCCAGTGCAACCGTGATCGAGGCCATCAAGACTGCGAAGAAGTACGGAACCATTGTTTCCTACGACTTAAATTACCGTCCCTCCATGTGGAGCGCCATCGGCGGTCAGGCCAAGGCTCAGGAAGTGAACCGTGAGATCGCCAAGTACGTGGATGTGATGATCGGCAACGAAGAGGACTTTACCGCCTGCCTTGGTTTTAAGATCGAGGGAAATGACGAGGATCTGAAGGAACTGAACATCGAGGGCTATCGGAAAATGATCAATGAAGCGGCTGCTACCTATCCGAACTTCAAGGTGGTTGCAACCACACTTCGTACCGTGAAGACCGCTACTGTCAATGACTGGAAGGCCATTGTCTGGGCGGACGGTGAGATCTATCAGTCCAAGTCCTATGACGGTCTGGAGATCATGGACCGTGTGGGCGGCGGAGATTCCTTCGCATCCGGTCTGGTTTACGGTCTGATGGAGACCGGCGATCCCGAGAAGGCAGTGAACTACGGTGCAGCTCACGGCGCTCTGGCTATGACCACTCCCGGCGACACCTCTATGGCAAGCAAGGCGGAAGTGGAAGCGATCATGGGCGGCGCAGGCGCGCGTGTGAAGAGATAAGGAGAAACATCATGTCAGAAAAATGTGAAGCGGTTTTCAAAAGATTTGAAGAAATAGGGATCATTCCCGTGGTTGTGTTAAATGATGCGAAGGATGCTCTTCCCCTTGGAAAGGCCCTGATGGAGGGCGGACTTCCGGCAGCGGAGGTGACCTTCCGGACTGCTGCGGCAGAAGAATCCATCCGGATCATGAGCGAGAATTTTCCTGATATGCTGGTGGGAGCCGGAACCGTGCTGACCACCGAGCAGGTTGACCGGGCAGTTGCAGCCGGCGCAAAGTTTATAGTTGCTCCGGGGTTAGACGAAGAAGTCGTAAAATACTGCCTTGAGCGGGACATCCCCGTATGCCCCGGTACCCAGACTGCCAGTGAAATGATGGCTGCTTTGAAGCTCGGCCTCACCCGTGTGAAGTTCTTCCCGGCAGAAAATGCAGGCGGCCTAAAGATGATCAAAGCCATCGGCGCAGCCCTTACTGCACTTCGCTTCATGCCTACCGGCGGAATTAATGCCGAGAACGTGAAGGAATACTTAAAGAGCGACAAGATCTTCTGCGCAGGCGGTTCCTGGATGGTGAAGGGCGACCTCATCAAGGCCGGCGAATTCGACAAGATCCGCACTATGGCAGCCGAAGCCGCCGAGATCGTGAAGGAATGCCGCGGATAATTTGTTATCTCCAGTCATAGTTATCATAGATACTGCTCCGGCCGGGCTCAGCCTTGCCGGGGTAGTTTCATTTTCCCCTTGAAAGAGTGGTGGGATTCACATAAAATGGAGTGGTAGTAAGAAAAATCGCAGGAAAGGGACTGAGATGAATCGGTTGAAAGCATTTCTCCGGGCGTGCTTGGATCCGGACGGAAAGAAACGAAATTTCATTTTTTTGTATACGGTTGCTTTTCTTTTGGTGTTTGTTTTTTGCTTTTGGTCGTATCTTTCTACTGGTACGTCATTTATCTGGTCCGGCGACGGCTGGGATCAGCATTACAAGGCGCTCCTTTACTACCGGGATTATTTGCGGGAGATTGCGTCGAATCTGTTTTCGCTTCACAGGACGGGGATTCCGGACTGGGATTTTACCATCGGTGAGGGAAATGATATCTTAAACACCTTCCATTATTATGTAATCGGGGATCCTTTTGCCTTTCTGTGTGTCTTTGTTCCGAAGGCGGCGATGGCGTATTTCTACTCCTTTTTGTGCGTGCTTCGCCTCTATCTGGCCGGGCTTTCGTTCCTGGCGCTTTGTTTTTACCGGGGACATAAGAACCGATATGGAATGCTGACGGCGGCGCTGTCTTATGTCTTCTGTATGTGGGGGATCATTAACTGTGCAAGACACCCCTATTTTTTGAATCCGCTGATTTATTTTCCTTTGCTGATTTTGGGTGTGGAGAAGATTCTTTCGAAAGAACGCCCGCTTTTGTACATGGCGCTGGTCGCCGTTTCGGCCCTCAGTAACTTCTATTTTTTCTACATGTACGTGATTTTGCTGGCCGTCTATATTGTGCTTCGGCTTATTTTCTTCTGCAAAAAAGATTGGAAAATGGGCCTTTTGCTCTTCGGAAAGCTGTCTCTCTATTCGGTGATCGGTGTTTGTATGGCGGGAGTGATTCTTCTTCCGGTGCTGTCCATGTTGCTGTCCGACAGCCGAATGTCCCTGTCACAGCCCTTTCATCTTTTGTATTCTTTGAAGTATTATTCCACGCTTCCGGCCATGGGAGTGTCGAATTCCTGGCTCTTCTGGACTTGCATCGGTTTTTCGACGCCGGTATATCCGGCGGTGTTCCTGCTCTTTTCCAAGAAGAAGGATCGCAGTTTTTTAAAGCTTCTTTTGGTGATCTGTCTGTTCCTGATCCTATTTCCCATCGGCGGAAGATTGCTGAACGGCATGTCTTATGTCACCAATCGCTGGGTCTTTGCATTTTCCCTGCTTTGTGCGTACATTCTTTCGGACAAATGGGAGGATCTCCTTCACATCGGAAAGAAGGAAACCGTCCTTCTCTCCGGCTGCAGTCTGGTTTATTATCTGCTGGTTCTCTTTTTGGAGAGGTCGAGAACCAAGGGCGCGTTGTCGGAAATGGTTCTGTTTTTTGTGCTGATTCTCATTCTGAGTGCGGTTACCCGGGATCATCTTCGGCAGCTCGGAGTGCTTCTTTCGGGAGCTTTCGGCATGGTTTTGGTTTCGTTGTATGCGCATTCCCTGTCCATCGGCAGCGGATATGTGGACACTTGCCTGCGCTATGAGGACATTGACGACGAATGGGAGAACAATGAAGCCGCAGCCCTCCGGAAAAATGTTTCCGGGACGGAATGGATCCGTTATTCCGGCAGAGATCTGGTTTACAATGCAAACATTTTCCATGATTGTTCTTCTTCCAACTACTTTTGGACCCTTTCCAATCCGCATGTGAATGAATTCCGGCAGGATCTGGCCATGCATGAGCCACTGTATCAGATGTACCGGGATTATGATGACCGGACGGCGGTTATGGCCTTGTCTGCGGTGAACTATTACACCCTTCGGGAAGATCAGCCGAAGTGCCTTCCTTACGGCTATGAGCTTGTTTGGGAGGGCGATGCGGACACGACATTCGAAGAGCGGAAGGCGGCATTTTCCGAGGAACTGGGAACAGCGGAACTGACCGAGGAACAGGAAGAAAAGCTGCGCAGCGTATCGGAGAGTCCGCTGAAAATCTATAAGAATCTGAATACACTTGCTCCGGCGTATGTCTATCATGCCGCAATTTCGAAGGATGCTTGGGAGCGGATGGATCCCGTTCAGAAGCAGGAAGCAATGCTTGAGGCGGCCTATGTCGAAGATCCGGCCTCTTCCGGCTCGGACGGTTTGGATTTGCTTGAGAAAATGAGCGGGAACATTTCCCTTTCGGAAGGGGAGTTGCCGGATTATTCCGTTTCGTATGGTCTCGAGCCGGCAAGTGCGGAGGTGACCGTTTCACAAGGAAAGATTGTTACAACTGCAAAGAATGCAAAGGTGACGCTGACCACCGAAGAACCGATTAAAAATGCCGAGATTTATGTGGCCGTTACCGGACTGAAGTATGACGAAACCGAAGAATATGAGCTTTATTTCGGGGATGAGTCCGTGGATCCGTTGAACCTTTACAGCCGGTCGATGTTCGAGGATCTTTCGGAAAAGGAACAATACCGGATCAAAAACGAACTGTTCCTGGCGGATTATACCGATGAAAATGCCACGATTCAAATGACTCTTTCGGGAGGAGGAACCAAGAAGTTAAATTACCTGCAGGAAGAGGCGATTCCTTCGAGCTCCCGCCATGATTTTGCGGTGAATCTCGGTTACTATGAAGAAAAGGCCGGGAAGATTGTTCTGACCTTTGCCGGACGGGGCGTATATACCTTTGATTCTCTGACGGTTTATGTAGTTTCTATGGATGGCTACGAGGAGAAGATTCAAAAGCTTGGGAAAGATCCCGTGGAGAATTTGGAATTTGCAACGGATCGGGTGTCATTAAACACAACACTGACCGAGGCGGGTGTACTCTGCGTGGCAACACCATACTCCAAGGGATGGACCGTTACCGTGGACGGAAAAGAAGCCGATATCCTTTGCGTGAACAAACGTTACTTGGGCGTTTTCGTACCGGAAGGCGATCATAGGGTAAGTTTTCATTATCATTTGCCCTACAAAAAGGCGGGCGCTCTTGTAAGTATTTTCGGGATGCCGGCGTTTCTTGCTGCTGCAGTTTTCGCCTGCAAGGCAAAACGAGGAATGAGTCAATGACGTGGTACCGGGCCGATTACTATGGAATTACCGGAGGATACTCCGATAATACCTTCCGCCCCGCGGGCAAGTGCTCCCGTGGCCAGATGGTATCCTTCCTGTTCCGTTACGTAATACACAACTGATGTGTCGCTCCAATGTATCGGTGGGGACAGAGTGTTGATGGGGATAGACCCACCGACACTCTGTCCCCATCGACACATTTTGTAACTTTTTAGGAACTCTTTAAGGACTTTTTTAAAAGAATTGTTTTATAGTACCCTTGAGCTCAAAGAAAAAACACACAAGAAAAAACACACAAGAAAAATGATCTTTAGGAGTTGAAATCTATGATATTCAGAATGATCAAAAAAGATCTGACGGAGAGCAAGGGGCTGAACGTGATCGTGCTGTTGTTCATGATCATCGTGTCGGTACTGATCACGGCCAGCAGCTTGCTGCTCTTTGCCAACATACGGGGAATCGGTGTGTCGAGGCAGCGGTGCAAGCCCTACACGGCCATCGTGATCTATGATCAGATGCTTTCCGAGGCTGAGGAGCAGCGGGAGACATACAAGCGTCTGGCCAAAGAGGCTATACCGGATGCGCAGTTCGGTTTTGATGAGGGCATCAGTCTCGAGTACACCAATGTGGAGTTTCCGGGAATGAACCTTGATACCATCAACCGAAGCTGGGATCCCCACATGCATTATCTGATGAAGCAGCCCAGGGAGTATAATCTGGTCTACGACATAGGTAACATGCCCTTTTCCTTAAAGTCCGGAGAAATGGCGATTCCCTATGCGTTTGCGAAGGAGCAGAATCTGAAAACCGGGGATGCCTTCTTCATTACCGCTCCGAACGGACATAAGTTCGAGCTCACCATCGCCTATATCACCAGGGATCCGATCCATGACGCAATCTTTCGTTTTCTGATCTCGGATGAGGACTATGAGCTTCTCTCCGGCGAGTTTCCCCAGAAGGTTGGGGTGCTCGGACTGGTTTCCGAAGAGGTAAATGATCTCGATGCGCTTCGGCAGATCGGTTCGGACATCAATAAAGACAAGAAATATGGAAAATATTATTCCATGGGGCTTCCGGACGGCCACAGCACCAGTAATGCGGCTCTGGTTTCCCTTCTGATCACGCTGTTTCTTTCCATCACGGCGCTGTTCATGCTTCTGATCGTCTTCTTTACCATCGGATTCACCATCCGTTCGGTGATCCGGAAGGAAGAGCGGGAGCTGGGGATCATGAAGGCTCTCGGTGCGGATTCTCTTTCTTTCCGGGGGCTGGTCTCCGCCAAGTACATCGCATTTGCCCTGGTGGGAGGAACGGCCGGTGTCCTTCTCGGTATTCCGGTGGGAAAGGAACTGATCGGGCAGTTTTATTACAACATTTCTTACCGATTAGGCTTCGTGGACCATATGATTGCGGTCCTTTCTGGCCTTATGGTCATCGGAATCGTGATCCTCTTCATCCTCTATTCCATGCGCCGCATCAGTAAGATCTCCGTCATGGAGATCCTGAGGGGCGAAGCAAGAGAGGACCGGGTACGGCACAGCGACCGGTTCCACTTAACACGCAGAAAGCTCATGCCTCTTCCGCTGTTTCTGGCGCTGACGGACCTCTTCGGAGGCTTCAAACGCTATATCCTGCTGCTCATCGCATTTACCATCGGAAGTATCGTGGTCATCATGAACATCCAGATCCGGGATTCCGTCATCAGTACGGACTTTTTGTACAAGTTCTATAACTATAAAGAACTGGAAGCGGTACCGAACGTGGACCAGGCAACCCTTCGGGATTTGTCCCAAAATTCGGGGGATGCGGATATCTTCCGGCGCAATTTCAACAAAATGATGGAGAAAAATGATATCCCTCTGACCATAGAGATTGCGAAGAGCCAGGGAGCCAGAATGGTCTTCGGGGAGACCTCGGAAGCGATCCTTCTGCACTTCGGTTTTGACCCGGAGGGCATGGTGATCCGCTCCGGAAGCGCTTATCCGAAGCTGGAAAATGAAGTGCTGATCGATTATCACACCGCTGAGGCCCATCACTTAAAGATCGGCGATCAGGTTACCATCGAATATGAAAAATACACCCCGGACCGCTTAAGCAGCGATCAGATGCGGGATACCTTCTACATCACCGGTTTTGTGGACCGCCTTTCGAACTTTAACGACAAGGATGTGATCATGGCGGAAGCCTTCCGGGATGCGGTTCCCGACGGCTGGAATCCGGTGGGAGTTACCATCGATGCGCCGGAATCGGAAAAGCCGGCCATCGTGGAACGGCTGAAGGAACTTCTCCCGGGCCAGGTTATGAGCAGTGAGGAACTGATCAGCAACGGACTCGGAATGTACGATGTACTGTTTTCCTTCCTTCGAAACATGATGATCATCGTCGTAACGGGAGTTCTGGGATTTTTGACCGTCATGTATCAGACCCTCTTTATGAAGGATGATGAATCGGAGATCGCGCTTTTAAAGAGCTCCGGTTTCGGAAACGGCACAACGGGCCTTTGGCAGTTCCTTCGGATGATGATCCTTGTAGTCATCGGAATGGTTCTGTCCGTCATCATCACACCCACCCTGGTGGCCTATCTTCTCGGAGCGGCCTTTAACATGATGATCGGAATCACCGGATTTACCTTTACAAGAGGAGTCGGATTATCCTTCCTCTGGGTGGTATTCATTATCCTGGTGATCGGTGCTGTGGTGGCACTGGTACTGAAAAATATTGACAAGATTGAGATCGGGAGGATCCGTAATGAGTAAAAAGGTACTGGAGGTAAAGGACCTCTGCAAAACCTATGTGATCGAAGAATACAGCAACAATGTGCTTCAGAATGTGAACTTTTCCATAGAAGAGGGCGAATTTGTCTCCGTCATGGGCCCTTCCGGCTCGGGAAAATCAACGCTTCTCTACACCGTCAGCGGCATGGATACCATGACCGCCGGTGAGGTCCTCTTTGACGGGGAAGACATTTCGAAGCTCGACAAGAAGTCCATGGCAAGAGTCCGCCTGACCAAGATGGGCTTTGTGTTCCAGCAGATGTACATGATGAAGAAGTTAAATATCATGGACAATATCGTTCTGCCCGGCTATCAGGCCAAGAATAAGTCCCGGGCCGAGGTCAACAAGGATGCCGAAGCTCTCATGAGAAGACTGGGGATCATCGAGACCTCCGACCGGTATATTTCGGAGGTTTCCGGCGGACAGCTGCAGCGAGCCTGCCTCTGCCGGTCCCTCATCAACGGCCCGAAGATGGTCTTTGCGGATGAGCCCACGGGCGCTTTGAATCAGAAGGCTTCCATGGAAGTCATCTCCGAACTGGTAAATGCCAACCGCGAAGGCGTTTCCGTGATGATGGTTACCCACAGTGAGAAGGTGGCATGCTGCAGTGAAAGGGTCATTTTCCTGGTGGACGGAAACATCCAGGGCGAACTGATCCTCGGCAAGCTCGGCAGCGAGGACGACATTCCGGTGCGGGAGCGCAAGCTTAGGAACTGGCTTTCGGAGCGGGAATGGTAAGAGGTAAAAATATGAAAGAACATCAAATAAAAAAGAACGAAAGAACGGGAAATACCGGAATCAGAAGAAGACTTTCGAAAGCTGCAACGCTCCTTCTGGCGTCACTTACAACCCTGACCTCCCTTACCGGTTGCAACCAAATGACCACCTACGAGGGCTTTGCGTTCCCGGAAGGCGAGGCGTCGAAGCTGAAGGTGATCTCCGACACTTATGTGGAGAATCCCATTTCCTACAAGGACGAGGGAACACCGGATAAATGTGTGGCGGAGTTTGAATCCGAAAACGGAGCGTGCAAGATCCGGTGCATGGAGCAGTACTATGACATTACTTTAGATTACGAGAACTTCACGCCCGCCGAGATCGGGAAGGCTTATGCAGAGACGGTTTTGAAGGCATTTCCCGATTTTCATGAGGCGATCGAGCCGTATCTCTACGAGAATATCTATAGTGCATTTCCCGCGGTGGAGGATGGTTTTGACGTTGTTTGGGAGCGGACCGGCTACCTCTACGATACCCTTGAGGATGAAAAATGGAACGACTACCGGGAAGAGATTGCAAGCTACGCCGAGGCCCTTTCCGGCGGAGTACACGGCTTTGCGGAGGACGGACACATCAGCTATGAGGAGGCTGTGACCTTTAACTTTGTCCCGGAGGCGCTCCGGGGAACCTCCTGCTCGGCGCTGTCTTTGTGGGGAAGCAAGACCGCTACCGGCGACCCCGTTACCGTGCGGTTTCTGGACTGGAACCTGGGAAGTGATTATCAGATGTGCCGGATGCATGCCATTATCCATGTGAAGAAGGGGGAGCGGTCCTTTACCGGCATTTCCTTCATCGGCTTTGAGAACCTGGTTTCCGCCATTAATGACGACGGCGTGTTTGCGGCGATCTTAGACGCCGGAAGCGGGGAACATTATTCTAAGGACGGCCGAAAATGCTACACCTACGACCTTCGGTACGCTCTGGAAGAATTTTCCACCGCAAAGGAAGTGGGAGACTATATGGTGTCGAACAGTGCTTCCTACACCTGGAGCCACAACCTCATCATCACCGACAAAGATCACAGCTACTGTGCGGAGGATGCGGTGCTTCAGCAGCAGGAAAAGGGTGCCGCACATTCCATTTTAAGAGATGCCGATACGCCCCTCATCAAGAGCCTTTCCTGGGACAGCCCGGACAGCCTTTGCGTGGTGAATTCCTTCGTGTCGGAAGGTAATCAGGAGTCCCTTTGGCACAATTCCAATGCGGTAAGATGGGCCAAGTACAAAGAGTGGGTCGCAGCCAAAGATTCATTTACCCTCGGTGAGATCAAGACCATGCTCACCGCAGAGAAGGTGAATCAGGGCCTTGCCAAAGGCGAAGCGAAGGTTGACAACATCCGCAATCAGGGAACCGTTCAGATGATCCTGGTGGATTATCATACGGGAACACTGCAGGTGGCATTTACCCCGAAGACCGGACCCACGGATGAGGTGGTGTTTACTGAGATTGGGAAGTATTGTAATAAATAATCGCAACGAGATTGATTTATGATATAATTATCTGTAGTGTGACTGCAGTCCGTTTCGCCCGGCGCATCCTGCGTCAGGCGTTTCGGACGTTCTGTAAGGAGTACGGTTATGAAAGATATTCTTATCATTGAGGATAATGAAGACGTTGGCGGTCTTATCGCGGACTTTCTGCGGAGGGAAGGCTGGTCGGTGGTTTTGTGCGGCAGTGCGGAAGACGGGCTTGCTCTTTTGGAGCGGGAGGCCTTCAAGCTTTTGCTTCTGGATATTATGCTGCCCGGCAAGGACGGCTTTGAGGCGCTCTCCGAGATTCGCAAGACTCGCAGTATGCCTGTCATGATCATGAGTGCCAAGACCGATGATGAAAGTAAGATCCTGGGTATGGAGATCGGTGCCGATGATTATGTGGAGAAGTCGGTCTCGATCCCGGTGCTGACATCCAAGATTAAAGCTCTTCTTCGCCGCTCTTATGAGGTTTCCGAGAGTAAGGAGATTCTTTCGGTAGGCGGTCTTACGGTGGACCTCGGTGCCAGAAAGGTGTACAAGAACGGAACGAGTGTGGAGATCATGGGAAAGGAATATGATCTTCTGGTTTTCCTGATGCAGCATCCCGGTCAGGCTCTTCGGAAGGAGAAAATTTTTGACGCCGTCTGGGGCGAATCCTGCTACAGCGAGATGTCTTCCCTGAGTGTTTACATCAGCTGGCTTCGGGAGAAGATCGAGGACGATCCGAAGAACCCGAAGTATATTAAGACGGTGTATAAAGTAGGATATCAGTTCGGTGAATAACCGATGTCGTTATTGTTTGTTATCGAGAGCCGATTGTATATTCAGTGAAATTTTCGGAAAGGAGGTTCGTGTATGAAACGCTTGTGGATTCGTTTTTTACTTCTCGTTTTGTTTCTTGCTGCGGTTTTGATCGCAGTCAATCTGACGGGAAGAAAACTGTCCGAAGATCAGAAAACCGAGCGGATCATTGTCACGAACCGCATTACCGATGAGATTCACGACCGGATCCTGAAAAATGCTACCGGCGGATGCATTTATCCCGTGCGAATCTCTACGGACTCTTTGGCCGATTCCGTTTTTTATGACAGACGAAGCGAATGGGAAGGCATCTACGGAAAGGCGGCCTGCCCTTCTAAGGTCTCGGTTCACATTTATCCGACGGCTTATATTGCGGAGGATCATGAGGACCGGGAGGCCGGCGTCAACACTTCCAAAACGGAGTACCTTTCCGGAGGCGCTGTCATTTCCCCTCTTGTTTTTACGGAGGAAGAGGTTTCGGATAAGGATCTTCAAGTGGCGGGAAATGTCTACGGCCTTGTGGAGTATCATTTTGATTCCATGTCCTACGAGATTCTTCTGCTCATCATGAATGTGGTGCTGATCCTGACGGCGGCCCTTCTGATGCTCTACACGCTATGGATCTCCACGCGGATCCTGGTGCCCTTCCACCGGCTTTCCGATTATCCCGAGCGGCTTTCGAAGGGCGAACTGACGGAAAAGCTTCCGGAGAGCCGTGACCGTTTCTTCGGAAAGTACGTCTGGGGCATGAACATGCTTTCCGACAAGTTGGAAAATGACCGCAGCCGCATGGAGAAGCTTTCTCTGGAGCACATGCAGCATGTGACCACCCTGGTCCACACCATCAAGACGCCGGCGGCGAATATCAAGCTTCTGGCGGAGGCCATTGCCACGGGACTTTACAATCCGAACGGCGAGGTTTATGAGAAGGATGCGGAGCTGGCAGAGCGGATCAAGGTGAAGGCGGACGAGATCGAGAACATTGTGTCTGAGACTTTAAGCAGTTCCAACACGGCCATCTTCGAATACGATCCCAATGTGGAGCCATTTTACCGTTCGAAGCTGGCAGAGTACCTGAAAGAGGAGTATGAGACGCGTCTCAAGGTGGAGAAGATCCCCTTTGAAGTGGATGCGGGCAAGGACCTTATTATCAAAAGTGACTTTGACGGCGTGTGCCGGATTCTCCGGCAGCTCATGGACAATGCTATCAAGTATGGAGACGGAACGGGCATTTTCCTGAAAATGGAGAAGAATGACGAGGGTCATTTTATTACCGTGGCCAACAACGGCAAGCCCCTTCCGGACAGCGAGATTTCCTATGTTTTCAACAGTTTGTGGAGAGGCTCCAATTCCAAAGGTGTTCGTGGCAGCGGCGTGGGGCTTTACGAGGCCCGGGTGATCGCGAGAGCCTTAGGAGGCGATATAAGGATGCGCACCGGGGAGGACCGGACGGAAGTGGTGCTGTATTTGCCATGAGTTACGAATGCTCTTTTTGATTTTGACCGGGTACTTTCGAATCGAAATGTGCTTTGATCCGTGATTTGGCGATTCTGCGAATTGGGAAATATCTGTGAACGCCTTGTTTCTTCTACATATTGGTATTGCTTTTCGATGCAGGAATGTATAAAATGGAGAGTGACCATCGGTCGCCGGCAGGCCTTTGTGGTCTGCCGGTTTTATTGGTTTGTGAAATTGTTTTCTGAAAGAGGAAACAGTTTCGAAGAAAGTTATTCGGCAGGTTTCCTGTCGATCGAAAAAGGAAATTGTTTGCTGAGTAAACTCAGCAAACCGCTGTTAACATGAATGTTAACAGCGATTAATCGACAGCTTGGCAGCTGTCGATCGTGGAGGAAGTAAAGTGAGATCGGGAAATAAAAAGTCTGCCGCTTTGTTGTGGATGGTCGGCGGGCTTGTGCTGGATCTGGCTCTCGCCGGCGGCATTGTGGGAGGGTATTATTACTACCGGACCCACAGCGCTTCAGCCAATGCAGGTCTGGCCAAAGGAGATATCATTATCATAGAGCGTCCCAGTCTGACTCCGGTGGCTTCTGCAAAGCCTACGGAGCCTGCAGAAATGACAAGTGAAGGGCCGGAGAAGAACATTTCCCCGGAGCCCGGATCCGAGGGCAGTTCGGAACCCGGATCCGAAAAGGAAACCGGGGAGGAGAATACCTCTGCCGAGCCCGGATCGGAACCGGAGAGTATGACAGAGGTCGAGACCGGCGCAGAGCCTGCGCCTACGCCTGTGCCTACCCCGGAACCCACACCGGAACCTACCCCTACTCCAACACCTACGCCGGTTCCTACGGAGCCGCCTTCAAGGGTGCCCCAGGGAGTGGACCTTCTGGCCTGGACCGAGTATTACTGGGACTGGTTTTCCGAGACTCCGGAGCAGTATGTGACGGAGGACGGAACCCGTCATTATTCCGATTCCCATGTGGCTCTGAACATCGAGACCAGGGTCATGGGAGAGGGAAGAGACCGTGTAACCGCTTATGTGGCGGATATCCATGTGGCTGATATCGGCTATTTCGGAACCGGGATCTATGCCAACGATCCCACCATGGTGGCCAAAACACCATTGCCCCAGTATCATGTGGAGCATCCGAATGACATCCTCATCACCAACGGCGACTACTGCGGCCTGAACCTGCAGGGGCTCATCATCCGCAACGGCCGGGTTTACTGCAACAATCCGTCGGTTACGGAGCAGCTTGTTCTTTGCTATGACGGAACCATGAAGATCTATCAGCCCAATACCCTGACCATTGAAGAAGCTCAGGCCACGGGGGTCTACCAGGCATGGTGCTTCGGACCGTCTCTCTTAAATGAAGACGGATCTGCGAAGGAGACATTTCTCCTGGAAAATGAAGACAACGCCCACGACAAATGGACTACCAGCTCTTATCTCTCAAAGCACCATCCCAGAACGGCCATCGGCTACTTTGAGCCCGGCCATTATGTGATGGTGGTGGTGGACGGCCGTGAGGACGGCTATTCGAGGGGCATGACCCTGAAGGAGCTGTCTCAGTTCATGTCTTCTTTAGGATGCAAGGTGGCCTACAATCTCGACGGAGGGGATTCCTCCGGAATGGAGTATGACGGCGTGGTGATCAATCATTATGATAACCGGTACATGTCGGACTTTATAGTTTTGTCCACGGATCCGGACTGGTAAGGAGGGGAAAATGAAAGTATTCAGAATGATCCTCCTTCACATCAGTTCCGTTCTGGCCATTACATTTATCACGTTTTATATCCTGGATTACTATAATCCGTTTATGAATTATTTGGCAAATCCCATGTCAAAAACCTTGATTATGGTACTGGGAATTGTTACAATCATATCGAACGAGATCACATTTTTCATGCTGATCCGGGACTGGGGAAAGAAACGGAAAAAAGACCGGACAGGCACGGAGCCGAAGCAGGAGGGGAAGAAGCCTGCAAGCGGATCGGGGATCGGTGAGATCGAGGAGATTTAAAGAGTTACCGGCAGTCCTTAAGCCGGACGTATAAAAACAAGAGGGACACAAGGGGTTAAAGCACAGATGGATCTGAAGGAAGAACCGAAGCATCCTGGACAGGATCAGTCTTCGGAACAAAGCCCGAAGACAACAGAAAATTCCGGTCAGACGGAGGCCGCAAAAAACGGAGAAAAGGATGATTCTTCTCCTGCACAAACGGTTTATATCGACGGAAGTGATGCGGCAAGCGTTGCAGCACTTGCGGCGGGGACAACTGCGCAAAAACGGAAGCTTCGCGCCAGTCGGCGTCGGAGGTTCCGTTTAATTGTTTTGATCACGGAGGCGGTTATTGCCCTGGTTCTGATCGCAGCAGGGATCGCTGTCAGCATCTATGCTTCCAACTTAAAGAAACCCACGGATACGGAGTCCACTCCCGAGGTGATCGCATCAGGAGAGGTGGATGGTTCCTCCGATCAGAGCGAATCTGAGGAAACCGTGACGGAGGAGCCCACGGAAACGGAGACAGTTCCGGCACCTACCATAGAAGAGGAGCCCATCCCTGCGGTTGTGGCAGAGGAAGAGGGTTTGTATCTGGTGGCACTTCCCGGCGGAGATCCGGATCAGGCATTTTTGCTGTATTCTTCCGCGGATGACTATCTGTACCCTCATTCCGTGACGCCCGATCAGGATCTGACCGTGAAGCTCTACAACTTTACCGGGGATGATGTGGCATTTACCATGGTTTTAGAGGGCCTGGTGAAGAGAGAAGAGCCGGAGGCGGAAACGGAAGAGTCTTCCGAGGGTGAGACCGGAGAAAACGGATCCGGGGAAAATGAGTCCGGTGAAGGCGAGAATGGTGAAAATCCTGATGCTCAGCCGGAAAACGGCCCGGAGTCCGCTCCTGATGAGGAAAACGGTTCTGAAAACGGCCCGGAAGAGGAGCCTGAACCGGAAACGGTTCTGGTGGGCGGCGTAGCAAGGGCGGATGAGCCCGGATTCTTCCATTTGGGCAGCGGCTATGAAGGCCGCGTGGTGCCTTCCTTATTCTTCCGCGGACAGGGCGGAGCTTCTCCGGAGTATCATGCTGCAATCAGCACGGGTGAAGCATTCCGGCTTCTGACGGAGGAGGTCTATCCTCTGATGAAGGAGTCTGCAGCCCTTCAGGCAAAGGAGATCTACGGATATCAGGGCGAAGCCGGAACCGGTGAGGGTCCCGTGGTGGAGCGTCTGGTGCTGTCCCTTTCCGGAAGCTTTGAAGAGTATGAAGAACTTCTTTGCAGACTGCCCTATGAAACGGATCTTTTGTGGAGCAGAAACGCTCCTTCCATGGAGGACATCACCTCCGTGGCTTATGTAGAAACCTACAACGGTGTGTCCACCGAAGAGCAGGCTTTGGGCGGACACTCTGATGCCTATATTGTTTCGGCGACCTTAGATGCCGGAGCGAACAGCCGGGTGGGTCTTTCCCAGACCGTGAAGTTTACCCTGACGGGAAATACGCTGGAAGCTTACATTCCCTTCCTTTCCACGGACTACTGTCTGACGAATCTGGTGCCCTCCCTTGACTGCCGCGGTGCAGTCTCCGTAACCTTTGAGGGAGAAGGAAAGCACGAGGACGGAACCCTGGATATGACCAAGCCCGTAACGGCTGTCCTTCAGGATGAGATCGGCCAACGGCGCACCTATTCCGTCAAGGTTCACAGGACGCCCCACAATCTACCCATTGTTCATCTCTATACGGATAACGGCACCGGCATTGTGACGAGAGACTATTATACTGCGGGAACATTTTCCATGGAGGCGGACCACGTGGAGGGTGTGGACTCTGTCGGGGAGTGCCGCATGAGTCTTCGGGGAAGAGGTCACAGTTCCTGGGACAGATGGCCCAAGAAGGCCTTCAAGGTGAAGTTTGATCAGGCGGTTTCGCTGTTCGGCCTTGAAAAGGACAAGGACTGGGTGTTCCAGTCGAACTACTATGACCGGACTCTGTCCCGTAATTACGTGGCCTTTGAGCTGGCGAGGATCATGAATATGCAGTTCGTGCCTCACTCCGAGTTTGTGGATGTGTTCTTAAACGGCGAGTATATAGGCGTTTACGGCGCCGGTGAGCAGGTTGAGGTGGCCAAGGGCCGTGTGACTCTGACGGAAAATCCCGGGGCAAATGATGCCGGCTTCCTTCTGGAGGTGGGCGGAAGCTGGGACGGCGTCAGATTCAGTCTGGATTCCCTTCCGAACGTGGAGATCCATTATCCCGAGCAGCCCACAGACGGGCAGAGAAGCTACATTGCCAATTATCTGACGGCGGCGGATGCGGCCATTAAGAGCCACTCGGGCTATGAAGAATACATTGACGTGGATTCCTTTATCGACTGGCTCATCATCACGGAGTTCTGCTACAATTGGGATGCTGCCTTCAAGCGGAACGTCTATCTTGTAAAGGATGCGGGCGGAAAGCTTCGCTTCGAGCCTGTCTGGGACTATGACCTGGCCTTCGGATCCGTGGGTTGGAATGATACCACCTACCAGAGCTGGGCGACCAGCTGGAACGGCATGGTGGAAGCCACCTGGACCACCTATCTGATCGAAGATCCGGCGTTCATGGAACGCTTAAAGGCACGATGGCTTGAGGTCCGCGATCCCCTTATGCAGCGGGCAGATGAAGTAACTGCCGAGGTAACGCCTTACCTGGATCCTTCCTTCCGGGAAAATCACGATCTCTGGATGAGCGAGTGGGACAATATCAACATCTCCTGGGAGTGGATCTTTGAATACCAGCACACCACTCTGGCAGGGTATTTTGAGTATCTGCAGTCGATCCTGGATTATCGTTATTCCTTCATGAACAAAGTCATTGTGGACGGCGTTGTCTGGCCCAAGATGCCGCTGTTCTCCGATCCCGGTCCTTATGAAGATGAGGACGACGAGAACGAAGGCGATGAGGACGAA
Source organism: Lachnospiraceae bacterium (assembly GCA_017614345.1). Classification (GTDB taxonomy): domain Bacteria; phylum Bacillota; class Clostridia; order Lachnospirales; family Lachnospiraceae; genus JAGACB01. The sequence goes on from JAGACB010000109.1 coordinate 25,593, forward strand.
GGTGCTGAGGACGAAGGCGAAGGAGACGAAAAAAAGAAAAACGACGAAAAAGAGAAGAAGGAGTGAGTGTTCTGTTGACTAAAACACGACGTATCATGTAGTCAGTGGATCGGCGATTTGACTAAGATACAACACTGTATTAGGTGCATGAAAAAGAGGGCTCGGAATGTTGACAAATAAAATATCATATGATATGCTATAAATGTAGTTTATAGGCACTTTAATCTAATGATAAGGAGGTTGTCTCATGAAAAAATTATTGGCAATTATGGTTGCAGTTTCGATGGTTCCTTTCATTTCTGTAAGTGCATCTGCGGATCAAAGGTTGTTTTATGACAGTGTGTATGGATATTTTTATGGCAGAACCACAGTTAGTGATGAAGGTGGGATGGTGACATATCGTATAATTCGATCAACGACTTATACAGCTAATGGTCAGGCGGTTCCTCAAATTGCCGCTGGAACGAGAGCGTATATTAATTACGAGGCATCCCCAAGTGTTCAGACAGATAATTCTGGATATAACAAGGAGTCAATTACAGATCAAAATGGATCAACTTCGTATGTGGGAAAGCATGTTGAGGGCATGGGCTTTCATGCTGTTTTCAGTTCTACCCATCCTAGGAATGATCATTATACTCAGTTTTCTTATGATTGATGCAATCTGGGAGGGAGATAATATCATGAAGCCTCGCTCCATAATAGTACTTGGGATTATTACAGTATCCATATGCTGCTCCTGTAGTCCTAAATCTCCGTCAGATTTTGATCAGACCGGGGATGCCCTCACAGAAACGTCAACGCTTTTTGAACCGAATCCATTTGAGAAAAACGAAGATGTTTCACTTGAACTTGAAACAGAAAATGCTGAGTCTAAAACCGCAAGCGAAGTGCAAGAATGGTTTCAGTATGTAAATGAGCAGCTTGAAGAAGATAGAGTGGTCGATGTCGGCGTGGATTTCGAAGGCGGGCAGACACATTATACGTATGATGGAGAACCGGTTCGGATTCCGTATATGTACCGGATGGTTGGCGGAAAAAATTCGGACAGTGTGGGGCTGATAGTTCTATGCAATGGTTTTCCTGTGAATTCCTGGATGGAAGGGGAGTCTGAACAGGATGGCAGATTATTTCACATAGCCGATGTACACTGTGATCCGGATGACCCTGAGGATTATACTACAATACCGTTGTATTTTGTCCCTGAAGGAAAAAAAGGAGACCTGGTTAAGGTTCAGATCTATGACTACTATGACGCCAATTATGATCCGGACCAAACGGAGAGGGAACTCCTGACATATTATGTCGTTTTTGGAACGAAGTACCTGACTCGGTGTGTGGGAATGGTAAACATTGATATGGAACAGGATGGGCTTAGTACCGAACATGAGGTGTTCGAAGAGTACACGCGAGAAGATCTCCCTTATAATCTACTGTCAAAAGCCCGGGATTCTTTGTCTTTTTACAGTGAATCCAAGTGTTACGGCAATAAAGGTTGGGGTTATCTTGGTGTAAAGCAGGGAGAGATTCTTGATCTTGATTTGAGGTATTACGGAGTGGACTGTAAAGAGCAGATCACCGCAGTGTATGTTGATGGAGAATTGTATCCGGCATTTGATGGGAAATATTTTTCAAAATGTGATATTGTTCCAGAAGAATTTACCTGTATTCAGGGTCAGATTGATACCTCTGATCTAAGTATAGGAAGGCATTTTATATTCTCCAGCCTGGGCTATCAGGATATGATGAATTCCCCTGCTTTTTCTACCTTTCTCCTGGAAGTCATGGAAAATGACCCGGAGGAGCCGGAGTCAGTGACAGATATTCAATAGTTTTTTCAAAATAGCGCATCCTCAGGGAGGCGCTATTTTTATCAGGATCACAATCGGAGGGAACAATGAGACTGGAAACAGATCACATTACGAAAACTTTTAAAGGGACAACCGCTTTGAAGGAGGTATCGATTTCTTTGGAGCCGGGAATCTGGTACCTGGTTGGGCCAAACGGTTCCGGAAAGAGTACACTTCTCGGAATTATCATGGGGCTTTTGGACGCAGACTCCGGCAGGATCTTTGTGGACGGGAAGGAGCTGGTCGGAAATCTGGACCCGTTTCTGATCAGAGTCGGATATCTTCCGCAGTTTCCCCGGTTTTATGGGAATTATACTGTGGTGGAGTTTCTCCGTTATCTGGCCCTGCTTCGAAAACTGGAGAAGGATTCGGCTGAAGAACAGATAAAAAGCCTGCTCGAACGCTTGAATCTGGTGGAGAAGAAACAGGCTAAGATCCGGACTCTTTCCGGCGGTATGAAGAGGAGACTCGGAATTGCGGGGGCCTTTCTGGGTGATCCGGAACTGGTGATCCTGGATGAGCCGTCTGCCGGACTGGATCCTTTGGAGAGAGTACGTTTTGTGAGGCTTCTGGAAGAAGAAAAGAAGGAAAGGATCATTCTGATCGCAACTCATATGATCTCCGAAATTGAGGAACAGGGAGCTTCCTGCCTGTTCTTAAAGAAAGGAAGCCTGATCCTGAATGGCTCCATCGAAGCATTGGTCGCGGAAGGAGCAATGGAAAGCATGAAGGAGGCTTATATCAGGTTATACTCTGAGGGGATTGCTATGAAGGAGGAACAGGGGGATGCCGGGGAAGAAACCAAGAACATTTAACAGACTGCACTTTGTGCTGTTTGAATGGAAAAAGAACGCCAATCGGCTGTTCTGGCTTATCCTTCTGGGGCTGATCGTGGCAGATGTGATCAAAATCTCTTCGGAATTCACGCTCGATGCCACAACCAAACAGGCCCAAAACATGAAAGCGGATAAGGAATATCAGGCCTTTGTTTCGGAGATCTCCGGAGAGATCACGAAAGAGAGGATCGACCGGATCATTGCCGGGAGACAGAGACATATTCAGCAGATGGAACTTCAGGTAGTCACCGATCAGGAAGGACGCAATTGCAGTCGAATCTATGATTACTATCGGTACTGTTATGAGTATGACCGTCAAAGCTACGCTCTTGCACAAAAAGCAAAGGAAAACGTGGTTTTCTATCAAGATCACGGAGATGATCGCAAGGCTCAGGAGAACCGTTTGGCATATTCGGTCTATTCCGGGCGAAAGAATATTCTGTTCAGCCCTCAGAATGGGTATGATTGGCTGTTTCGCTATGATTTTTCTACCTTACTGATCCTGATTCTGGCAACCTACCTGTCCTTTGGATTTTTCTTTCGGGAAAAGAACGAGGATACCTATCAGATTCTGCTCACTTCCGGCAGTCGGAAGATGATATTCTTCGGAAAACTCTTGGTTTTGGGATGCTTGCTTTTGATCGGGTGTCTGGCTCTTTCGCTTACGGATCATCTGGTAGTTGGACGGAGTATGAACCTTTCCTGGCCTACCGCCAAGCTTTATTCGGAGCAAGCTTATCAGTACTGTGTACCGGATCTTTCGATTTTGGCGTATGATGCGGTCTTGTTTGCGTTTCGATATCTACACGCTTTTCTGATGATGTTGACAGCCGCTTTTCTTTCCAATCTTTTTGAAGGGAGGATCCTTCCGGTTCTGTCTTCCCTTTCCGTACCGCTTTTATCGGTATTTGTATTGGAATACTATTTTAAGCCGGATTCCTGGTTTCGGACATTTCAGATCAGATGGATCGGCAATCGATTGCTTTTGGAGTATCAGTGGATCCTGATCCTGGATTTTCTGTTGCTTCTGCTGTTGCCTCTTGCCTGCTTCCTGACATTTGCCCCGGTCAGCCCTGTAAGGACTGCCTTCAGGTTGCTTAAAAGAGTAGGAAATGTATTTTCCGGAAGAAGGAAAGGAGGCTCCGCCTATGATAAAGGCTGAATTTCGTCATTATCTTCTGCGTTCCGGCCTCCTTATTCTGATTCCTGTCTGGTTTTTTCTGAGGCTCTTTCTGTTATTTCAGACGGAGTATTACGTGGATACGGATCTGGATCGCAGACGGGATCGGTATGAAGGATTCTATGAAACATATGGCGGAAAGATCAATTCCGAACAGAGGAAGGTGATCAGTGAGGATCCCGAATGGGGATCAGACCCTGTGGTACGCCGATATGTTGACTATGCTTCCGAGCGGCCTGCAGAGCGGAACCTAGTCTGGCCGGTCGGATGGGAGGCCTGGCTCGGAGGCCCCAAGTATGATTATGCTACGATCCTGTGTTTGTTGTTTTTGATCGCGTTTTTACTCGGATCGGATGGTTCTCTCCATATGAATGAATGGAAGCGGATCGCGGCTGGATCCGTCCGGGAGCTGTATCTGGCAAGGGTATTCCTGTTTTTGCTCTTGTTTACAGTCTTTCAGCTGGGGGCTTTCGGAATGGATTTCTTCTTCTACAATGCCCGGTTTGGACTCGGTTCCTTTGACGCTCCTGTCCAAAGCCTCCTTTCCTATAGTAACGCCACTCTGTCTCTGACGCTGATGCAGACGGCCTGTTTGGTGTCGCTCCTTAAGATGACGGGGGAACTGATATTTTGTGCCTTTGGAATTCTGATCTGTGTGGCCATCAGTCGGTTCTGGGCGGGGTTCTTTGTTTCAAGCGGACTGTTTCTGTTTCCTTTGATGATCTTTCCGGCAGAACTTTTAAAATCGCCGGTCTATCCTTATGATCTCCTTTTGGGAAATGTCTTTCTTCGAGGAGAAAACGAAGTGGGATTGTATGATTCTTTGATACTGGTCTTTCCCAATCGGAGTTACGGTTCTTGGGAAGCACCTCTGGCTGTTTTGATCTCGGCGATTCTTTTTTCCGGATCTTTATTGCTTGGAGGAGTGATCCTGAAAATCAGGTACCGAAGCAGGATCGGGATCGTTCCGGTGCTTTTGTCCGGTGTATTGCTTGTGGCAACAGTGCTTCCGGCACTTCCCTTTTTGAGGAAAGATCCTTCTTTAAGCGAGATTGAACAGAAGGGACGAATCGAAAGCGCCCGGCTTGGAGTTTCTTCGTCTGATCGGATCTATCTGTATGATCCGGATACCCGATCTGCCAAACCGGACGGATCGGTCCAAAGGACCATTCATCTTCTCTTTGACGAAGATGTGAACTACAGACCGGTTTTTGCGGGAGAAGATACGATTTTGTATATCTCTGACGAAGACGGATCGCAGAGTGTATGGGAGTGTGATCCGGACGGCGCCTTTCTTCACAAATTATACGAAGAACAGTCCGGCCTTCGTACCTATAAGGTATCGCATCATTTTCTGGGCCTTGCCGAGGACAGAAACAAGGATCATCTTTCCTTAAATGAGGAAGAAGCAGGAGGAATATTAAGCGCTTGGAAGGAAGAAGATTTCCTGTTTCTGCTTTACGGAAACTCCCTTGATGTTCTGAACCTGAAGACTGGAAAGAAACGCACTATTCTGGATGAGTATTTTGCTTCTCCGGCCTATAGTCTGGAAAACGGTGTTTTCTGCTACGTGGATCATACCGGTGAGGTCTGCTGTCTCGAGATCGCTACCGGAGTGATCAAAAAAAACGGTGCGAAGAATGCTTCATTTCTGTATCTGGTTAACGGAGAGGTTTATTACTACAGTTTTACGGAAGGCTCCAATCTGTATCGGATCGAGAACGGAGAATCCGTCGCCCTGAATGTAGATCCGGAGGATCGTGCAAAGACTGCCTATCTGATCACGGATACGATTCAGTTCGTTGATCATGGATTTTACTCTTTGGTGGAAGGAAAAAAGAAGATCTGGTATTATAACTGCACGGATCAGACATCATTGCTTTATGATATTGCACCGGCGGATGGTTCGGATGACAAAGTTAGAGGGTTTTTGGCTTTTGGTGACGGAACGGTCTTGGGACTGGTACCGGATCCGGAAGAACCCTATGCCTCTGTATTGAAGAAACTGACCCTGACTCCTGTCAATTGATAGCTTCGCAATCGATTTGACTTGCACCTTTGGGCGTTCTGTGTTAAAATCTCGGTTGTTCGCAGTCCGGCGAACTTTGCAATTTATTTTTCAGGAGGAATTGTAACATGATCAAGTTACTCGAACACGGCGCATGGCTCCTCGGCGGTACCGAGCTGATCGAGGATGATGAACAGGCCGGTGCAAAGCTTTCCGCCCATTTGGGCCGGGTGCCTGACAAGGCGGAGGCGGCAAAGAGCACAATGGCTTATGGGATCTTAGAATCTCACAATACTTCCGGAGACATGAAGAAGTTAAAGATCAAGTTTGACCGGATGGCTTCTCATGATATCACTTTTGTAGGTATTATCCAGACTGCAAGAGCCAGCGGACTTACGGAATTCCCGATCCCTTACGTTCTGACCAACTGCCACAACTCTCTTTGTGCGGTAGGCGGAACCATCAACGAGGATGACCACATGTTCGGTCTTTCCTGCGCTAAGAAGTACGGCGGAATCTATGTTCCTCCTCATCAGGCAGTTATTCATCAGTTCGAAAGAGAAATGATGACCGGCGTAGGCCGTATGATCCTCGGTTCCGACAGCCACACCCGTTATGGTGCGCTCGGTACCATGGCCATCGGTGAGGGCGGTCCCGAGCTGGTAAAGCAGCTTCTCGGCAGAACCTATGATGTCAATATGCCCGGCGTCATCGCCATTTATCTGACCGGAAAGCCTGAACCCGGTGTAGGTCCTCAGGACGTGGCACTTGCCATCATCGGTAAGGTATTTGCCTGCGGTTATGTGAACAATAAGGTAATGGAGTTTGTGGGCCCCGGCGTGGAGCATTTAAGTGTAGACTTCCGTATCGGTGTGGACGTAATGACCACCGAGACCACCTGCCTGTCCTCCATCTGGAAGACCGACTCTGCGGTTAAGGAATACTACGAGATCCACGGAAGAGAAGAGGAGTTTGCTTCTCTTGAACCCGGTGCAGTTACCTACTATGACGGTGCGGTTGTTGTGGATCTGTCTGAGATCAAGCCTATGATCGCCATGCCCTTCCATCCCAGCAACACCTATACCATCGAGGAACTCAATGCAAACCTCGAGGATATCCTTGCCGACTGCGAGAAGAAGGCTCTTGTCAGCCTGAACAACAACAAGAATATCGAATTCCACCTTCGCGACAAGATCCGCGACGGCGGTCTGTATGTAGAGCAGGGTGTTATCGCCGGTTGTGCCGGCGGCGGTTATGAGAACCTCTGTGATGTGGCTGATATCTTAAACGGTCAGTCCATCGGTCAGGATGAGTTCTCCTTAAGCGTATATCCGGCTTCCCAGCCCATTTTCATGCAGCTGGTCAAGAACGGTGCGGTAGCGAAGATCATGGCAACCGGAACCACCATCCGTTCCGCATTCTGCGGTCCTTGCTTCGGTGCCGGAGATGTTCCTCCGAACAACGGTCTCTCTATCCGTCACTCCACCAGAAACTTCCCGAACCGCGAAGGTTCCAAGGTTACCAACGGTCAGATCGCTTCCGTAGCGCTGATGGATGCTCGTTCCATTGCTGCTACTGCCATTAATAAGGGTCGTCTGACTGCAGCAACGGATCTGGATGTGAACTTCACAAAGCCCCGTTACTACTTTGACAAGACCATTTATGACAACCGCGTTTACGACGGCTACGGAAAGGCTGATCCCACAGCAGAGATCAAGCTCGGACCCAACATCAAGGACTGGCCGTCCATGGTAGCCCTTACCGATAATCTTCTCCTTCGTGTAACCGCTGAGATCCATGATCCGGTTACCACCACGGATGAGCTGATCCCCTCCGGTGAGACCTCTTCTTACCGTTCCAACCCTCTGGGTCTGGCTGAATTCACCCTGTCCAGAAAGGATCCTTCCTATGTGGGCAAGGCAAAGGAAGTTCGTGCCCTTGAGGAAACCAGACGGACCGGTGCTGCCCTCGGCAGCGGCGATTCTCCTGCCAGCGCATCTGCCCTTGAGGCACTTTCCGCCATCGGCCGGGAGTTCACCGATGTGAACAGCCAAAACACCGGAATCGGAAGCACCATCTACGCCGTAAAGCCCGGTGACGGTTCCGCCCGTGAGCAGGCAGCTTCCTGCCAGAAGGTTCTGGGCGGCTGGGCCAACATTGCAAAGGGCTATGCTACCAAGCGTTACCGTTCCAATCTGATCAACTGGGGTATGCTTCCCCTGCTGTATGATGGGGATGATCTTCCTTTCACAAACGGCGATTACATTTTCCTGCCCGGGATCAAGAAGGCAGTGGAAGAGAAGGCTTCTGTGATCAAGGCTTACGCTTATCATGACGGCAAGCTTTCCGAGTTCAATATGACCCTCGGCGACCTCACCGACGACGAGCGCCGGATCATCTTAGATGGGTGCCTGATCAACTACTATAAGAGCGGAAAATAAATCGGAAAGGAATAGTTTGCTCACATTCGTTCACAACTAAAATAAAACACAGCCGCAGGCCGATGAAACCGGTCTGCGGCTGCTTTATTTGTAGCAAAAGCCATGCATTATCCATGAATACTGATGGAAGTAATAACGCCGTCACGGATGGAAAATCCGATGAGCATCCGCTCGTGGTAATACTTGAAAGTACGATTTACCCGGTCGGTGCTGGTATGATCTTCATGGAAAGTACCGCTGGATTCGGAAAAAACAGCATCTTCATGGATCCGGATCCGGGCGGACTCCGAGTTTCCGAGCAGAACGATGGTGTTGGTGTAAACGTCGTTTTCATCGGGGTAGCTGTACCAGAGAGAGAAGGCTCCCTTCAGGTTCAGAGTTCCGTCTTCGATGAAGAGCGTGGAAGCGGATGCCCCCGGTTCAAAGCGGTAGATACCGTCCTTCAGGTTCAGAAAGCCGGACGCCTCATCATATTCGTCCGGTGTGAGGGGACGATGGACGGTGAGATCGGTATGCTTGTTCTGCCCCGTTACCAAAACGTCCTCTCCTGCATAGATCTGCATAAGCTTTTTGCAGTTCTGAACGTTCAGTTCACTCATAGGGTTTTCCTGACATCTGATACTGAATAATGCAGGGCAGAGATCTGTATCCAGAGCGGAAAGCTGATTGAAGGAACAATCCAGATAGGTCAGTTTGGGATTATGACTCAGATCCAGACTGTCAAGTCCGTTGTTTGAACAGTAAAGGAGCTGAAGATCGGACAGGCCGCTTACATCGAGACTCCTTAGGCGATTTTCAGAGCAATACAGTTCTTTCAAAGCGGAATTGGCGCTCAGATCCAGAGAGTCAATTCCGATGTTTGAACAGTTCAGGATCCGTAATCCGGACAGGCTGCTTACGTCCAGGCTTTCCAGGGGATTCCCGGAACAGTTCAGTTCGATCAGAGCCGTATTCTCGCCGAGATCCAGTTCGGTCAGTTTATTATCGCGGCAATCAAGTTTCATCAGCTTCGGAAGTACACTTCCGTCGAACCCGGTGAGTCCGGTTCTCCATATGTACAGTTCTTTCAGGTTCTTAAAGTATTCGATTCCCGTCAGATCGCAGATCGAAGGGCTGCTCAGGTTCATGCTTACGGTACAGGAAAGCTCGTAGGGACTGAGGTTTCTGTCGAGGTCGATATCATAAGATTTCAAAATCCTTCTCCGAAAGCCCTCATCCGGAAACGTGGTTTCGTCAATGGGGAGCAGGGAAGTGCTTTCGAGCCTGACCGGAACGGAATAGATCTGATCTCCGTTTTTTTCCCGGACCATACACCGGTACCGGTATTGATCAAGATCGTCGTTCATGGTCAGAGTGAAGACCGGGGTATTGGCGCCTTCGTCAGAGGAGGGTGTCCAGGTGGAAGAGCCGGGTTTTTGATATTGCCAATAGTATTTTAACGACTCGGAACCGGTTGCCTCTACGGAAAACGTTACTTCGGTACCGGAAGCGGCACTTGTGCTCTTTGGCTGTTTGGTGATCTTAAGAGGAGCGGTCTCCGCCTCTGCCTCCGGTGTTTCGGACTCTGTGACGGACGAATCCTGCGTAGGTACTTCCGTGGAAACTTCCTCCTGGGAGGCACTCTCCGCCGGCTTCTGCGGGTTCGCCTGGCAGCCTCCGAATCCCAGAAGGAGGGCAAAAGTCAGAGTAAGAGCGATTTGTTGTTTTTTCATTGAAACAGTCCCCCTTTCCATATCTTCGGGAACAAAACAGATTCCGATCCGCGCGCTTTTTAGAGGCGGCGGTCGGCTCTGAACCATACGATCTTCTTTTACTGTAATTTCACGCCCTGAAAAAGTCAAGACCGTTTGCAAGAATCGTCGATTTCGTGCAAGAATGACCGAAAACGGGCCGGTCAACGAATCATTTTCTTACTTCGCTCGCAAATGAAAAAACGCCGAAGGACACTTCGTGTTTTCGGCGATTCTTGGAAGTGCTGAAGCACTTCCAGCTGCGAAACCCCCGGGCGAAGGGGGGTTCGCCCAGGGGTTTCCAGGAAAAAATATGAAGAAAAAATATTCAGTCTGTCGGCTTCAATCAGAAGAGGTATCTCTTCTTTCTGTACTTATGATACCGCAAAACCACTCTGATTTCAAAGAAAAATCGTCTTTTTTATCTTAAAAAAATCATGGAAATATAAAAAAAGACTTAAGGAGAAAAGGCTTCCTTCGGAGAAAAAGAAGGCCCCCTTGCAAATACCTTTTGATTCCACGCTCTGAATATGTTAAAATGAAGGTTGAATTATACCCTTAAGGGGTATGATCCGCTTAAAAGAGAGGGAAAGAAAGTATGGAGGTGGCCTCAATGGAGGAGCAACAGACATCCGGTCAGAAACATCGCAGAAGAAGACGCAGAGGCGGCGGAAACGGAGCCGCAGGAGAGGGTGCAGAAGTGATCTCTCCGGAGGAGGCTGCCCGTTTGGAGCGTGAGCGTTCTGAGCAGCTCGAGAGTATCATGGAAGAACTGGGAAGTAAGAAAAAGAATAAAGAGGCAGGCTCCGACGGAGCCGGAACCTCGGCAAAGCCGGAAGAACGTGCAGGGGAAAAGCCTGCTAAGGCGGCCGAAACACAGGAAGGCAGAGCAAAGGGAAAGAACGAAGGAAGACCTGAGAGAAAGCCCGAGGCCTCTGCATCCGCAAAGAACGGAGGCAAGGGTGACGCACCTGCAAACGGCAAAGACAGCCGCAGACAGGAGAAAACATCGGAGCCGAAGGCGGAAAACAAACCTGCCAAGACCCGGGTGGGAGTCGGAGAGGCGTTCCGTCCCGTGACCGGGTCAAGAGCCGGTCTGTCCTTAAAGGATCATTTCTTCAGCGGCCTGTCACTTTTCATTGCCCTGGCTCTGGCGATCCTGTTTTACTATTTACTGACGCTGATGCCTCAGATCACCAAGGGGATCTCCGGTTTTGTCAAGATCATCATGCCCTTTATCTACGGTGCGGTTTTGGCTTACCTGCTGGTGCCGGTCTGCAACCGGATCGAGACATTTATCCGGAAGGTGTTCCGCTTAAAAGAGGGAACCGGTGCGTATCGGGCTGCCAGACCCATTGGTGTGGTACTGGCCTTCGGATTTGCCCTGCTGATGATCGGCGTGCTCTTGGGTCTCGTCATTCCTCAGGTCTGGACGGCGGTGTATGATATCATGGAGATCGCACCCAAGAACTATGACCGTCTGATCAAGGCTGTAACCAAGTTTTTTGCGAAGTATCCGAAGATCGTGGAATGGATCTCCGAGTATTCGGACGATGTCTATAATTACGGCTATAACTTCCTGCAGACCAAGATCCTGCCGAACCTTGCGCATTACATGGGCGGTATCTCCAACGGTGTGCTGTCTGCTGTGACCGGTGTGCTGAATGTGATCGTGGGCCTCATCGTAGCATTCTATCTGCTGGTTTCCCGGGGACGGTTCCTGGATCAGGCGAAAATGATCCTGTACAGCTCGGTAAAGAAGCCTGTTGCAGACAAGATCTGCAAGGAAGTGGCTTTCACGGACGATACCTTCTCCGGCTATATCAACGGTAAGATCATCGATTCCATCCTGGTGGGCGTGATCACCGTGATCGGTGCGGCACTCATGGGAGTTCCCTATCCGCTCTTAATGGGCGTTGTGATCGGTATCACCAACATGATCCCGATCTTCGGACCCTTCATCGGTATGGTGCCCTGCACCATCATTATCCTTTTGATCAGCCCCATCAAGAGTATCTACTTTATCATTTTCAATATCATCATGCAGCAGATCGACGGAAATATCCTGACACCCTGGATCCTGGGAGATTCCACGGGCCTGTCCGGCTTCTGGGTTCTCTTCGCCATCACGGTTTTCGGCGGCTGGTGGGGATTCATGGGCATGATCATAGGTGTTCCGATCTTTGCCGTGATCTATCATCTGGTCCGTCAGGTCGTTCAGTACGGTCTGTACAAGAAGGGCCTGAAGGTGATGGTGCTGGACTATATGAAAGAGTATTATCCCGACAAGGGAAAGAAGAAAAGCGGTGTCTTTTCTTTCCTGAGGCGCAAGAAATCCTAGAGATAAGGCGGGGTGCTTATGAAACAGGGATCCTGGGAGATGTTCGGGGCGCATGTTTTGCGGACTGCCCCGGGTTTTGAGCAGACGGTGTTTCGTCTCTATGCTCCGGGCGCAGTGGCTGTATTTCTGGAGCTTTCGGAAAATGAATATCCGGAATCGGTTCGGGGGGAGAAGATCCTCCCTTTCCGGTCTGTTCCGGGAAAATATCGTTCTCTGCCCATGGTGCGCTCCTCGGAGCCCGGTCTTTCGGACGTCTTTGAGCTTTGGTCGGATGCGGATCAGACGGGAGAGAGGTATCATTTCCGGATCCGTACGCCGGAAGGCAAAGACCTTCTCAGAAGTGACCCCTACGGCACTTATTTTCCGGATCCTGCGGGACTTGATGCAGAGGTGATTTCCGAGCGAACGCCTTCTAAGGAACTTGCTTCTATCCGTGCGGAGAGAAGAAAACATTTCCCCGGCTATGATAAGCCCCTGGTGATCTACGAGGTTCACCCGGGTTCCTGGCGCCGTCATGAGGACGGCACTGTATATTCCTACGATGAACTGGCCCGGGAGCTGGTGCCTTATGTGAAGGACCTGGGCTTTACGGCCATTGAGCTTATGGGCATTGCCGAGTATCCTTCGGATGCCTCCTGGGGCTATCAGGTCCGGGGCTACTATGCCCCCACCTCCCGTTACGGCAGGCCCTCCGGCTTTGCGCATCTGGTGGAGGCGGCTCATCAGGCAGGCCTTGCAGTGATCCTGGACTGGGTCGGGGGACATTTTTCCCTGGACGAAGGCGGCCTTTCTTTATTTGCCGGCGCACCTCTTTACGAACGGGTGGATGCAGAGGGCAGACCTCTTCGCACCGGCTGGGGCAGTGCGCCCTTTGACTTTGACAACCCCTACGTGCGCAGATTCCTTTTGGAAAATGCCCTTTTCTGGGAGCAGGTCTATCACGTGGACGGCCTTCGTGTGGATGCCGTCTCCGTCATGATCTACGGCGATCCCGTGACCCGTGGGGAAATGTCAGAGCAGGAAATGAAGGAAACCTGGGCAAGAGAAGCAGCTATGCGCCGTTCGGCACGGCACGGTTTTGATAGCGGTTCCGGATACTATGGTTCTTCGGGATATTATGGTGGTTCGAACTATTCCGGAGGCTCTGAGGGTTTCGGTGGATCCGGCTATTATGGACCGGTTAGCTCCAAAACCGGATCTGACAAAACTGAAGTAACGTCATACGATGATAAAAATATTTCATCTGACGATCGTGAATGGAGAAATGATCAGTCTGACCTGACGAAATCAGAAGCTAATGAGTTTTCCTGTAATAACGAACATACGAATGAGGGGAAGCGTGAGGGAAAAACTTTTTCCCTTCCCGAGCCGGATCCTTCCGCCGTCAGCTTTTTAAAGGAACTGACGGAGACCACGCACCAAAGCGGAAGCCATATGGTGCTGTTTGCGGAGGAGTCTGCCGCTTATCCCGGGGTGACCCGGAAGGTTTCAGAGGGCGGTCTGGGCTTTGACTATAAGTGGGACCTGGGCTGGATGCATGATTTCCTTTCCTATTACGGAGCTGGCTCTGAGAATAAGAAATGGGAAGACTGCCACAGACAGGTGACATTTCCTATGATGTACAGGGATTCGGAGCAGTTTTTGCTGCCTATTTCCCACGATGAAGTGGTTTACGGCAAATGCAGTATGCTCCGGAAGGCGCCCTTTGCAGAGGATTCCGTCCGTTATGCGGCGCTTAAGACCGCCATGGGCTTTTGGATGGCTCATCCCGGAAAGAAGCTTCTTTTTATGGGGCAGGAGTTCGGGGTTTCTAAGGAATGGGATCATGAAGGTGCCCTCTTTGAGGGAATGCTTCCGGACGGCAGTTTTGGGAATGCACTGCAGCAGGATTATGCTGCATTTTTCAGGGATCTTTTGACGCTTTACCGGGAGACACCGGTTCTCTGGCGCTATGAGGATCTTGGAAAATGCGGTTCCTTTGAGCATTTCCGCTGGCTTCGGACAGATGATACGGAGCACGGCGTCTTTGCCTTTGCGAGGTTTTCGGAAGGGGAGCGCTCTCAGATCTGGATCTTCCATTTTCAGGAGGATTCCGTGGCCATTGACCTTCCCGTTTTGGAGGAGGGCGTGTACCGGAAGGTGCTGGACATCGGCGGAGCCCTTCGGAAAAAGGGGATCATGCACCTGTCGGGGCATGATGATCTGGGCAGGCCCTGTTTAAAACTTACCATGAGCGGTCTGGGACTGGTGGTCTATGAGTGGAACTGCAGCCCTACGAGGGTGCTTCTTACGGATACCCATGCCCATTATGATGACGATGCCTTTGATGAGGACCGGGACGTGCTTCTCGGAGGAAAGTTAAAGGCGGCGGGAGTGGGAAGGATCGTGGATATCAGTGCGGCATTTCCCTCCTTGGAGCATACCATTGCCCTGGCGGATCGGTATGAAGAGGTCTATGCCACCTGCGGCCTGCATCCCTCGGACGTATGGGAGCTGAGAGACAGGATCGCTACAGGGAGTGAAGCCGAACTCATGACGGAAAATCAGTTCCTTGCCTGGCAGAACTTTCTCGCCTCTTCCGAGGCTAAGCGCCGGAGTCCGGAGGAGCTTTTGGGGAGCCTGGCTGAGGTACGCCGGGACGGCCTTTTGTTCCACGACTATCTCTTCACCGGAAGGGAGCGGGAGATCTTTGATCATACTCTGGGCATTTTGATGAAGGCGGCGGAGCATCCCAAGGTGGTGGCCATCGGTGAGATCGGCCTGGATTACCACTGGCATCAGGATGATCTGCCGGCTCAGAAGGCCTGGTTTGCGGCTCAGACCGTAGCAGCCAGAGAATTAGGGCTCCCTCTGGTGATCCACAGTAGAGACGCCGCACAGGATACCTTCGAGTTACTCGAAGGGCTAGACGCGGGTTCCATAGGCGGTGTAATGCACTGCTACTCCTATAAATGGGAAATGGCCCTGGAATATGTGAAGTGCGGTTTCTTTATCGGCATCGGTGGTTCCTCCACCTACGGCCGTGCCAAGCATAAAAA
>JAGACB010000110.1 GCA_017614345.1 Lachnospiraceae bacterium
GTTTGAGATTCTCACTATGGATGTAAATGAAGAAAAAAGTACGCAGGTTGCCCGGAAGTACCGTTCCAGGGTTCTGGGCAATCTGATCAAGAGCGGGATCGCCGCTTTCGGCCTCGTGGTTCTGTTCCTGGTGCTGTTCCAGATCGGTGTGGTCACGCTGCAGTTCGGCGGCTACGAGATCCGCGTAGGTGAGATCAACGGCTGGAGTGACTGGGTCCTCCTGCTGGGAGTGCTGCTGGTGGGAATGGTGCTGTTCATGATCCTGTACTGGCAGAGCAACCGCCATTATTTCGAATATCTGCAGGAGCTTTCGAGGGGCATGACGGATATTTCCGAGGGTGCCCTTGATAAGACCATTCCCATTGAGGGGGACGATGAGCTCTCCATTATGGCGGAGCAGTTGAATGCCATGTCTGAGGACGTGATCCAGCTGATGGACCGGGAGCGTGAAGCGGAGCGGTCCAAGAACGAGCTCATCACCAACGTGGCACATGATCTTCGGACGCCTCTGACCTCCATCCGCGGTTATCTGCAGCTCTTAAAGAGCAACCCGGATCTGGATCCGGAGACCCGGAACAATTATATCCGCATCGCCTATGAAAAGACTCTGCGTCTGCAGGATCTGATCGAGGATCTGTTCGGCTTTACCAAGCTCAGTTACGGCAAGCTTTCCGCCAATCCGGCGCCTCTGGATCTGGTGAAGCTGTTAGAGCAGGTGGCAGATGAATTTTATCCCTCCTTTGACAGTGCGGGACTGAAGTTTGAATTCCGCAGTGCCGTCAAGTCCATTGAAATGGTGGGAGACGGGCAGCTTCTGGCAAGACTCTTTGCCAATCTGATCAATAATGCGATCAAGTACGGAAAGGACGGAAAGAAGGTTCTTCTGCTCATTGATTATGATGATCCCCTTGTCACGGTCCGGGTGGTCAACTACGGACAGGTGATCCCGGAGGATAAGCAGGAGAAGATCTTTGAGAAGTTCTACCGCCTTGAGCAGTCCAGAAACTCCTCCACGGGAGGAACCGGTCTGGGCCTTGCCATCGCAAAGAATATCGTGGATCTTCACGGAGGAATGATCTCGGTCTCCTCGGACTTAAACGGAACGGTGTTCCAGGTACAGCTCCGTACGGACCACGATTTTGAAAAAGAAGAGTTTATTGGAGTGGATGACCTCTTATGAAAATCTTGTCAGCCGGCGAGCCTTTAGGTACCGGGATCGAGCAGTTTCTGGTCTTAAATGACGGTGCAGGCAATATCGACCTGCGTTTTTACCTGCTTCTTATAGGCGTCTACCTGTTGGTGGCCATGCCTCTGTCATATCTGATCCTGGCAAAACTGAAAAAACTGAAATATATGAAATGGGCAGTGGTGATCATAGCGCTGGTATTTTCCATCCTCATTTTCGTGGAGGGAAATAAGACCCGCTTTGAGGCACCCTTTTATTACTATGCCCGTGTGGTGGAAACCGCCTATGATGAGTACTATGAAGGCGGAGCCCAGGTGAGAGAGTGGGTATTTGCCCAGTTTACCTCTCCTTATAACGGGAACTTCGAGATCACTTTCAAGCCCCAGTATACGGTGGTGATCGCAGATAATGATCAGTCTGTTCTGCAGAACAATCTTCCTACGGTTCCCACGGAATTTCTTTTAAACGAAACCCCCGAAACCGGACAGGCATTTGCCCCGGCTCCGGGTAACGGACCGCAGTACTCAAGCGAGGATCAGGCGGATATCGCCTCCATCGGCCGGATGCTGCGCCCCAATATGATCCACTATCTGAAGGTGGAAGCACCCAATGTGCTGACCTGCTACGGCGTTCATCCCTTTGAAAAGCATTTTCTGTGGCTTTCTACAAAACCCGAAGGCTATACCGAAGAGAAAAAGTCCGAGATCGAGGGCATACGGCGTGAAGCTCAGTTCTCCGTGGAGATCAAAGGGGACAAATGGTATGTGGTGGATACTCTGGCCGGCAACAATTCTGAAAAATATGATCTCGGATCCTACAGCTTTGATGAGCTTCCCGGGCTTGTGGACGGAATGGGTTATGAGGGCTATGGCGAGCCTTTCCGTCAGCTGGTTTCCAAATATGCCAAAAGTCATGACGGTGATATGACCGTAACCTTCTGCAAGGAATCGTCGGTTCAGTTTGCTACCCATGAGAACAGCAAGTACTTCGGCTATACCGTGCTGGTGGACTGGAAGGAGAAGCAGGAATGATCAAACTGGAGAGAATCAGCAAAAGCTACGGCCGGGAACCCGTTCTCGACAAGATCGACCTGACCCTCGATTCCGGCGAGATCTACGGACTGATCGCAGAAAACGGTGGTGGTAAGACTACTCTTCTGAAGATCGCCTCCGTCATTTCCGAGCCGGATGCCGGTAAGGTGGTCATTGAAGGCGTGAATGCGGCCAGAGACCCCTATTATGCCAGAAGACACGTGGGCTATGTGCCGGATCAGTTCGGTTCCTACCATTACATGACCGTACGCGAATATATGGAGTTTTATGCCTCTCTTTGCGGTCTTTCCGGAAGAAAGGCAAAGGTGGTCTGCGAGAACATCTTAGGCACCATGGAGATCGAAGACGATCATATGGACCGGGAGGTGGAAAAACTTTCCAAGGGTATGAGGCAGCGTCTCTGCATTGCCCGGGCTTTGATCCCCAACCCGGATTTCCTGGTCCTTGACGAGCCCTTTGACGGCATTGATCCCGTGGGCCGCAGGCAAATGTACAAGATCTGCCGGAACCTGGCAGAAGAAGGCAAGATCATCCTGGTATCCAGCCACGAGCTGGGAGACATGGAGAGCCTCTGCACCCGGTTCGGCTTCTTAAAGAACGGCAAGATCGTTGCAGAAGGCGGCATCGAGGACCTTTACCTTCAGGTGAATCTCGGCAAGGTCCTGAGCGTAACCGCCCTCAGCGAAGTGGATGCGGTTCTGATGAATGATTTCTTCCGGGAAAATGATCTGATCACCTCTGTGGTCCGTGACCACATGGTATTTCACATCACCGGAGAGTTTACGGCGGAAGAGGAAGCCGACCTTCTGACTGAGATGATAAATCGGAAGATCCGGATCCTGGAATTCTCCCACGTAAAGAACCCTCTGGAGGAAGTATTTGAGGCCGTGGTCGGCGGCAGAAAGGATGAAGTGGTATGGTAAATCCGATTTATGCCAAAGACAGTCTGCTCGCCAACCGCTCCGTCCGCAATATCGTGATCATTCTGTTTTACAACCTGATCCTCTCTATTTTCGGTTTTGCATTTCTCTTAGGAGAAACCAGGATCGCAAGACAGAGCGGGACCATGAATTACAGCGAGATGCTGAACCTGTACATCATCTTCTCCACGGTGGAGTTGGGGCTCCTGATCTTCCTGATCCCGGGCCTGACGGCGATCTCCATCTCGGGAGAGCGGGAGCAGCATACTCTGGACCTGATCCTGGTATCCGAGATGCGTCCCATGCGGATCCTCCTCGGAAAGCTCATGTCGGTTCTGGAAATGGTGGCTCTGATGATCATTTCCAACTGCCCTGTCATGATCATGACCTTAGCCTACGGCGGAATCCGCGTGCGGGAGGTGATCTGGCTTCAGGTGAGCCTGCTGTTACTCACCTTCACCATTGCCTGCTACAGTATCTTCTTTTCGGTACTGTTCCGCAGCAGCATCGTGTCCGTAGTGGCCTCCTACATTTACACGGCCTTTACCTCCGTGGGGAGCTTCTGCATCACCTACCTGATCTCGTTCTTCGACATCAACTCCCACAGCGTCTATCACGTGTTCTTCCAGCGCATTGTATACCTGCTGCTCATCAACCCCATTGTCAGCTACTATGTGCAGATGAACTCGCAGATCGGCGACATGACGGCGGTTTCCTCGCTTTTAAACATGTTTGATGCCGCCGCCATTGCAGATGACTACGTCATCACCAACTGGTTCGCCTTCAGCATGGTCATCCAGGTGGGACTTGCCATGCTGGCCCTGATGGCAGCGGCCTACTTCTTAGAGCCCATGCACCGCAAAGTCCTTCGCGATATTTGACATTTGCCCCCGCTTTTGATATAGTGACCTGGTGTGCCATTGGGGACGGTTCCGAAAAACACATTTAATGCAAAGAGTGTAAACAGTGTTTCTCTGTTTTTACACATAGATTTACAGATTGGAGAAATAACATGATCGCAGCAAATAACATTTCCCTGAGAGTGGGCAAGAAAGCCCTGTTTGAGGACGTGAACATCAAGTTTACGGAAGGCAACTGTTATGGTCTGATCGGTGCCAACGGTGCCGGAAAGTCCACCTTCTTAAAGATCCTGTCCGGACGTCTGGATTCCACCAGCGGCTCCGTGACCATCACTCCCGGCCAGCGTCTTTCCGTTCTGGAACAGGACCATTTCAAGTACGATGATGAGATCGTCCGGGACACCGTTATGAAGGGAAATCCCAGACTGTTTGAGATCATGCAGGAAAAGGATGCCATCTACGCAAAAGAGGATTTCACCGATGAAGACGGTATCCGTGCCAGCGAGCTGGAAGAGGAATTCGCCAACATGAACGGTTGGGAAGCAGAATCCGATGCAGAATCCCTGTTAAATGGTCTCGGCATTGAGACAGACCTGCATTTCTCCAGAGTTGGAGATTTAAGCGGCAGCCAGAAGGTGAAGGTCCTTCTTGCAAGAGCCCTGTTCGGAAATCCCGACATCCTGCTCCTTGACGAGCCTACCAACCACCTTGACTTAGATGCCATCGGCTGGCTGGAGGAGTTCCTCATTAACTTTGAGAATACCGTCATCGTGGTTTCCCACGACCGTTATTTCCTGAATAAGGTCTGCACCCATATCGCAGACATCGACTACGGCAAGATCCAGCTTTATTCCGGTAACTACGACTTCTGGTATGAGTCCTCCCAGCTGATGATCCGTCAGATGAAGGAAGCAAACCGCAAGAAGGAAGAGAAGATCAAGGAACTCCAGGAATTCATCCAGAAGTTCTCGGCAAATGCTTCCAAGGCAAAGCAGGCTACTTCCAGAAAGCGTGCGCTGGAGAAGATCGAGCTGGATACCATGCGTCCCTCCAGCAGAAAGTACCCCTACATTGACTTCCGTCCCGACCGTGAGATCGGTAACGAGGTTCTGCAGGTAACGGATCTTTGTAAGACTGTAAACGGCGTGAAGGTCATTGACCATGTCTCCTTCATTCTGAACAGAGAAGATAAGGTTGCTTTTGTAGGCGGCGATGAGCTTGCCAAGACCACCCTGTTCCAGATCCTCATGGGCGAGATCGAGCCCGACAGCGGTTCCTACAAGTGGGGCGTGACCACCACCCAGGCTTACTTCCCCAAGGATTCCTCCGCAGAGTTTGAGCAGGATCTGAACATCTCCGAGTGGCTTCAGCAGTACTCCCCCATCAAGGACATCACCTATGTAAGACAGTTCCTGGGCCGTATGCTGTTCCCCGGCGAAGACGGCGTTAAGAACATCCGCGTCCTTTCCGGAGGCGAGAAGGTTCGTTGTATGCTTTCCAAGATGATGATCTCCGGGGCAAATGTTCTTGTCTTCGATGAGCCTACCAACCACCTGGATATGGAGTCCATCACCGCTTTGAACAACGGTATGATCAAGTATCCCGGCGTGATCCTGTTTGCATCCCGCGACCATCAGATCGTGGAGACCACCGCAAACCGCATCATCGAGTTCGTAAACGGCTCCATCATCGATAAGATCACCACCTACGACGAATACCTTGCCAGCGATGAAATGGCCAGAAAACGTCAGGTATACACCACAGATAACGTGGATGATGAGGATTAAGCCTTTAAACTGTAAGCAATTTGTAAAACCTTCCCCCCGCATTTATGGTATAAATATACATAGGACTATCAAGTGAACATAGGTTTTTCGAGGAGGTGTTCCTATGTGGATCTATATCATTGTGTGGTTTGTGATTTTTGTGGTCATGCTGGTCATCGAGCTGATGACGCTGGGGCTTACCACCATCTGGTTTGCCGGCGGTGCTTTAGCCGCCATGATCTCGGTGTTCTTTAAAGCACCCATTTGGCTTCAGGCGCTGGATTTCGTTATCGTTTCCCTGATCCTGCTTCTTCTTTTGAGACCGTTTCTCTCAAAATTCGTGAACAGCAGAACCCAGAAGACAAATGTGGACAGCCTGATCGGAAAGACTGCCCGGGTAACCTCTCCCATTGATAACCTGATGGGAAAGGGCAGTGCCATCTTAAATGGCCAGGACTGGACGGCCAGATCCCTTTCGGACGATCAGAAGATCCCGGAAGGCACCTTTGTGGTGGTCCGTGAGATCCGTGGCGTCAAGCTGATCGTGGAGCCCAAGGAGGGAGACACCTCCGAGCTCGGAAGAACGGCAGCGTTAAAGAATGTGCAGTAACGACAGGCAGTCTGATCGTTTAAAAGCGTATATCCCGAAGCTTCGGGGAAGGAGGAAAGTATGTTAATCTTATTGGCAGCTCAGACCGTATTAAGTGCAGAGATCGTCACGACTATGGTGATCATTGGAGTACTCATCACCCTGGTTGTGATCGTACTTGCTTTGTTCAGTTCCTGTGTGAAGATCGTTCCTCAGGCCACAACCATGGTGGTTGAGCGTCTCGGCGGTTATCTGACCACCTGGAACGTAGGCGTACATCTTCAGGTTCCCATCATTGACCGCGTGGCAATGAGAGTGAATATGAAGGAGCAGGTAGTGGATTTCCCGCCTCAGCCCGTAATTACCAAGGACAATGTTACCATGCGGATCGATACCGTGGTATTCTTCCAGATCACTGACCCCAAGCTGTTTGCTTACGGTGTGGAGAATCCCATCATGGCCATCGAGAACCTGACGGCCACCACCCTTCGTAACCTGATCGGTGATCTGGAACTTGACCAGACACTGACCTCCCGTGAGATCATCAACACCAAGATGCAGTCCACACTGGATTCTGCAACGGATCCCTGGGGCATCAAGGTGAACCGTGTGGAGTTAAAGAACATCATGCCTCCTACCGCTATCCAGGATGCAATGGAGAAGCAGATGAAGGCAGAGCGTGAACGCCGCGAAGTAATCCTGATCGCAGAAGGTGAGAAGAAATCCGCCATCCTTCGTGCAGAAGGTAAGAAGCAGTCCGCAATCCTCGATGCAGAGGCTGAAAAGGCTGCAGCCATCCTTCGCGCAGAGGCAAAGAAGGAAGCCATGATCCGTGAAGCAGAAGGTCAGGCACAGGCCATCTTAAAGGTTCAGGAGGCAAATGCTCAGGGTCTTAGCATGATCAAAGAGGTAGGCCTCGATGAAGCAACCCTTCGCTTAAAGAGCCTGGAAGCCTTCACCAAGGCAGCAGACGGCCAGGCAACCAAGATCATTATCCCTTCGGAGATCCAGGGAATTGCAGGACTTGCGAAAGCAACCGCAGAAGTGATCAAGTCTGAAAAGTAAGTTCAAGATCCGAAGGAAACAATACAATACCAAAAACGTTCGGACGCCGATGCAGGCAGACACCTGCATCGGTATCCTTGCGTTTCGGAATAAGCAAGGACAAGTTTTATACAGCTATGAGAACACCTACGAAAGACCGATATAAAAGAATGCTCCTGCTCCTTGCAGCGGCAACGATCCTTCCTGTTGGCTGCAGCAACACTGCACCCACGGAGGAGACCATTGCCCCCGGAAAGGGCAGGACGGAAGAGAACAGACCGAGCGAACCGGAAGTTGTGACGGAGCCGGAGGAAAATGCATCCTATGCTGACCCCTGGAGCCTGATCGAACAGCCCGTTTCGCTTGCTGCTGTTTATACCGGTTATACGGTGGAGGGTCATATGCTGACCAAGGATGATTTTCAGGTGACCGGCTTCTTTGCAGACGGCCATACGGATGTCTGGGAAGGCTGGACCAGCGACAGCCTGGGCACTGTCTTAACCCCCGGGGAGCATCAGATCGTGATCCGAAACGGTGCGGACACTCAGACGGAGCTGACGGTGACCTGCACGGAATCCCGTCTTCCCCGGTTTCTGATCCGTACGGAGGGTGAGAAAGAGATCACCTCCAGAAACGAATATGTCCGCGGAACCCTTTCCTACTACTCGGGCGAAAAGACGATTGAGGATATCATCCGGGAACTGAAGGAAGCGGAAGCTGCCGAACTTGCTGATCCTGAATCATCTCCGGAAAATGAATCTGCCGATGAGAACTCTTCTGAAGAAGGCAGTGAGAACGGAGAAGAAACAGACAGCGAGACCGGAGAAGAAACAGACAGAGAGACCGGAGAAGAAGGCAACGAAAACGAAAATCCCATCTTCGTTGATGAAAGCGCTCTCTATGATCTGTATGAACAGACCGTATTTATCAAGGGCAGAGGAACCTCCACTTTTCAGTTTGAGAAGAAGCCCTATCTGGTGAAGTTTACCGAGCGGACCTCCCTTTTTGATCTGCCTGCGGCAAAAAAGTGGGTGTTCCTGGCCAACTACGCGGATAAGACGTTGATGCGCAACCGGATCGGTCTTGAAATGGCCCGTTCCCTCGAGATGAAGTACGTTCCTTCGACCTTCTATGCGGAGATCTATCTGAACGATGAATACATGGGCCTCTACAGCGTGGGAGATAAGATCGAAAACGATCCTGCACGCCTTTCATTGCCCTATTCAGAGGACCCTGCCCAGACGGGCTATCTGCTGGATATGGGTAAGATCGCCGGCTTCTACTTTACGGTAAATCCGGGGCTGAAGAAGGTGGATGTGGTGGAGCCCTCCGGCGATGATCTGACGGATGAGCACAAGGTCTACATCCGCAAGATCGTTACGGATCTGGATACCGCCATCCGGGAAGGCGGAGATTACGCCTCCCTCATGGACGTGGATTCCTTCATCGACTGGTGGATCGTGACGGAGCTTTCCTTTAATTCCGACTGCGTGTTCCACCGCAGTACCTATATGACCGTGGAACCCGGCGGAAAGCTTTCCATGGGCCCCATGTGGGACTTTGACCGTGCCTTCGGAAATTTCTCCGGTGACCTGGATCGCTATGATACCTTTGTCACGGTGGGGGCAAATGACGGAAGCACCTACGTGGCAGAGAACTGGTTCAACTATCTGTTGCAGGATCCTTCCTTCTGCAGTCGTCTTCAGGCCCGCTGGAAGCAGGTGGGAAAGAAGCTTTGCAAGGAAAGTCTGGAGCGGATCGAAGAGGACAGAAGCCTTCTGGCCGTTGCAGCGGAGAAGAACTTCCGGAAATACGATGTTATGGGCGTGTGCCTGGATTACGGCACATCCGACTCCGTGACACTGGATACCTACGACAAGAACGTAGATGCACTGGAACAGTTCATTCAGGACCGCTATGACTGGCTGGATGAGGCAGTGACTACTCAGCTTCCCCTGGTTCTTCCGGAACCGGAGTCTGAGACGGAAACGGAGTCAGAAACCGAGTCACAGACGGAAGAGGTTTTCGCGGAATAAGAGGCTCCGGAAGCCTCTATTACAAAAAAGAATTGACAGATTCCCCAATAGAAACTAATATAACAATATCTTTCGGGTTCATTTTCCTTACGAAATATGCGGGTGAAGGGAAAGGAAGCCGGGATGAGAAGTCATTTCACATGAAAAACGAGGTATCGGCAAATGGATTTAAAGGGTAGAGATTTTTTGACACTGAAGGATTATTCCCCGGAGGAGATCACTTATCTGGTGGAGTTGGCTGCGGAGCTGAAGGCCAAGAAGAAGCAGGGGATCCCTGTGGATGTTTATCGCGGCAAGAATATTGCGCTGATCTTTGAGAAGACCAGTACCCGTACCAGATGTTCCTTTGAGGTGGCTGCAAGAGACCTCGGCATGGGCGTGACCTATCTTGATCCGGAAAGCTCCCAGATCGGCAAGAAGGAGAGCATTGCGGACACTGCAAGAGTGCTTTCAAGTATGTTCGACGGCATTGAATACCGCGGATATGAGCAGAAGATCGTGGAGACCCTTGCACAGTATTCCTCCGTTCCCGTTTGGAACGGTCTGACAAATGAATATCACCCCACCCAGATGCTGGCGGATATGCTGACCGTAAAGGAAGTATTCGGCGACTGGAAGGGTCTGAAGTTCGTATATATGGGAGATGCCCGCTACAACATGGGTAATTCCCTGATGATCGTCTGCTCCAAGCTGGGCATTCATTTCACCGCTTGTACTTCCAAGAAATATTTCCCCAACGAAGAGCTGGTGGCTCAGTGCCGGGAATATGCAGCACAGAGCGGCTCCACCATCACTCTGACAGAGGATGTGGAGGAAGGCACTAAGGGCGCCAACATCATCTATACCGATGTCTGGGTATCCATGGGAGAGCCGGAAGCAGTCTGGAAGGAGCGGATCGATGCCCTTCTGCCTTATCAGGTAAGTCAGAAGGTAATGGATCATGCAGCAGCTACCTCCAAGGGCGGCAAGACCATTTTCATGCATTGTCTGCCGGCTTATCATGACCTTGAGACAGCAACAGGACGCAGCGTTTACGAAAAGTTCGGTCTTTCCGAGCTGGAAGTGACCAATGAAGTATTCGAAGGTCCTGCATCCGTGGTATTCCAGGAAGCGGAAAACCGGATGCACACCATCAAGGCCATCATGTACGCTACACTGGCGTAAGGAAAGTGTACTCTGACGTGAAGGAACACGGAAAATGAAGAATCAGATCGGAAAGCTCAATGAAAGGACCATGAATATCCGGAAGCAGAGACTGCTTTTAGAGGGCATTTATATCGCTGCAGCGTCAGTGATCGTAGTGCTCTCTGTTCTGGCGTTCCTGTTTCAGGAACATCTCCTGGTGATCTTTCCCATCATTTTCCTGTTGGCGGCAGCCATTAATATCCTTTCCGCATACCGGTATCTGAGAAGAGACAGAAATCACAAGAGGCATTTAGGCCCCGGAATAGTGTTCTCGGTCTGCGGCGGTGTTCTCATCATTGTGGCTGTGATCTGTGTGGTCATGTTGATTGTATAAAAAGGGTTAGAGAAGGTCTAAGGTTATGTCTGAAGCATTGAATGAAGTCGTTTTATGCGGCGCCAATTCCTATGAAGAAAAATATTATTTTAATCCGTTGTTTGAGAGACTTCCCGAGGTGATCAAGGAAGAACTTCAGATGATCATGGTCAGTTTTACGGAAGATGTAGGCGGGATCATACTCCTGAAGTTCAATGAAGAGGATGAACTCGAGTTCGTAACGGATGCGGACGAGATGGATTACCTTTATGATGAGATCGGAAGCGGACTCAGGGTGCGCCAGATACAAAAGGAACAACAGGAGTTGCTGGAATCCTTGGAGTTATTCTACCGTTACTTTATCCGCCACAGAGAGGTCTCCGAAGAGCTTGCCGAGCATATGGCCAAGTATGACCGGGAGGAAGAGCCGGATGAGTCCAAGGTGGATCCCGATTCCATCAAGGAGGACTCTGCATCAAACAGCGATTCCGATAACGGCTTCGATATCTATTTTGATCCGGGTGAGGAACAGGATGACTGAAGAAATGAAAAATAATACCATGCCGGATACAGATCGGTACCGGATCGGCACTCTTTCCTTAAAGAATCCGCTGATCCTTGCGCCCATGGCAGGCATCACCGATGAAACCTTCCGCCAGATCTGCGTGGAGCAGGGGGCGGCACTTACGGTTTCGGAGATGGTCAGTGCCAAGGCGCTTTTTTTTCATAACGAGAATACAAAGGATCTGATGACCACCGCAGAGGGCTGCCGCCCGTTTGCCATCCAGCTTTTCGGCTCCGATCCGGAGATCATTGCCGGAGAAGCTGCAAAGGTGCAGGAGTACTGTGATGTCATCGATTTTAACATGGGCTGCCCCGTGCCAAAGATCGTGAATAACCACGAGGGCTCCTATCTGATGAAGGAGCCGGAGCTGGTGGAAAAGATCCTGACGGCTCTTGTGAAGGCTGTGGATAAGCCTGTTACCGTAAAGATCCGCAAGGGTTTTGATCCTTCCAATGAAAATGCTCCCGAGATCGCAAAGATCGCCGAAGGCTGCGGCGTCAGTGCCGTTGCGGTCCACGGACGCACCAGAGAGCAGTTTTACAGCGGAAAAGCGGACTGGGACATGATCCGCAAGGTCCGTGAGAGCGTATCGATCCCGGTGATCGGAAACGGAGATATCTTTACTCCGGAGGACGCCCTCAGAATGCAGCTGTATACGGGCTGCGAGCTTCTGATGATCGGCCGCGGCATCAAGGGTAATCCCTGGCTGCTTTCCGATATCCTGAAGCTGTTTGAAGCGAGAGAGGCGTTGGATCCCGAAACGCGGGAAGCACTGGATGCTTCCGTCCTGGGAGAAGAAAGAGATCTTCCCGAGTATCTGAAAGCCCTCCTTACCCCCTCCAAGCCGGATCTGCAGGAGGTCAAACAAATGATCCTCCGCCATCTTGAAATGCAGATGAAGCGAAAGGGCGGCCACATAGGCATCCTGGAAATGCGCAAGCATGCCGCCTGGTACACCATGGGCTTCCAGAACTGCGCCAGACTCCGGGCCGAAGTCAATCAGGCCGAAACGGAAACCGAGATCCGGGAGATTTTGGATCGGTATTTATGAGATAACAGAGGAGGTGACAAGGCACGGTTCTTTTGTCACCCAAAAGCCGGAGGAGCAAGCCCCTCCGGCATTTTTTTATCTTTTATAGAGTTTCTTCCAGAAGTCGATGATGCGGCGATAATCCTTCAGCATCTTGTCAACGTCAATGTTGCCTTCCTGCTGCATCCGGTAGACATAGCCCTCCGAGGCCAGGAACATATCCTGATACATGAGCTCCAAGTCCAGGCCTTCCTTGTACTCCGACGGATCAAGAGGAGGCAGTGTTTTGTTGGTGTTCAGGCTGGTGTAGGGTCCTATGATCTCCTGGATCCCTTCTTTGATCTCCGGATCGTCCTCGTAGTAGGCCTTGAGGGCAAAGTTGCTCATATCCGGATATTTCTTCATCATCTCTGCTTTGGCCAGAAGCCCCTTATACATCATCTCAAAGATGTCGGATTCCAGATAGCAGCCGGAGGTCATCAGATACTTCATGGTAAGCTCCTCCGCCTGTTTCATCAGGAAGAGATACAGCTCCTTCTTGTTTTTGAAGTAGAAGAAGAGCAGTGATTTACTGATGCCGGCTTCGTCTGCAATCTCCAGCATGGGGCTTTTTTTGTAGGAATTCCTGGAAAATACCCGAAAGCCTGCGTTTAAGATGCGATCCTGTTTTTCCTGCGGAAGTGCATAGAATTTCTCGTTCATCGATTCTCCTTATTGATAATATAGTCAGACAACCGGTTCGGCTCTGTTACCTCTTTACTATTCCAACACGGATCCTTTCATTTTTGCATTCTGAGCAAAAAAT
Organism: Lachnospiraceae bacterium; assembly: GCA_017614345.1. Taxonomy (GTDB): domain Bacteria; phylum Bacillota; class Clostridia; order Lachnospirales; family Lachnospiraceae; genus JAGACB01. The sequence continues at coordinate 13,352 of JAGACB010000110.1, forward strand.
GGAAGGATCCGTGTGGTTTGCAAAAAGTGTGTCGATCAGAACCGTCCCCATTGACACATTTTAAGCGGATATATCCTTTTTGTTGTACTTGATGTAGCTGATCACAATGCACACTGTCATCAGGATCATTCCGGGGATCAGGTACTTCACGTTGATCGTGTGATCGTTGATGATGTCGGCTCCCTCGGTGTATCCGAAGGGAGTGAGGTACTTCAGGAACTTAGCGCTGTCGGAGATATTTGCCACGATATTCAGCAGATACATGAGTCCGGCGATGCCGATCCCGATGCCCATGCCGGCCTTTTTGATAAATGCGGAGATCCCGAAACAGATCCCGCCGATCTCAAACTGCATCAGCAGGTAGGCAAGATGGAACAGCCCCAGCTCCTCCCAGAAGACTTCGTTTCCGATCATCAGGATGGAGATGACGGAGCAGAGAAAGACAATGATGTTTAGGATCAGAATGATGACAAATGTGCTCGCAAGCTTTTCCGTGATCACCCTTGTACGGGAGACCGGATGCGTCAGAAGGAATTCCGCGGTGCGTTCCTTTTCTTCCTTCATCAGAGCCGTGATGCCGATGATGGCAGCAAAGAAGGCGCCGCCGATCCCCAGCATGTTTCCGCCCTCCACGGCATAGAAGCCGATGAGAGTTCCGAAGTTTAACTGATCCATTCCGAAGGCGGCGGTGAAATTTCCCATGGAGGAGAACATTTCATTGACGTCAGCCATCTGAGATTCCATATCCGGGTACATCAGCACGCAGGCGGCCACCAGAAGTCCTATGGAGAGGCTCCAGATCAGGATCGCCAGTTGCTGAGACTTAATTTCCTGTTTTAAGATAGTCATAGCGTTTCCTCACGATTCATAGTAATTCATAAAGATCTCTTCGAGACTGGGCTCTGTGATGGTCAGATCCTTGGGCTTCATTTCAGCCAAAAGCTCTAACAGCGCAGGGATCTTCCCGTTATAGAGAAATGCCACTGATTCGCCCTTGTCTCCTGACTGAAGGTCCGAGATGTATTTTGCAACAGCGCTTTCCTTCAGGGCTGCTTCCAGCTCGGGAGCATTTCCAGTGACGGAGACCTTTTTGGCGCCGGTTTCCTCCAGCTTATCCACGGAGTCAGACATGATGATCCTGCCATCCTTGATAAATGCGGCGGTGCGACAGTAGTTCTGAACCTCCGAAAGGATGTGGGAGGAGAAGAAAATGGTGGCGCCGTTTTTATTTTCCTCGGTCAGGATATTGAAGAATTCATGCTGCATCAGAGGATCCAGACCCGAGGTGGGCTCATCCAGGATCAAAAGCTGTGGACTGTGCTGCACGGCACATACGATCCCCACCTTCTTGCGGTTTCCTAAGGACAGCTCATCCACGTTCTTCGTGATATCCAGCCCCAGACGTTCACACAGGGACATGGCCTTTGTGTGACAGTCGGCCTTTCGAAGGGAGGCGGAATAACGGATCACATCCTTCACCTTCATTTTACTGTAGAAATTGATCTCAGATGGAAGATACCCGACCCGTGAGAGGATCTGACGGTTCTCCTTTACGATATCGCAGCCCATGATCTTTGCCGAGCCGCCGGTGGGAGAGATCAGCCCCAGAAGCGTCCGGATGGTGGTGGATTTTCCCGCCCCGTTCGGACCTATAAAACCGAAGAAGTCCCCTTCCTCGATGATCAGGTTCAGATCATTTATCCCGCGGCTCTTTCCGTATGTCTTGGTAAGTCCCTTTGTCTCAATGATATTCATAAGTGCTCCTTTTCTTGACGGTTCATTCCTGCGGATACATGCGTTCCGCCTTCCTTGCTGCAGCGAAAATGAAATTTCATTGACCGTTGACCACAACGGTTAATACTAATTATATTCCATTGACCGTTTTTGAGAAGACCCCTGGTGAAAAAATTTTTTGTGACAGTGGGGACGGTTCCGGGTGTCACTTATCTTTCTCGCGATAATATTCGTGAACCAGGGAAATGTATCCGAGTTCCTTCAGATCATTATATCGTGTGCGGTATCTGGCCTTTGTGTGCTTGCCACCGCTTGCCAGGACACGGATGCAGTCCTGGGCGTAATGATCCAGCTCCTTCAGACTCTTGTCCGTGGTGATCACGGGGAAGAACCATCTGCTCCAGGTCAGATCGTGATCGCCGCCGTTTTCAAAAAGCTTTCTGCGAAAGATCTTGATGAAGGCCTTGGCGGCTTTTTCGCCGGAGAGACCGTTGGCCCGGGACCAGCGAAGGAGAGAGCGGGTTTTGCGGCGCATCTTTCCTTTCATTTTCCGGACGGACACCGGAGATAAGTCAATGGTGCCGTTACTGATCTCAAAACCCAGAAATACAAAGGCTTCCCCGGGGCAAATGATCATTTCCTTGTCGGGATTAATGGTCAGGCCCTTTTCGGCAATAAAGTCCTTCAGGAAAATGATATGAGAATCCAGCTCACTTTTAGTCGGAGCAAAGAAGATGATGTCATCGGAATATCTGGCGTAGGGGATCTTTTGGGAGGCAAAGCGGTGATCTAAATCCATCAGATACAGATTGGCATAAAAGGCGGACAGGGGAGTGCCTGCCATGATCCCCTTGGGCTCCGTGATCTCTTTTCCGTTTTCGAGAACCCGGGGCTCCGTTAAAAGGGATGTTAAGAAGGAAAGGAGCGGTTCATCCTCCCCGAGAACGCTACGCAGGAGCTCCGTCATCCGGTCCACGGGAATGGAATTGAAGTAATTGGAGAGATCCTCCTTGCAGGCGTACATGCCGGAGATCCCCGGAACGGAAAGAAGCGTATGAACGGCTTCCTTGGCGGTCTTTCCGGGGCGGAAGGAATAGAGACGGTCTTCGAAAAGACCATCGTATGTTCTGAGGAGCATCCAGGTCAGAAACTTTAAGACCAGATTCTCCTTTGGCGGATAGGTATAGACGATCCGCTTTTTGGATGAGGCAAGCTTGCTGATCACCACCTTACGGGGCAGAGGAAAGGGCTTACCTGCGAGGATATTTTCCATAATGGGAAGGTAGTCCCTTCGGTCTATGAATTCCCTTAACTCATTGGCATGCTCTGCCGGACAGCAAAGTGAGGTCTTGTATTTATAAAAGGATTCCCATAATTCTTCGGATGAAAGTGAGTTGATAAGAGACATGAGAGTTTTCCTCAATTTGTGACAGTCGGAACCGTCCCCGCTGTCACACTCGCACAAAATAAAAAAACAGAAAGGGAAGAA
>JAGACB010000111.1 GCA_017614345.1 Lachnospiraceae bacterium
AGTACCGCTATCCGGAGACACTGCGCTGGAAGGAGCAGCAGATGCGTGATCTGCTTACTCCCGCCCTCAGGGAAGAAGAGCAGGCGGATTATGACGCAGGCCTTCTGTTTGAAGGGATCCTGGCCAGCCCTGTGATCACCGGCTACCGCAACAAGATGGAGTATTCCTTCGGAGACGCCGTCAAGGATGGTCCTCTTGTTGTGGGACTTCACCGCAGAAACAGCAATTACGATCTGGTGTCCGTGGAGGAGTGCAGGATCATTTCCCCGGCTCAGAGAGCGGTTCTGAAAGCAGTTGGAACCTTCTTTTGCGAAAGGGAACTGCCCTTTTACCGGAAGATGCAGCATACGGGCTACCTTCGTCACCTTCTGATCCGGGAATCCAGACAGGAAGGAAAGCTCATGACGGCCCTTGTGACTACCTCGGCTTACCCCGAAGGGGTGAGTGAGTCGGAGCAGGAGATGCTGGATGCTTTCCGGGGACTCCTTCTTTCCCTGGAACGGGAAGGGGCCTGCAAGTTCGGCGGGATCCTCCACATGGTAAATGATTCCGCAGCGGACGTGGTCCGTGCAGACCGGACGGAGATCCTGCATGGAACGGAGTTTCTGGAGGAGACCCTTCTGGGACTTTCCTTCCGGATCAGTCCGTTTTCCTTCTTTCAGACCAATACCGCAGGGGCCGAGGTGCTTTATTCAAAGGTCCGCGAGTATGTTGAGAGTGCCAATGACGGGCAGCTGAAGACGGTCTACGACCTTTACAGCGGCACAGGAACCATTGCCCAGATCCTGGCTCCCGCAGTGGGTGCGGAGCGGGTGATCGGCGTGGAGATCGTGGAAGAAGCGGTGGAAGCCGCTAAGGAAAATGCCCGTTTAAACGGCCTGGAGGACAAATGTTCCTTCCTGGCAGGAGATGTTCTGAAGGTGCTGGATGACCTGACGGAGCGGCCGGACCTCATTGTCCTGGATCCGCCCAGAGACGGGATCCATCCCAAGGCGCTTCCGAAGATCTTATCATACGGAGTAAAAAATATTGTTTATATCAGCTGTAAGCCCACCTCATTTGTCCGGGACCTGGAGGTATTCCACCGCTTTGGTTACCGGATCGTGAAGAGTGCGGCAGTGGATCAGTTCCCCTTCACGGCGAACACGGAGCTGATCAGCCTTTTGGAGAAGACCGGAAATGCAGAAACGGAAGGTGAATGAAGATGGCAGATGAAAACAGACCCGAAAGCAGACAGAAACACGTAACGGAAGGCGGCGGCAACGTTGCCAGAAGAGGAAGCGGAACCGGTGAAGGCCCGGTGGGCGCAGGTCAGATCACGCCGGGACAGGGTTCTTCCGGTAACGGTTCCGGAAGTTCTTCAGGGATCGACCCTGCCATGATCCGTGCAGTGGGCGGAGGCGGCTCCGTGGTTGCGGTTTTAGTTGCCGTGATCCTGATCCTGCTCAAGATGATGGGCGGCGGCTCTGGAGATATTCCGAATCCCGGAGAGACAAACGGTGCTCCCGTGGGTCAGAATATCGTCACCTCAGCACCTCCTTCCGGATTATCCTCCGGATTCTATACGGATGGAGTTTACTTTACCGGGGAAAATGCGGTTCCGACCTCAGCGCCCGGTGAGGAAGCAGACCATCAGGTGGCTGCCGAAGCCCGGGCCAAGAGAACGGAGATCCTCGGAGACGGTAAGGATCTGGTGACCCTTATGGTCTATATGTGCGGAACGGATCTTGAGTCCAAGAACGGTATGGCTTCCGCAGATATGGCCGAGATGGCTGCTGCCAAGTACGGGGACAATGTCAGGATCATCATCATGACCGGAGGTTGCTCTCAGTGGAAGACCAAGGGCATCAATGAATCCATGAATCAGATCTACGAACTGAAGGACGGAGGCCTCAGAAACCTGGTTCAGAACGCCGGAAACAAGTCCATGACGGATCCCGATAATCTGTCTTCCTTTATCCGGTATTGTGCAAAGAACTATGAAGCAAACCGCTATGAGCTGATCCTCTGGGATCACGGCGGCGGTTCCGTCAGCGGCTACGGCTATGACGAGATCAATAAGAGCAGCGGCTCCATGAGCTTATCCGGGATCCAAAAGGCCTTAAAGGACGGCGGAGTGACCTTTGATTTCATCGGTTTTGACGCCTGCCTCATGGCAACGGCGGAAACGGCCCTGATGCTGGATGATTATGCGGATTACATGATCGCATCCGAGGAGACGGAGCCCGGTATCGGCTGGTATTATACCAACTGGCTTACCAAGTTGGGACAGAACACCTCCATGGACACCGTGGACATCGGCAAGATCATCGTGGATGATTTTGTGGGAACCTGCGCAGTCAAGTGCAGAGGTCAGAAGACCACTCTTTCCGTAGTGGATCTTGCGGAATTCTCCGCAACGGTTCCGGAGGCTCTGAAGGGCTTCTCCAAGTCCGTCAGCGACCGGATCGAAAAGGAAGAATATCAGGCTGTCTCCGATGCAAGATACAGCACCAGAGAGTTTGCCACCAGCTCCAAGATCGATCAGGTGGATCTGATCCATCTGGCGGAGAATATGGGAACCGCGGAAGGACGTGAACTGGCTTCTGCCATCAGAAGTGCAGTGAAGTACAACCGTACCTCCGACAACATGACCCACGCCGGCGGCGTTTCCATTTATTTCCCTTATAAGCGGACCTCCTACGTGGACAAGGCCTGCAAGAACTATGACGCCATCGGAATGGATTCCGAGTATGCAACCTGCATCCGCCAGTTTGCCAAGCTTGAGGCCAGCGGACAGGTGGTTCAGGGCGGAACCAACAATCCTTTGGAAGCCCTGCTCGGAAACGGAAATGCATCCTCCGGCAGTGCCGATCTGTTCAGCACTCTGCTGACGGGCTTTTTAGCAAACCGCTCTTCCGTGATCGATGATCTGGATGAGAACAATACGGATTTCTTTGATGAGGATACGGTTTCGGATGTTTCCGAATATCTGGCATCCCATACCCTGGATGCATCAAAGCTGGTGTGGACCAAGGGTGTGGAGGATCCCGAGGTCATTGCCCTTTCCGAGGAAGAGTGGGCTCTTGTTCACGAGATTGACTTAAATATGTTCTATGATGACGGAGAAGGATTCGTAGATCTGGGCCTGGACAATGTATTTTCCTATGATAAGGACGGAAATCTGGTGCCGGAAAAGGATAAGACCTGGGTTGCCATTAATGGACAGGTGGTAGCTTACTATCACACGGATACCGAGCGGACGGACGGCGTTTCTGTCTACACCGGATATGTTCCCGCAAAGCTGAACGGCGAGCGTGTAAAGCTGATCCTGGTCTTTGACGGAGAGCATCCCGAGGGTTACGTGGCAGGTGCTGTTACGGATTATCGTCAGAATGAAACAGATACGGTAGCCAAGAGCATGATCGCCATTCGGAAGGGCGACCGCCTGGATTTCCTGTGCGATTTCTATTCCTATGACGGAAAGTTCATGGACAGCTATGAGTTAGGCGAGCCTCTTACGGTCAACTCCGAGCTGACGGTCAGCAATGTGTCCGTGGGCAGCGGAAGTGTGCGGATCCTCTATCGGTTCACCGATATCTATAATCAGCAGTTCTTCAGCGAGAAGCTGGATCTGCAGTAAAAGAGGTGTATTTTTTGGATGCTTTAAAACTTATGATCCCGAAATCCGAGGTCCGTTTCCTGTTTGATGTCAGCAGCTTTTCCGAAGGCATCGGGCTTCTGAAGTCCAGCGGTTACTCCAGTGTGCCGGTGGTCTGCAAGAACGGAACCTATGCAGGAACGGTTTCGGATAAGGATTTTCTGAACTACTATATGAAGGCCGCCGGAGGGGACCAGTCCTTTTATCACCGTCTGGTGATCCGGGACATCATGTCCACCGGCAGAGGAAAGCCCATCAACGTGAATGCGGAGATCGATGCAGTGCTGCTTTCCTCCATGGAGCAGAACTTTGTCTCCGTCATCGATGATACCGGCAGATTTCTGGGTATCATCACAAGACGGGAGATCATCCGCTTCCTGAAGGAAGAGAGCGGATTTGCCTCGGGCTTTTCCATTGAGCCCCAGGCTGCCACCGCATCCCAGATGCAGCTGGCCCTGAACCAGATCGAGCGGAAGGCTTCCCAGCTGGAAATGTTCTTCCGGATGTATGAAGCCGGCATGAAGGAGATCTGCATCCGCTTGGAGACCATCAACGATCTCTTAAGCTTTAAGTACAACCGGGAGCCCCTCCAGCAGATGGAAAATCGTCTGAAGGACCCCAAGAGTATCATGGGCAAGCTTGCCAGAAAAAATCTCCCCCCCACCATTGATGCCATGAGAAATAATCTCTTTGATATCGCAGGTGTCCGGGTGATCTGCTCCTATGTGGAGGATGTCTACGAATTCAAGAAATATCTGGCAGGTCAGCGGGATCTCATCATCCTTCGGGAGAAGGATTATATCCGGAATCCCAAGCCCAACGGCTACCGATCCCTTCATCTGATCGTTTCGGTTCCCGTCAACTTCCTGGAAGCCACTCAGATGATCCCGGTGGAGATCCAGTTCCGGACCAAGCCCATGGATTACTGGGCAAGCTTAGAGCACGACCTGCGCTATAAACCGGTTTACAATCACGCTTCCGTGGATATCTCCGGAACCCTCTTAAAGGTCAGTGAGGAGTTGGATCACGTGGAGCATGAGATGCAGGAGCTGGCAAGGCTCTTAAGCCGGGAAAGTGTGGTAGACGAGGACATTGATCCGGATCTGAACAGTAACGAATAAAACGAATGATCACCTGAGGGTGATCTGAGGAGAAAAGTATCATGAAACTGACATTTATCGGGGCAAACCATGAAGTGACGGGGAGCTGCCATTATCTGGAGATCGGAGACAAGAAGGCTCTGGTGGACTGCGGAATGGAGCAGGGCATCAACCTGTTTGCAAACCGCGACATTCCCGCCAACCCCGGAGATATCGATTATCTGTTCCTGACCCATGCCCACATTGATCACAGCGGTAAGATCCCGCTTCTGGTCAAGCAGGGATTTGCGGGAAAGGTATTTGCCACCACGGCAACCTGTGAGCTGGCGGAGATCATGCTCCGTGATTCCGCTCACATCCAGGAGTTTGAAGCCTCCTGGCGTAACCGCAAGGCGGAGCGTTCGGGACGCGGTGCCTTTGAACCCATGTATGATATGCAGGACGTAGAGCGGGCCTTAAAGCTCTTTGTTCCCGTGGATTATAACGTAATGACGGAGATCTCCGATGAGATCAGCGTCTGCTATCGTGATGCAGGCCACCTTCTGGGCTCGGCCTTCATCGAGATCTATGCCACCGAAGAGGTGGGAGGAAAGAAGGTTCAGAGAACCCTTCTGTTCTCCGGCGATATCGGAAACCCCGGCAAGCCCATTATCCGGGAGCCGGAAATGCCCACCAAGGCGGATATCGTGGTGATGGAATCCACCTATGGAAACCGGGAACACGAACCGAATCCGGATTACGTGGGCAGTTTGGCAGAGGTTCTGGAGGATACATTTTCCAGAGGGGGCAATGTGGTGATCCCTTCTTTTGCCATCGGACGTACCCAGGAGCTGCTGTATTTCCTGAGGATCATCAAGGAGCAGGGCCTGGTGCCTTCGAAGCAGGATTTCCAGGTTTATGTGGACAGCCCTCTGGCAGTGGAAGCAACTCATGTGTTCCGGAGAAATGTGGAAGAGTGCTTTGATGAAAAGACCCGTGCCATGATCGATGCCGGCATCAATCCCCTGCAGTTCCCGGGTCTGAAGACCGCGGTGACCACCCAGGAGTCCATTGCCATCAATGACGATCCCCATGCAAAGGTGATCATTTCCGCAGCCGGCATGTGTAACGCCGGCCGGATCCGTCATCATCTGAAATACAACCTCTGGAGAGAGGATTCCACGATCCTGTTCGTAGGTTATCAGTCCGAAGGAACTCTGGGACGGATGCTCCTGGACGGAGTTCCCACGGTGAAGCTCTTCGGCGAGGAGATCATGGTCCGTGCAAGGATCCGGAAGCTTTCCGGCAGCAGTGGCCATGCAGACCGGACGGGACTGCTCCGCTGGGTGAATTCCATCGAGAAGAAGCCGGAGAAGGTTTATGTGGTACACGGAAGTCCGGATTCCTCCGAGGATTTTGCAAAGACCCTTCGGGAAGAATACGGTTATGATGCCATGGCACCCTATTCCGGAACGGAAGTGGACCTTCTGACCGGTGAAGTGCTGCGGCTTGAGGCGGCCATTCCTCTGACAGAGGAGGCTGCGGAATTCTCCGGAACTCCCATGAAGGAGGAGAGCATTCCTTACAACGGTCAGGATATTTCCGAGGAACTGATAGGAGACGGTGACCGCAGGATCAGCGGCAAGCGCCGGATCCCCAAGAGCCAGGGCGGACGCACGGCGGCTACCGTTTACACCCGTCTTGAGAACAACGGAAAGCGTCTTCTGGCGGTGATCAAGCGTGCCGAGGGCCGGCCCAATAAGGAACTGGCAAAGTTTGCGGATGCGCTCCAGGCTTTGATCGATAAGTACGAAAAGTAACGGCAGTATAAGGGGACATTTTTCATAATGGGTACCTTTGTCTTATCATGAAAATTTCGGGATTTTGTTGTTGACATTTTCCGAAAAATGAGTATACTCGTACTTACCGTTAAACTTGGGTTAGTTTACGCAAAAAAAACGAAATGGAGAAGTCGAATGGAAAATGAAGTTTTTCAGCAGAAACTGAACCAGCTCGTCGAGATGGCAAAGACAAAGAAGAATTCATTGGACATCAGTGATGTAAAAGAGATCTTCGGACCGGAAATGGACTCGGAGACAGAGGTTGAGGCAGTTTCCTATCTTCAGGACAAGAAGATCGAAGTGACTCAGCTCATTGATGAGGCAATGCTGGACGACCTGCTCACAGATCCCGACGACCTGGATGATTTCGGAGACGAACCTACGGATTCTCTGGATTATTCCGAAGCGGATCTTCTGGAAGGTGTCGGTACAGAGGACCCCGTCAGAATGTATCTGAAAGAGATCGGTACGGTTCCCCTCCTTTCGGCTGATGAAGAGATCGAACTGGCCAAGAAGAAGGCTGACGGTGACAAGGCGGCTAAGGATAAGCTGATCGAAGCAAACCTCCGTCTGGTAGTCAGCATCGCCAAGAGATATACCGGCCGCGGTATGAGCTTTCTGGATCTGATCCAGGAAGGAAATTTAGGTCTCATTAAGGGCGTAGAGAAGTTCGATTATACCAAGGGCTATAAGCTCAGTACCTATGCAACCTGGTGGATCAGACAGTCGGTGACCAGAGCTCTTGCCGATCAGGCAAGAACCATCCGTGTTCCCGTACATATGGTAGAAACCATCAACAAGATGTCCAAGATGCAGAGAAAGCTGACTCTGGATCTGGGTTATGAGCCCTCCGTAAAGGAACTTGCCGAGGCAATGGATCTTTCCGAGGAGAAGGTTATGGAGATCCTTCAGATCGCCAGAGAGCCTGCTTCCCTGGAGACCCCCATCGGTGAGGAGGATGATTCCAACCTGGGCGATTTTGTTGCGGACAATAACTCCGTAACTCCCGAGGGCAACGTCGAATCCGTAATGCTCCGCGAGCACATCGATACCCTCCTGCAGGATCTGAAGGACCGTGAGCGTCAGGTCATTATCCTTCGTTTCGGCCTGCTTGACGGACATCCCCGTACTCTTGAAGAGGTGGGCAAGGAATTCAACGTAACCCGTGAGCGTATCCGCCAGATCGAGGCCAAGGCGCTCAGAAAGCTGCGTAATCCCGTAAGAAGCAAGAAGATCCGGGATTTCCTGAACTGAAATAAGTCAGTTTCCGCCCGGGGTGCGAACCATCCCGGGCGGTTTTGATGTGACAGAGGTGACAGAGGGACGTTTATTTTGTCACCACCCATTATGGAGAACGCCATGAACAAACGAAATTATCAAAAAGAAATGGATGGGATGATCGAACAGCTGACGGAAGAGGGCAGAGTGCCGACGCTGCTTCTGCACAGCTGCTGTGCGCCCTGCTCCAGCTATGTGCTGGAGTATCTGACGGAGTATTTTGAGATCACGGACTTCTTCTATAATCCGAACATTTTCCCGCCGGAGGAGTATGAGCTGAGACTGAAGGAAATGGAGCGCCTTGCGGGGCGGACCATGCAGTTTAAGCATCCGGTGAAAATGCTGGCCGGAAGCTACGATCCTCAGGTCTTTTTTGAAATGGCCAAGGGGATGGAGCAGATCCCGGAGGGACAGGAGCGGTGCTTTCGGTGTTATCGCCTGAGACTTGAGGAGGCTGCAAAGGCAGCTAAGGAGCAGGGAACGGATTACTTTGCCACTACCCTGACCTTGAGTCCCTTAAAGAACGCAGAGAAGATCAATGCGATCGGAGAAGAGCTGGCGGAAAAGTACGGCGTCGCTTACCTTTCTTCGGATTTCAAGAAGAAGAACGGGTATTTAAGGTCCATCGAGCTTTCGAAGGAATATGACTTATACCGTCAGGATTACTGTGGCTGTATCTTTTCCAGGAAGGAAGCCGAGGAGCGGAGACGGAAGCGTGAGGAAGGCACAACCGAAAAGGCTGAGGAAGGCAGTGCGGAATCATAAAAAAACCTTTACAGTTTGCCTGATTCCCTGTAAAATAGAAAAGGTTATTTGCATAATCCAAACAGACATTTTAAGTAAAGGAAGGACAAACATTTGAAGATCTTAGTTATCAACTGCGGCAGTTCCTCGCTGAAATATCAGCTGATCGATTCCGAAACGGAGCATTATCTGGCCAAGGGCCTTTGCGAGCGTATCGGTATTGACGGCGTTCTGAACCATTCCGTTCCCGGAAAGGATAAGTTTGTGGACGAAAGTCCTCTGCCTACACACAAGGATGCGGTTTCGGCCGTATTAAAGATCCTGACGGATCCCGAAAAGGGCGTGATCTCTTCTCTCGAGGAGATCGATGCAGTGGGCCATCGTGTGGTACACGGAGGAGAGTATTTCTCCAAGGCGGTTCTGGTAAGTGACGATGTGATCGAGAAGATCGGTCTTTGCAGCGACCTTGCACCCCTTCACAATCCCGCAAACCTGATCGGTATCAACGCCTGCCGTGAGCTGATGCCGAATACCCCCATGAGCGTGGTATTTGACACTGCGTTCCATCAGACCATGCCCAGAAAGGCTTACCTTTACGGCATTCCCTACAGCTATTATGAGGAGTACGGCATCCGCAGATACGGATTCCACGGAACCTCTCACAACTATGTGTCCCATCGGGTTGCAAAGCTCATGGGCCGTCCCATTGAGGACCTGAAGATCATCGTTTGCCACCTGGGTAACGGTTCTTCCATTTCCGCAGTTGACGGAGGAAAATGTGTGGACACCTCCATGGGTATGACTCCTCTGGAAGGTATGATCATGGGAACCAGATCCGGTGACTTGGATCCCGCCATTGTCCAGTATATCGCAAAGAAGGAGAACATGAGCATTGATCAGGTTCTGGATGTGCTGAACAAGAAGTCCGGGTTACTCGGCATCAGCGGTACCTCCAGCGACTTCCGTGACATCCTGTCCGCAAGCGAGCAGGGCGATGAGCGTGCAAAGGCTGCTTTCGAGGCATTTGCCTATCGTATCGTGAAGTATATCGGTTCTTACGTGGCTGCCATGAACGGCGTGGATGCCATCGCATTTACCGCAGGGATCGGCGAGAACAACTCCCTGATCCGTGAGACCGTTCTTTCCAGCCTGGCTTACCTGGGCGTTAAGGTGGATCCCGAGAAAAATGCTCTTCGCGGTGACGAAGTCATGATCTCCACCGAGGATTCCGTTGTGAAGGCCTTTGCCGTTCCCACCAATGAGGAGCTGGCGATCGCTCAGGAGACGGTAGCACTTCTTCAGAATGCGTGATTTTCCTTTGAATATTTGATACAGGAGAAAAAATAAGATATTATGGGACAGATCAAAGTAACAAAAGCGCCGATCGAGGGTCTGTATGTGATCGAACCCACGGTACACGGCGACAGCAGAGGATACTTTATCGAGACCTACAATCAGAACGACCTTCTGGAAGCAGGGCTGGATATGGTATTTGTACAGGACAATGAAAGCAAGTCCGTAAAGGGCGTGCTCCGGGGACTGCATTTCCAGAAGCAGTTTCCTCAGGGCAAGCTGGTACGTGTGATCGAGGGCCGCGTCTTTGACGTAGCCGTAGATCTTCGGGAAGGCAGCGAGACCTACGGACAGTGGTACGGAGTGGAACTCTCCGATGAGAACAAGAAGCAGTTTTATGTATCTCCCGGTTTTGCACACGGATTTCTGGTGCTCAGCGATGTGGCCAGATTCTGCTATAAGGTGACGGATTTCTATCATCCCGGTGACGAAGGCGGAATAGCATGGAACGATCCCGCCATCGGCATTGAGTGGCCTGAGATCGTGGGTGAGTATCAGGGAAGCGCAGATCCCTCCACCTATCATATGGCAGACGGAACTCCCATGAACTTAAGCGAAAGGGATACCAAGTGGGAGAGACTTGACCTTACAAAGTGACCGTTGTTTGTTGACGGTTTTATGTGACCGTTTTTATGAGGGGGAAATGATATGAACGGAAACAGAGGATTTCAAAAAGGGCTCGGGAAGTTATTCTCGGCCCTTTTATGCGTTATTTTACTGTTCGGAGAGGCTGCTGCGGGCAGGATTTCGGGCACCGGTCTCCTCACATATGCATCTGCTGCGGAGGCTGCTGTCTGGGATGTGAATAACGGAACCCCGTTGGAAGGGGAATTCAAGCAGGGGACTGTCAAACAGTCTTTTACGCTTCATGTGGAGCAGGACAGTCAGGTACATTTTCTGGTTACCAGCTGCGAAACGAAGACATTTAACCTGACTCTCTATGATCCGGCCGGGACCAAACTGTTCCGACAGGAGATGGGGGTCAGCTCCGGAGCGGGTGCGTCAACGGATCAATTGGATCTGTATCTGGCTGCGGGGGATTATGCGATCGATGCCACAAGGATCGCCAACCCTCCTTATGGCTTTGAATGGGGAAAATTCAGGTTTTACTACTGGATCGTTCCCGTTACCAGGCCCAAAAAGTCTCAGGTTCTGACCGGTGTGAACTGGGATTATGCACCGGATATTCAGTTTAAGACCACCTATTACGGAGACTTTTTCTACGGCGATCCGGAGCGGACTAAGAGAGTGGATACCTACCGGATCTATCCTCATCTTACAGATGAGACCGTGAACCTCTCTCTGCATACGAACGTCAGCATGCTCTACTGGAGGATCCTGAAACGGGATGGTTCCTCTACGCCGGAGACCCTGGACAGCGGTACCATAGGAAAATGGGTGATCACCTATGAAAAGGATCACGATCATGAGTACAGGATCAGCGTTTCCGTTCCCCTTGAGGAGGCAACGGAGTATTATATCCAGATTGAAAATACGGGAGATCAAAGAAGCGGCTTTTATGACTTCAAGATCACCGAGACCTTTGAATCCACTGCGATCCTTCCCTATTGCTACACTTTAGCACAGGAGAGTGTGAACCCCATTGCGGCCCGTTATCAGAGCAGCTATAACGCTGCAGAGTTTCTTTGGGAGTGCGGAGGTCCCACCGGGATCGCCTCCGTTACGGGAGGAAAACTGAAGGGTCTTCGTCAGGGAGAAACCATGTTTTACGGCTACGGCCATGATGCGGAAACTCAAAAAACCTGTCGGATCATGGTTCCCGTGATGGTGGAATTCTCCGATGTCCGGAATACCGACGGGAATCTGCCCTATTACTATGATCCGGTCTACTGGGCAGCAACAAACGGTATTACCGGCGGAGTCAAGGACAGTGACGGTGTCTGCCGCCGCTTTGATCCTCAGGGAAAATGTACCCGTGCCCAGATGGTTTCCTTCCTCTGGCGTATGGCCGGCTGTCCGGAGCCGAAAAAGACGACGGATTATCCGGACGTGAAAGAAAAGGATTATTTCTTCAAGGCAGTTTCCTGGGCAGAGGAGAACGGGATCACCGGAGGCTATCCCGACGGAACCTTCCGTCCGCAGAACGAGTGCAACCGTGCTCAGGCGGTTTCCTTCCTGTACCGCATGGCCGGAACCCCTTCCGTGAAAAACGGTACGGTTTTCTCAGATGTCAAGCAGGGCGCCTACTATTATGATGCCGTTGCCTGGGCAGAACAGAAAGGGATCACCGGCGGTTACGCCGACAGAACCTTCCGTCCGGGCGGAAGCTGCACCAGAGCACAGATGGTGAGCTTTTTGTATCGCTACTGCGAGCAGTGAGAAGTGAGAAGATGAACTCCCTGTTTCCCGATGGGAGATCATGAAATGAATCAATCCCCCTTGAGCAGATCCGGTATCGGCCGATCGCTCAAGGGGGATGATTGCTTTTCTTATCCGGGCTGATATAACACGATCTGAAGCTCTGCAGGCTTTCTTTCTTCTGCAGGCAGCGCAAAGTAGGGCGCCAGGGTCTTCTTCAGATCAATGAGTCTCTGATTGGAGGAGCCGCAGAAGGCCAGGGAAATGTCCTTCTTCTCCAACACAAATCTTCCGTCCACTAAGACATCGATCATGGAAAGCATCTCATCCGTGCATTCGCATCTTGCGTTCAAACGGCCGGAGCCGGGAACCTCGGGTGAGAGCAGGTCCTTCTCTAAGCGGTATCCGGTGTAGGACCAGATGGTCTTCTCGGGATAGGCTGCCTTCACTCTTCTGAGGAAGGGAAGGAGGATCCTCTGATTCGGTACCTCAAAGGGCTCTCCGCCGAGTAAGGTCAGACCGTGGATGTAGGCAGGCTTTAAGTACTCCAGGATCATGTCTTCGGTTTCTTTGGTGAAGACCTCACCGTAACGGAAGTCCCAGGTGGCTTCATTAAAGCAGCCCTTGCAGTGATGCCGGCAGCCGGAAACAAACAAAGAAACCCGGCAGCCTTCGCCGTCCGCTATATCACAGTTTTTGATGGTTCCGTAAAACATATATCAACAGCCCCCCTATATTTCTTTAGTCGGAAAAAGTCCGGATATGCTCTTGCGACCAATCCGGACTTTTTAATTTTTTAAAAAAGTATCTGAACCGCATCGGAAATTTTTCCGGTTATTCCGGTTATCGGTAGTATTACAGGTGCAGCACGCGCTCACGGATCTCCTGGGTACGGCCCTGATTCCAGAACTGGGTTCCGATGTAGCCGCAGGTTCTTCTTGCCACGTTGAGCTTTGCCTGATCGCGGTTACCGCACTTCGGGCATTCCCAAACCAGCTTGCCGTCCTCATCCTCAACGATCTGGATCTCGCCGTCAAAACCGCACTCCTGGCAGTAGTCGCTCTTGGTGTTGAGCTCGGCGTACATGATGTTGTCGTAGATGAAGCGGATCACATCCAGAACGGCAGGGATATTTCTCTGCATATCGGGAACCTCTACGTAGCTGATGGCACCGCCCGGAGAAAGAGCCTGGAACTGAGATTCGAACTTCAGCTTCTCGAAGGCGTTGATCTCTTCGGTTACGTGAATGTGATAGCTGTTGGTGATATAGTTCTTGTCGGTAACTCCGGGGATAATGCCGAAGCGCTTCTGAAGGGCCTTGGCAAACTTGTAGGTGGTGCTCTCCAGAGGAGTTCCGTACAGGGAGAATGCGATGGTGGTCTCAGCCTTCCACTTTGCACAGGCATCGTTCATGTGCTGCATTACTTCCAGGGCAAATTCGGTTGCACCGGGATCGGTATGAGAGCGGCCCAGCATGTACTTGGTACACTCGGAGAGGCCTGCATATCCCAGGGAAATGGTGGAGTAGCCGTTATACAGCAGACGGTCAATGGGCTCGCCCTTCTTCAGACGGGAGATGGCGCCGTACTGCCACAGGATGGGAGCTGCATCCGAAAGGGTTCCCTTCAGACGGTTGTGTCTTGCCATCAGGGCACGGAAGCACAGATCCAGACGCTCGTCAAAGATCTTCCAGAAGGCATCGAAATCACCGCCGGAGGAGCATGCGATATCAACTAAGTTCAGGGTTACAACGCCCTGATTGAAACGTCCGTAGAACTTGTAATTTCCGTTCTCATCCTTCCAGGGAGAGAGGCAGGAGCGGCAGCCCATAACAGGGAAGCAGTTACCTTCCTTCAGTTCCTTCATCTTTTTTTCGGAGATGTAATCGGGAACCATACGCTTGGCGGTACATCTTGCAGCCAGCTCGGTGAGATAGAAGTAAGGAGAATTCTCGTGGATATTGTCCTCTTCGAGAACGTAGATGAGCTTCGGGAATGCGGGAGTAACCCATACGCCGCTTTCATTCTTGACACCCTGCAGTCTCTGCTTCAGGGTCTCCTCGATGATCATGGCAAGGTCTCTCTTCTCCTGATCGTTCTTGGCTTCGCCGAGGTACATGAAGACGGTAACGAAAGGAGCCTGGCCGTTGGTGGTCAGAAGGGTAACAACCTGATACTGGATGGTCTGAACACCTTTGGTGATCTCCTTGCGCAGACGCTTTTCCACAACTTCTTCCAGCTTATCCTCGGAAACGGTTGCCTCAAGCTCCTCGAGCTCTGCACGAACCTCTCTGCGGAGCTTTTCCCGGGAGATCTGTACAAAGGGAGCCAGATGAGTCAGGGAAATGCTCTGACCGCCGTACTGGTTGGATGCAACCTGGGCAATGATCTGAGTGGCAATGTTGCAGGCGGTGGAGAAACTGTGGGGCTTCTCGATCAGGGTTTCACTGATCACGGTACCGTTCTGGAGCATATCCTCAAGGTTTACCAGGTCACAGTTGTGCATATGCTGTGCAAAATAATCGGAATCATGGAAGTGGATGAGACCCAGCTCGTGAGCCTCCACAATGTCCTCTGCCAGAAGGATACGCTTGGTCAGGTCCTTGCTGACCTCACCGGCCATATAGTCTCTCTGAACGCTGTTAACGGTGGGGTTCTTGTTGGAATTCTCCTGCTTAACCTCTTCGTTGTTGCACTCGATCAGGGAAAGGATCTGGGTATCTGTGGTATTTACCTTTCTGACAAGGGAACGGGTATAACGATACTTGACATATCTCTTGGCAAGACGAAATGCTCCCTTGGCCATTAACTGATCCTCGACCATATCCTGGATCTCCTCCACGGATACGGCACGGTCCAGCTTCCCGCACTTGTACTCAACATACTCTGCAATATCACGGATCTGTGCTTCGGACAGGTCGTGATGCCCCTCTGCATCGTTGGCTTTTGTAACGGCTGAGATGATCTTTTCGATATCGAAAGGAACTTCGGAACCATTTCTCTTGATGATCTTCATTTGGAATAACCCCCTGCAATAAACTGTATTCGGATCCTTTCTTTCGGTACGCGGATCCAACGCTTTTCGGTGATTCTCATTCTACTATGAAGAATCGAAAAAGTCTGTTGCAATTGCAACAAAAATGAGATAAAATACAAGATGTTGGGGTTAATTTTCCAAATGAATACAAGATAGTGTGGTGAAAATAGAATGATAAAATCGTTGTTTGAAGGGCTGAATGCCGGTGAGATCAATGGTCTGAGGGACATTTTGAGTCTCACGCAGCAGACCTATCCGGCGAAAACCATCATACCATTTTCCGACCTGAAAAGCAATACCATCGGCATCATTAATTCCGGTCTGGTGGAGCTGATCAGTGTGGATCAGGAGGGGCGTGAGGTGATCCTTTCCTATTATATTGAGGGCAGTTCCTTCGGACCTTATTCCGGAGATCTGTTTGAGATGATCTCGGATGATATGCCCTCCGAGAGCAGCTACTTTCTGGTAAGGAAGAATACGGATATCACCTATTTAAATTATGAAGAACTGCTGACGGATCGACCTAAGTATCAGGAGACCTGCAAGAAGATCATCCAGAACCTGATCCGGATCCGGTTTCTTGACAGCAGAGCCAGGATCCTGATCCTGTCCCGCAGAAGCATCCGGGAGCGGTTCATGACCTATCTGGAGATCCTGTGGTCGGATTCCAGACGCTCGGAGCAGCGGCTTCTCCAGAACGATCCCTTCCGGGAAAATGAGGAGCTTTCCAATGCCAAAAGAGAGGCCAGTGTGGTCCTTCCCTTCAGTTATACGGACCTGGCCGGTTTTCTGATCGCCGACCGGAGCGCCCTGATGAGAGAGATCAAAAATATGAAGGAAGAGGGACTGATCAGCGAGGATGGTCAGAGGCTCCGCCTTCATTGGAAGGAATCATAAAATATCCCTGCGACTACTTCTTGAAAAAGCACGATCTCCGATCATACGGAGGAGTCAAGGATCATTAAAGGAGATCGTGCTTCTGCCCG
>JAGACB010000112.1 GCA_017614345.1 Lachnospiraceae bacterium
AGCAATGAGCCTGGGCGTATGAGCTTTGAGAATGCAATCATAAGAGGAAAAGAACATCGAACAATAATCACAAACTTGTATAACCTTTTAAATGCGAAAAAGCCCCATTACGGGGCTTTTTCCATTATGCAAGAGCTAAGGATTAAGGAATATAAGCAATGGCGGTCTTTTTGCAGGCTTTGACGGCCTTTTCTATGGCAGAAAGTACGAGGCCGAAGGCGTAAACGTAGACGGCAAATATAGGCTCGCTCTGGAAGATCCAGCTGAATACCACAATGATCATCAGTGAGATCAGAAGAAGCCCGTAGATAAAGCTCAGGATCCATCGCTTGGAGCCTACCTTTTTGGTCTCATATGCCCTCAGGATGGAGAAGATCCCCGTGACTGCCTGAATGGCTGAGGTACACAGGATCAGATAGATGGCCTGCTGTCCTGTCAGAGAGAGGATGAACAGACCCAGGTCCAGGACTATGATGCCCCGGTAGAGCATGATCTTACCCCCTACCATGGAGCGGGCCATCTGGAAATAGTAGATCAGGGTTCCGATGCCGCTGATGGAAAGGGTGAAGCCGATGATCAGGATCACGAAAACGATCCCTTCCTCCGGTATGGTAAACAGTATTAGGGCGAGAAGCATCATAAAGAATGCCTGAATGATGTGAATTACTCGCTTGGTCTTGGTCATGATTGATTCTCCTGTTTTTGATCAGAAACGCATCAAGTGACGTTTCTGTATCATGTGTTTCGGTGCTGTATCACGGGTTTGCGGGTCGGTCGTCGGCAGAGCCCCGGATCAGCCTTTGGAAATCGCGGATCCCCTGAAAGCCGTTCTTGGAAACATCAACTGAGTAGCCTGCCAGCAGGTTACCTGATGAGAAGATGCGGTTGGTCACCATACTTTTCTGGCTCAGTGCTGCAAGGATGAATCGTCCCATTGTCGTTTCATCCTTTTTTTCTTTCTCTGCCTGCATGTATTCTTCCAGATAGGTTTCGATGGAGAAGTCAGGCACAGTGCATCCGGACAGAGTTTCGGCAAATTCCTTCCATTCGGCACATACTTCAAGCTGGCGCTTGTTAAGGATCTTCTCGATCACGGGGATCCAGGGCTCTGTTTCGGCTTCTGCGTAGGTATTTACCTCAAAGCGGGTATCCTCCGTTCTGAGGCATTTCATTGCATAGATCATCTGCTTGAAAGCACAGAGATAGTCGGAGGGATTGTCCTTCAGGACCTCCTTGTAATCGGCCCAGGCGGGCATGTATCTGTATCTGGCATAGCTGTAATCGGGAAAATGTCCTGCTCTGCCGTGACCTAAATTCATGATGGAGTGTTCATTTGCCTGATAAAGGCTGTTGGTGTAGATCGCCTTATCCGGGACATCCGGAGATGCCGGGTTGTGATTGAAGCGGACCGGGAGTTCTATGAAGCCGTCTCCCTCCGGAATGAGCTCATAGAAGTGATGGTTCGTATTGTTGATGACCAATGAGGGCGTGCCGGCAAAATAGCGGTGGGCCCAGGTATCTGCCAGAACGTGCATGGCTAGTCCCACGGCTTCGAGGCTTTTGTTTCGGGCCAGCTCCACGGTATCAACCAGGAGACTGCCGTTGGTGTCGCAGATCAGACGGTATCTTCTGAGATAGGCCTTGCTGCAGTGCTTTCTTTCGGCATAAAGATTTCCGGGGAGAAAATGGAAGGAGGCCCAGATCCGGGTGATGTCCTGCAAGCCCACAGGGTCGGTATTGGCCTCCATTAACTCCAGCGAAAGCTGGGTCGTAGCCGCTGAGGAAGGGCCTCCGATCCGGGCCAGAAGGGTTCTGGAACAGCAGTCTACAAATTGGGCGCTGTATGCGATCTTCAGGCTCTCTTCGTGAGGGTATCCGGCAAGATAAGCGGCACAGTATGTTGCATAGTAATGAAAATCCAACTGCATGGGAAGCTCCTTTTACTCAACGATCTCAAAAAAGTTCGACTGATCCGACAGCTCATCGGAGATATTTCGAAGGCCTTTGATGCTGATCTCGGATGACGCTGAGATATTCTGTTCTTTTCGGAGCTTCCGGATCTTAAAGGATGCGATCAGGAGTTCTATGACCATAACCAGGGAAGTGATCTCGATAAAAATGGACAGGAGTGGGTTATCACTGATCAATAATACATATTCCGAAGAATCGCTCAGGCTGGTGATCAGATAAGACACTTCCACATAAATCTCATAAACACCCATAAAGATAAACGCAAAGGAAACAGGAATATAAAGGTTCCTCTTTTTCTTGTTTTTTCCCACAGAGATGGCGGAAAAACCTATAAACAGTCGGATGGCGATACTGATCATCAAAATGATGAATGTGATCGCAAATACCGTAAAGAACACAACATCCGCTAAGAATTCCATCTCCGGATCCAGCTCCACAAGCATTGCATGGATCATTTCCGTATAGACAGACTTGTTCAGGATCAGGACACTGACGGATTTGGCAACGTTCCAGATGCCGAAGATCATGATCCCCATACCGACAATGATCAGATTATTCTCATAGCGCCTCAGCTGGATCGCGGAGTCGCTGTTATTTACCGGATTAAAGGTCTCGTTCATTTTGAATCCCTCCATTGTTCCCTATTCTAAATCCCGAAAGGGCGAATGGCAAGAGAAAAATCGCAGTCTGTATGGCAGGAAAAATCGTATCCGGGTCGGACAAGTTCAATATATACGAACGCCGGGTTTTATGTTATACTACAAGACAGTGATCATGCGGGATCCTGATCCCGGCAGATATCTTTATGAGGGGGAGCGGACGCCTTGTAGACGGCGTGATCATTAATGCAGAGTACTATGAATATGATGGTGATGTTCTTTCCCATGCATGGTTTTTCGACAAATTTGATTCCGCTCCGGAGCAGATGGTGTCAGATCTGGTTCTCAGGATGATCCCGGACCGGATCATGAATCCCGACCGGTATGAATATACATTTGTCCGTACGCCGGAGGGTATGAACTACACTGTGGATCATTACTACAGAAAATCTCAGACCATAACCTATGAAGACAAGATCTCCGAAAAGACGCTGGAGCATCTGGCGGCCAACGGATTTCAACTGGTCTGAAATAATCACAGCATTTGGAAAATGATATTATACGGAGGTGCAGTATGGGAAAGATCAGTTTAAAACCGACCAATGATTTTTGTCCCCAGACATTGTTTTTATACGGGACCTATGATGAACAGGGAAATCCTGATTTCGGTCTGTTCTGCTGGTTCAGTTATCTGTGGGACGGAGAGCTTGGAGCCATGTGCTCCATAGGCGGCAACAAGCTTACCAGGAGCAATATTGAGCGGAATAAGGTATTTTCCGCAAATCTCGTAACGGAGGAGCTTTTAACCGTTGCGGATTATCTGGGCTGTGTGAGTGGAGATAACCCGGATAAGATGAAGATCGGTCTGGATATCGGAAAGGGAGAAGTGCTTAATGTACCCATCATCAACAATTCTCCCGTGAATTTTGAGCTTGAGGTCACGGATTTCATTGAGAAGCATGACGGTCTCACCATGCTCTGCAAGATCAGAAACGTGCTGCAGGATGAAGCTCTGGCGTCTGATGAGAGCGTGGAGTCTAAGCTTTCCCGGATTGCCCCTGTCAAAACCACGGCCATGACCTACTTCAGTCATGAGGGAAAGGTCCTCGGTAAGTGGGGCGAGCCCATGAAGAAGCTCTGAACCGCTTCTTGTTACGGAGGTTGGAAAATGAACAACAGACTGCCTGAAATCGGTGAGAAAGAGATAATGGAAGAAGAGTTATCCGCGGACCTTCAGGAGAAGCTCGGTGCGTTAAAAGAATATATCAGGAGCCTGGGCTCACTGGCTGTTGGTTTTTCCGGTGGTGTTGATTCCACCTTTCTGCTTTGTGTGGCCCGTGAAGTCCTGGGGGACAAAGCCCTGGCTGTCACGCAGATCGGTGCCTTTGTACCGGAGCGGGAACAGGGTGAGTCGAAAAGCTTCTGCGAAGAACGGGGGATCCGGCAGATCATTTGTCAGGCAGATCCCTTTGCAGATCCCTCCTTTCGAAATAACGCTCCTGACAGATGCTATTACTGCAAGCGCCGGATCTTTACGGAGATCAAACGGATCGCAAAGGAAAACGGCATTGACTATGTCGCTGAGGGCTCAAACTTAGATGACCTCGGAGATTACAGACCCGGGTTACGGGCTGTGGAGGAGCTTGAGATCAAGAGTCCCTTACGGGAGGCCGGTCTTACAAAAGCAGAGATCCGAATGCTTTCCAAAGCCATGGGCCTGCCCACATGGAGCAAGCCGTCCTATGCCTGCCTGGCATCACGGTTTGTTTACGGGGAGGAGATCACGGAGGAGAAGCTGAAGATGATCGATCAGGCGGAGCAGTTTCTGATCGAGCTGGGCTTTACGGAGGAACGGGTCAGAATGCACGGGAATCTTGCCAGGATCGAGGTTCCGGAGAAGGACATCGGAAAACTTTCCGAACCGGAGACCCGTGAAAAAGTATATGAACGTCTGAAGGAAATCGGGTTTATGTATGTGACCCTGGATCTTCGGGGTTACCGGGTGGGCAGTATGAACGAGGTACTGAAAAAGTCATGAAGCAGGGAAAGTGGATCTGCAGAAAGACCAAACGCTTTTTTACCGAGGAGAATTGAAACATGGAATATCAGATCACGCTCATCAAAGGCGGAACCGACAACTGCTATCTTGTATCTAAAGGGAAGGATGCAATCCTGGTGGATACCAGTAGCGGTCAGAGCCTTCAGATGGTGCTGGATGAATGCAGTAAGTACAACATGAAGCTTCTCGTGCTCACCCATCCGCATTTTGATCATGCGGAAAATGCCGATGCCATCTCAAGACAGTTTCAGATCCCGGTGGCGTACCATGAAGCGGACGATGAGATCTTTGATAACTACGATGCCCAGCCCCTTTATTCCTACGGGCTTGTGGGTTTTGTGGTGCTGAAGATCTCTCTGAAGGTGCTCAGAGAGACAAAGGTGGTACGCCCGGAGGATCACTTCTTTGTCAAGGAAGGCGACACCTTTGAAGAATACGGCTTCCCGGAAGTAAAGGTGATAGAGTTGCCGGGGCATACGAACGGCTCCATTGGCCTTCTGGTGGGAGAGGATTCCATTATTGTGGGGGATGCCCTGGATAACTGGATCACCCCCGGTATGGGACACCTGTACAACAACAAGGAAACACAGAAAAAGACCTTTGAGAAGCTCCGGGCACTCGGAAAGAGGAAGACTTATTACGGACACGGGAATCCTACGTTCTGATGCGGAAAGTGAACAGTATGAATAACAGGTACATCATAAATGATAACGGGATCACCATCAAAAAACTGTTTCGATCCAGGCTGATTGCTTATGAGGAAATTCAAAGCATTGTGGAGGACGGAGAGCATAACTATATCAGCACGAAAGATGGGGAAACCATAGATATTTCCCGGGGACTTTCTTCCATCACGTGGAAATATCCGATCCTTCTTAAGTATATTGAACAGTACAATATCGAATTCAGGGCAGAGGATGATCTCAGGAACGGTGCTCCCCTCTATACCTACGAGGAAGTGCTTCAGGTTGCCGAAAGAACGGAAGAGTGGATCAAAGAATATGCCAACTGTCTGATCGTATCGAAACTGGGAGCCGATCACAGCATTGAAACGGAGTTTTACGGTCTTTCGGATCAGGAGTCCGGGATCAATCTGCTTCTTTTGAAGGACGGGAATAAGGTAACATTACCCGAAAAACTGAGAAATGGTTGTTATACGACGGATCCGAGTGCCATTGACTATGTGGAACTGTTTTTCGGACCCGTGTTATGGGATACGGAGCATAGATGCGGCAAGTACGGAGTCACCGTGGAATGTCTGGATGAGGAGCAGTGCCGGAAAACCACGTTGGATCTGGTGAATGAGTTTTGCGAAGAGTATCAGAAAGCACTGTCTGATCGCAAAGGGAGGCATGTATGATCAACAGAACATCAGAGGAGATCTTTACCATCTCCTCAGATAATCTGACGGAGATGATCCTGGAATATTTTGAGTCCGTCAGCGGTCCGGGAAGTCTTTTGGATCATCTCGGGGATTACAGGGAGTATTGTGTTTCGGATGAGGCGGTGCTTTCCGGGCATCCTGAGATAGCCGAAATGATCACCCGGGACCGGTTCGGAGAAGAGATCGGAACCTCTTTTCGGGGGATTCTGGATGTCGAAAAACTGTGCTCCCGTTCCGAGAAGGAGACGGACACTTTGTACTTTGACCGGGAGGATCGACTTGCAGCATACAGAAAACTGACAGACCCGGAGCGGCCTGACAGAATGTATGATGCGGAGGTGTTTGAATATGCCGGGGATCTCAGGTACAGTAAGAGTTCCGGCTGCATTACCTGCGGTGAGGAAAACTACGGCTTCTCCTTCTTTCGGTATTCGAAAGGGGCGGTTGCGGAGTTTCTGAAGGTGATCGGAAACTTCGGAGGTTACGGAAATGAGGATCCATTTGAATTGAAGCTTCCGTCCGAACTGAAGGTGAATCATTATGTGTTTGATGACACTCCGGAACACAAACCGGTCCGTATGGATCATTATGAACTGAGCTATACCAAGACTACGGGCAGATATATGATCGTCCGCAGCTTTGACCGGCTGAATCCTCCGCCGAAGAAGGCTCCCGTAAAACGGGTGATCGATTCTCAGAAGAAGCTTTGTGCTTCCCTGACCAAGAAGATCCCGGAGAAAACAACTCTGGCTCAGGCCACAGAGCTCTTTTTTGAGGTGATTGGCGGAGC
>JAGACB010000001.1 GCA_017614345.1 Lachnospiraceae bacterium
ACACATCAGGAAGTAACCGGGAAGACCGAGCGGGTTTATGCGGTTTTGCGGAAATAACAGGATGTGACACCCGGAACCGTCCCCGCTGTCACGTCAACAAAAGGAGAGCACACATATGTCAGATTATATCGTCCGGGGTACTGCCGCTGGCGGGCAGATCCGGGTATTTGCAGCAACAACAAGGGAGCTGGTGGAGGAGGCGAGAGTGCGCCACAACACCAGTCCGGTGATCACGGCGGCTTTGGGGCGCCTTTTGACGGCGGGAGCCGTTATGGGGAGCATGATGAAGGGCGAGCGTGACTCGGTGACCCTGATCATCAAGGGCGACGGCCCGGTGGGAAAACTGACGGTGACGGCGGATTCCCACGGTCATGTGAAAGGCTATGCGGATGAGCCCGTTGTGCTGATCCACGCCAAACCAAACGGGAAGTTAGATGTTTCCGGAGCCATCGGCAAGGGAACGCTGAAGGTGATCCGGGATATCGGCATGAAGGAGCCCTATGCCGGGGAAATAGACCTGGTGACCGGAGAGATCGCTGAGGATCTGACCTACTATTTTGCATCCAGCGAGCAGACCCCCTCTGCCGTGGGACTGGGGGTTCTGATGAACCGCGATAATACGGTGAACTGTGCCGGAGGCTTCTTTGTGCAGCTCCTGCCGGACTGCAGCGAAGAGGTGATCTCGGAGCTGGAGCTGAGGCTTGCAGCGGTTACATCCGTCACGGATCTTCTGTCGGACGGCTATACCCCTGAGGATATCCTGAAAGCACTGTTTTCCGACATGGGCTTAGAGCTTCTTGAGACCACCCCTGCCTCCTTCTTCTGCGGTTGTCAGGACGGAAACGGCGCCCGTGCCAAAAGAGCGGTGATGGCTTTGGAGGAACAGGAACTGACGGACATGATCCGGGAGGACAAACCCGTGACGGTTCACTGCCACTTCTGCAACACCGACACGGTGCTCTCTGTGGAGGATCTGAAGGAGCTTCTGGAAGCAAAGAAAAATGACGCAGAGCCCGGCGAATGAGGCTTGACCCGGGAATGCAAAGAATTTGACGATTCCGGGCCTTATAACCGTTCAGGCTTAAGATTCCCGGCTTGGAAAGGAGTACCCGAAATGAAAGAATATACAGCCGTTCCCTTCGGAACGGAGCGTTACTTACTGGGAGAGTCCACACGGTTTGATCAAAGGACCGGAGTCCTTTCCTTCGTGGACATTATCCCGGGAAAATGTTATCTCTCAACAGACGGGGAGCATTTTACCTCTTATGATTTCGGGCAGATGATCGGCGCCCTTGTGCCGGCAGAGATCCCCGGAACCTATTATGCCTGCCTGACGGACGGCATTTACCTGTTTGATACACGCTTCGGGAACATGTCCCACCGGCTGCTCTTTGATCTGAAAGAGGTCATTGAGCCCTGGCAGCGTTGTAACGATGCGGACAGGGACCCCATGGGACGCCTTTATTTCGGCTCCCACGTATGGGACGATGCACACGAGAGCAAGGGCAATCTCTATTGCCTGGAGAACGGTGTGGTACGGATCCTGGAAAAGGACACGAAGATCTCCAACGGCCTTGCCTGGAGCAGAGATCACAGGAGATTCTTCTTCTCGGATACCCTGGAGAAGGCCGTATTCTCCTATGATTATGACGAAAAGACCGGAAACATCTCCGGCCGAAAGGTGCTGTTTCCCGCAGATCCCGAAAGGGGCGGTCTGACGGACGGAATGTGCATCGATTCTCAGGACCGGCTGTGGGTGGCCTACTGGGGCGGAGAGCGGATCGAATGCCGCAGCACAAAGGACGGATCCCTTCTTGCAGAGGTCCGTGTTCCTGCGCAAAATGTGACATCTTGCTGCTTTGCGGATAAGGAGGAGAAGCGACTTTTTATCACTTCCTCAGGAGACGGTCTTTCGGGGGCTTACGACGGAGCCTTGTTTTATGCGGATCTTGACTGAAAAAACGGAAGCATTTTCGTAGAAAAAAACAAATCGGAAGATGATTTTTTTACATCATTTTCCTATCAAAAAAAATGATAACTTTGCAATAGAATAATTGACATTAGGGCCTGCTTATGTTATTCTAGCATAGGTTGGCAAGAGCCGGCCGCGATTTATATTTTATCGGAGGTACTGTTAAAATGCAGAAAGGTACAGTAAAGTGGTTCAACAATCAGAAGGGTTATGGCTTCATCTCTGATGAAGAGGGCAAGGATATCTTTGTTCACTACACCGGTCTGAACATGGAAGGTTACAAGTCCCTTGAAGAGGGCCAGGCTGTTGAGTTCGAAGTAACTCAGGGCGCTAAGGGCGATCAGGCTGTAAACGTAACCAAGATCGGATAATTTGACTGATGTACCTTCTTTTCTAATATCTATACCGGAAATACACACTGACTTGCTACATCGTAACAACCCTTTGTATTATTCCTACCGGGTTTATTACGTATTAAGAAAGTAAGGATGATCTGACATGCGATCGAACCGGACCGTGCGGGGAATTCCCTGCACGGTCTTTTTCTTTTTGATCGGTATGTGATGCTAGATTTTTCCCCCTTTTCTCTCTATTTTTACGCGTTCTTTTCCTTGATTTTCTTACTGTTTTATGGTAACTTCAAATTGATGCGCTTGTGTGGAAAAATGCATCTGAAAACAGGAAAATCTATACTTTCAAAGGAGAAGGTTTTATGCAGTTTGGTTACTTTGATGAAGCAAACAAAGAGTACGTGATCACCGATCCGAGAACTCCGGCTCCCTGGGCCAATTACCTGGGTTCCCCCGAGTACGGCGCTATCGTATCCAACAATGCCGGCGGATACAGCTTCGTAAAGAGCGGTGCCAACGGACGGATCCTCCGGTATCATTTTAACAGCGATGATACTCCGGGACGTTACATTTATCTGAGAGATGCAGAGGACGGGGACTTCTGGTCTGCATCCTGGCAGCCGGTGGGCAAGCCTCTGGATACCTACAAGAGCGAGTGCCGTCACGGTACTGCTTACACCGCCATCAGCGCGGAGTATGCGGGGATCGCTTCCGAGGTGCTTTATTACGTGCCGCTTAATAAGACCTACGAGGTCTGGAGACTGAAGGTCACCAACAACTCAGACCGTGAGAGAAAGATCTCGGCCTTCGGCTTTGCGGAATTCACCAATATGGACAACTATGAGCAGGATCAGGTGAACCTTCAGTACACCCTGTTCATTACCCGTACCTATTTCAAGGAAAATAAGATCGTCCAGACCATCAACGAGAACTGCACCCATGCTCCGGATCACGGCAATTCCTCCGGAATGGAGCGTTTCTTCGGCCTGGCAGGAGCAAAGGTTGCTTCCTATGACGGTGACAAGACCTCCTTCCTGGGACTCTGGAACGGCTACGGAAAGCCTGCGGCAGTTACGAACGGCCGCTGCTCCAATACCTTAAACTACAACTCCAATGCCTGCGGTGCTCTTCAGACAGAGCTGACCCTTGCTCCCGGCGAGAGCCGCGAAGTGGCATTCCTCCTCGGCAGATACAACAACAACGAGGCGGAGGAGATCCTGGCCGGATATCAGAACGTCAGCGAGACAGTAAATAAAGAGCTGGCAGAGCTGAAGAACTTCTGGCACGGAAAGCTGGAGAACTTCCAGGTGGAGACACCTTCCGAGTCCTTCAACGCCATGATCAATACCTGGAACGCTTATCAGTGTTTCATTACATTTACCTGGTCCCGTGCAGCTTCCCTGATCTACTGCGGTCAGAGAAACGGTTACGGCTACCGTGATACGGTTCAGGATATCCAGGGCATTATCCATCTGGATCCTGCCATGGCCAAGGAGAAGATCGTATTCATGCTGTCTGCTCAGGTGGACAACGGCGGCGGTCTGCCTCTGGTGAAGTTCGATCACAAGGCCGGTCACGAGGGAACCCCTGATGACGAAGCCTACGTTCGTGAGACCGGACATCCGGCTTACCGTGCAGATGATGCCCTGTGGCTCTTCCCCACCGTTCGCAAGTACATCGGCGAGTCCGGCGACAAGGCCTTCCTGGATGAAGTGATCCTTTACTCCAACAAGGGTGAAGGCACCGTTTACGACCACCTGAAGAGAGCCATCAACTTCTCCATGGAGCGTCTCGGAGACCACAAGATGCCTGCCGGTCTGCATGCGGACTGGAACGACTGTCTCCGTCTCGGAAAGAAGGGAGAATCCACCTTCGTTGCACTGCAGCTTTACTACGCCATGAGCGTTCTTCGTGAGTATGCGGTTCTGAAGGATGATCAGGAATACATTTCCTATCTGGACCGCGTTCAGAAGGAACTGGGTGAGACTATTCAGAAGGAATGCTGGGAGGATGACCGCTTTATCCGCGGTATCAAGGAGGACGGTGAGATCATCGGCTCCAAGACCAATCCCGAAGCCAGCATGTGGCTGAATCCTCAGTCCTGGGCAGTGATCTCCGGTCTGGCAGATGCGGATCAGGCAGAGGCGGCCATGGAAAGCGTTCACCGGGAACTGAACACTCCTTACGGCGCAAGACTTATGGTGCCTTCCTATCATTATCATTACTTTGATGAAGCCCTTGCAAAGCTGTTCAACGGCTCTACCAAGGAAAACGGCGGTATCTTCTCCCAGTCTCAGGGCTGGCTGATCCTGGCAGAGGCTCTGCTCGGTCACGGAAACCGTGCGTTTGAATACTTTAACGAAACCGCTCCCGCATCTCAGAACGAGCATGCAGAGGTTCGTGTTCTGGAGCCCTACGTTCACGGTCAGTTCACCGAGAGCAGTGAGAGCCCCTTCGAAGGCCGCAGCCACGTTCACTGGCTTACCGGAACCGCATCTACCGTTATGGTGGGCTGCGTAGAGGGAATCTGCGGTATGCGTCCCGATGCAGACGGTCTTTGGATCGATCCTTCGGTTCCTTCCGACTGGAAGACCTTCACCTTCCGTAAGAACTTCCGCGGCAAGAAGCTGGTGATCCGGTTCGAGAATGAGAACGGAAAGGAAAGCGGATACCGTGAGGTATACTTAAACGGTGTGAAGCTGGACAAGAATTATGTTCCTGCTGCAGACCTTCAGGAGGAAAATGAGATCCGTTTCGTGATGTAAGGATCTGCATAAAATATGATCAAATGTCCGGCCCGGAGCTTTCGGGCCGGACTTCGGTCGGTAAAAGGGCTTGAAAAAGTGCCTGATTACTGAATATACAAGAGAAAACGGAGGATTAAGTTATAATGCTTGAAGAATTAAAAGAGATCGTGTTCCGTGCTAACATGGAACTTCCGGAGAAGAAACTGGTCATCGATACCTGGGGCAATGTCAGCGGTATTGACCGTGCCAGCGGCCTGGTGGTCATCAAACCCAGCGGCGTTCCCTACGAGACCATGAAAGCAGAAGATATGGTGGTGGTTGACCTTGACGGCAACGTTGTGGAGGGCGATTACAGACCTTCTTCCGATACCCCCACTCATGTGGTGCTTTACAAGGCCTTTCCCGAGATCGGCGGCGTGGTTCATACCCATTCTCCCTGGGCTGTTTCCTTTGCTCAGGCCGGACGGGAGCTTCCCGCTTACGGAACCACCCATGCAGATTATTTCTACGGAAACGTTCCCTGCGTACCGGGTCTGACCAAAGAGGAGATCGAAGCCGGCTACGAGAGAAATACCGGAGAGTCCATTGTAAGACATTTTGCAAAGCTGGGCATCGATCCCATGGCGGTTCCTGCAGCCCTCTGCCAGTTCCACGGTCCTTTTACCTGGGGTACCGATCCTCATGATGCGGTTCACAATGCAATGGTTTTAGAGGTCTGCTCCCAGATGGCAGTTCATGCGGAGCAGCTGAACCCGGAGATCCGCGGAAAGCACATTCCTCAGGAGATCCTGGATAAGCACTATTTCCGCAAGCACGGGGCAAATGCTTACTACGGTCAGACCAAGAAATGATCCTTCGGTTGAAAGATCCTGAAAAATGATATGAGCGTAAACGCCGGGCGGGATAACTGTCCGGCGTTTTTGAATCATGATCCTTTAGATGAGAAACTGAAAAGGATATAATATTTATGCGGTTTTATGAGACTTTGACACAAACGTCAGATTATTAAACACAAACACAAAATAAACTCAAAATCAAGAAATAATTTATAATTACTTCACAATTAAATACTATAAATCCCAAATACGGTACATATGATCGGTTATACTGAGTCCATCAAAGAAATCAAGGAGGAACCGGTATGTATTATAAGATCGTATCATATGGCTGTATTATCATGAAGGCAGGGGAGATCATCATGACCGTGGCTTCTGAGGAAGAAGCGATCGAATGGATCGCCGACTGTGAATGAGAAGGGAGGAAGAGTATGAAGATGCCTGTTGAAGTAATGAAGAAAAGTTGGAGA
>JAGACB010000113.1 GCA_017614345.1 Lachnospiraceae bacterium
CACCTACCGCGGAGAAAAGGGCCGCATCCTCATCACCTCCGGCTATCAGGACAGGGAGAACGTCACGGAAGAATCCTTCGAGAAGATCAACTCCGGTGCCGAACTGTTCCTGGCCCCCTGGGATCTGATCGTGATCGAAGAAGATAAATAAGAACGCATAAAAAGATATATACGCAGACACATAAACAAATACAAAAAACAAAAGATCAGGACTCTCGCAAGGAGGATCCTGATCTTTTTGGTTATTATCTTCTATTTCGCTGTATACTTTCGTTTTCAGAAGAGCTTATATCCAAAAATGTTTTTCTTTGATATCATTCTCCTCTTTCGTAATAATCCCTTATCATATACAGTTCCTCGGGATCAATGCAGTTCGGAAACTCCGGATCCGTAAGGCGGGCAATGCACTCCCTTAGGGGCTTCCAGCAGACGCTCTCCACCTCTTCCGACTGAAGGGTCAGAGTGTTTTCATCCACGGGCTCCGTGATGAGATACACCTCGCTGAGCTCATGATCTATAAAGGGCTTTCCGTAGAATACCTTTCGAACGGTCTTCTCCCGTTTACCGATCCTTCGGATCGCTTCGGACGGCAGTTCCAGACCCAGTTCCTCTTTCAGCTCCCGTCGGGCAGCAGAAAAGGCTTCATCCCCTGCAGACATATGTCCTGCCGAGGAAATATCAAAGCAGCCCGGATTGGAGTCCTTGTTCCGGCTCCGCTTCTGAAGCAGAAGCTCCACCTCTCCCTCTCTCACTCTGGAGATCCACATGTGGACCGTATGATGATAGGAACCGATCCGGTGTACCACGCTGCGCTCTCTGACCACTCCGGAAGGTTCCCCTTCGTCATTCAGCACGTCAAAAAGCTCCAGCTCCCGGTCATCTAAGATCACTTTCTTTAACACTCCGGAAACACCGTAGGTCAGATCCAGCTTGAAAAACGGTGCTTCATCCGCAAGAAGCTGTAAGAAGACCCGGTCTCCTTCCCAAAGCTCCAGAGAACCGATCTTCTCCCGTTCCACCCATTCCAGAACACCTTCATTGCACTCCGGAAGCGGGTCTTCAGCCGACAGACCGCCTGAGGTATAGAGATACATGATCTCCGTAAAGACCTCGGGTTCATCCTCGGCACCAAGCTCCTGACGGAAAGTGACAATAGCCCTCATCACAGGGTTCTCCGGGGTAAACCCGGCCTCTTCCTTGGATTCCCGCACCAGACACTCATCCGGGGGCTCCCCGGGCTCCAGATGTCCTCCTATGCCGATCCATTTTCCTTTGTTGATGTCCTCGCCCTTTTTGATCCGGTGCAGCATCAGTACCCGGTCTGCATCCGTGGTATACAAAAGGGTGGTTTTCTCCCTGTCCTCAGTGCCCTCCAGAAGGGCTTGAAAGCCGATCCAAAGCTCCGTAAGATCCGGGTAAATGCCTTCGCAAAGGGCCGTGATCTCCGGAATGGGTGCCAACAGGTCCGGCACCATAAAGACCTTCATTCCGGCAGCCGATGCCGCCCGAACGCCATGATAGGAATCCTCGATCACCAGGCAGTCTTTCGGGTCCGCCCCCAGGGCCTTGGCCGCTGCCAGGTAGATATCCGGAGCAGGCTTGGAGCGCTTGATCATATCTCCGCCCACGATCCGGTCAAAAAAGTCCAGAAGCCCCACTGCTCCCAGTTCCTTTCGGACCGAAGCCTCTCTTGTGGAGGAGGCAATGGCCAGCGGGATCCCAAGGCGTTTTAACTCCGTCAGGATCTCCATGGCGCCCTTCTTTACGGGAGGCTCTTTCATCATCCCCCGGATATAGCTGTCTGTCTGATTCCGGTATTCATCGTAATCAAAGCCCGGGATCCGGTTCCGGTAATGGTTTTCAAAGATCTCCTTGGTGGATGCCTCATTGCTTCCGATGCAGGCTCTGGCAACACGCTCCAGCTCCTCCATGTCCGTCACGCCGAACCGGGGACCCACCTGCTTCCATCCGCGGATCACGAGTCGCTCCGTATCCAGGAGCACTCCGTCCATATCAAAGATCACTGATATCTGTTTCTTCATATTTGTTCAATCCTTAGTTCAATCCCTTGGTGTCATCATCGTCCTCAAAGCACTTCAGATAGTATGCCTCGAGTTTTTCTCTGGCAGCAATGTAATAAGGCTCCAGAGAAGCATCAAACTGGCTGCCCATGCCGTCCAGCATGATCCGGTCCGCCTCTTCAAAGGACATCCGGTCCTTATAGCAGCGCTTGCTGACAAGGGCATCATACACGTCCGCAATGGCCATGATCCGGGCCTCTAAGGGGATCTCATCTCCCTTTAAGTGATCCGGATAACCCTTGCCGTCCGGCCGTTCATGATGGTAATGGGCAACATTTTCCGCAATGCGGGCAAATTCCTGGTCTTCCAAAGGCTCCAGGACGTTATGAAGGATCTCCGCTCCCTTTGCGGGATGGATCTTCATCATGGCATATTCTTCGTCCGTGAAACGGCCCTTTTTCCGAAGGACCGCATCATCCACGGCGATCTTTCCCAGGTCGTGCATGGGCGCAGCCTTGATCACGTCCTCACAGAACTTATCCGTCAGCTTTAAGGAGGGATCCTTTTTCATTTCCCCCACCAGAATCCGGACACCGTGGCTGGAACGGCGTACATGTCCGCCGGTATTGATGTCGCGGCTCTCCACCACATCCACCATGCCCATGACAATGCGGTCGTACATCTCCACAATGTGCTTCGTTTTCTGCTCTACGTCACTCTCTAAGGATTCGTTATAGTTCTTCAGAAGGCGCTTGTACTCCTGCTCCTCCGTATCATCATTGATCATGAAGGTGTAACCGCGGACCCGGCCGTTGTCCATCATCTCATCGCCCAGGATCTTGAAGACATGACCGTTCTTCCGGTAGATCTTCTCCACCACCTCCGGGCTTTCCTTCACTTCCCTGATCCATTCCACAAAATGACTTGCGATCTTGTTCGGATCCTGAGTCACGTTCTTGTCCACCGGAAGGTCCACCAGATCCGGGAAGAATTCCTTGGCCACATCGTTGCTTCCCAGATACCGGAGCTTGGTATCAAAGGAAACCACACCGATCTGCCCTCTCTGAACGGACACATCGATCACGGAACTGTCCATATCATAAAGCACCAGGCGATCCGCGATCAAAAGAAATACGACCTGTGCGATAACATATCCGAGGGGTGTCATCTCCGGAATGTAGACCGGAAGTCTTGCAGCGATATAGAAGAAACCGCTGATCAACATCATGATGAACAGCAAAAGCACCGTGATTCTCGAAACCTTGTCACTCCTCCTGTAACCCTCGAACAGGGCCAGGATTGCCAACAGGAAGCTGAAGACGACCAGGATATGGAAAATGGTATGACCCACGCCGTAGTTTTTCGTTACCACCCGGCCCAGATCCGCAGTAAAGGTCAGGGTCACAGACTTATAGAAGAAGCCGAAACTCCCGATGGTCAGAACGGAAAGATAGGAAAACAGAGAAAGCAGGAACAGGATAAACTTATAGACCCGCTTCGTCTTGACGTGACACAGCTCCATGATGTTCAGTGTGGTGGCAAGCATACAGAAGCACCCGCCCAGGTAGAT
The DNA here is from genome assembly GCA_017614345.1 of Lachnospiraceae bacterium. Taxonomy (GTDB): domain Bacteria; phylum Bacillota; class Clostridia; order Lachnospirales; family Lachnospiraceae; genus JAGACB01. The sequence continues at coordinate 3,592 of JAGACB010000113.1, forward strand.
CAGCTTGGTGCCCAGGATATAGGTTCCCACCGTTTCCGCGATCTCCGTCTGAAAATAGCCGTAACAGGAGAAGGGAATAAGGCAGAACAGGAGTGTAAAATAGATATTATAGCGCTTGTTCCACTTGACCACGTAGAACACGCTGAATACGACCGAGATCAGGAAAATGATCAGATAAAAGATCGTCATAGAGAAACCTCCCGCTTGATGGAATCATTTTCCATGCTTCGTTAGTAACGCCGTTCCCCTCTTCCTTTCGAACAACGATCATGGATATCTCTTAATACTCAATATTTTACATAGACTTCCCAAAAAACGCAAGCCTAAAATCGAGTAGGCAGCACAGCCTCATCCCCTACACATAAAAATCTCCCGGAGACGATCCGCCCCCGGGAGAATAATTACAAGATCAGGTATCTGTTTAAGATCAAACCACACCCTGAGCCTTCATAGCCTCAGCAACCTTCAGGAAGCCTGCAATGTTTGCACCGGCCATGTAGTTTCCTTCCATGCCGTACTCTTTCGCAGCCAGATCGCAGGACTTGAAGATCTCCTTCATGATGTTGTGCAGTCTCTCATCAACCTCTTCAAAGGTCCAGGAAAGACGAAGGCTGTTCTGGCTCATCTCAAGACCGGAAGTAGCAACACCACCGGCGTTAGCAGCCTTAGCAGGTCCGTAAAGGATACCGTTGGAAAGGTATACATTGATAGCTTCGGGAGTGGAAGGCATGTTAGCACCCTCGCATACGCAGAAGCATCCGTTGTTTACCAGAGCCTGTGCGCTCTCGCCGTCGATCTCGTTCTGAGTAGCACAAGGAAGAGCGATATCGCACTTTACAGTCCAAACGCCCTTGCAACCCTCAGTGTAGGTAGCGTTCTTATGAGAAGTTCTTGCGATGTACTCCTTGATACGTCCTCTCTCAACTTCCTTGATCTGCTTAACAATGTCAAGCTCGATACCGTCGGGATCGTATACATAACCGTTGGAATCGGAAAGAGTAACAACCTTAGCGCCCAGTGCGGTAGCCTTCTGGGTAGCATAGATAGCAACGTTACCGGAACCGGAGATAACAACAGTCTTGCCCTCGAAGGACTTGCCGTTAGCCTTAAGAACTTCATCAGTGAAGTAGCAAAGACCGTAACCGGTTGCTTCTGTACGAGCAAGAGATCCGCCGTAGGTAAGACCCTTACCGGTAAGAACGCCTTCATAAACGTCCTTGATTCTCTTGTACTGACCGAACATGTAACCGATCTCACGACCGCCTACACCGATATCACCTGCAGGAACGTCGCAATCAGCGCCGATGTGTCTGTTGAGTTCAGTCATGAAGCTCTGGCAGAAACGCATAACTTCAGCGTCGGACTTGCC
>JAGACB010000114.1 GCA_017614345.1 Lachnospiraceae bacterium
CCCATAAGAAGCTTTTCTTAGCTTTCCGGCGCCGGGAACGGCCGCTTCTCAGAAGCCGCAGCTAAGAGAATGACCCTCAAGAAACTTTTCTTAGCCTTCAGGCGCCAATAACGGCCACTTCTTAGAGGCCGCGGCTAAGAGAATGGACCTCAAGAAGCTTTTCTTAGCCTTCCGGCGCCAGGAACGGCCGCTTCTTAGAAGCCGCGGCTAAGAGAATGACCCATTAAGAAGCTTTTCTTAGCCTTCCGGCGCCAGGAACGACCGCTTCTCAGAAGCAGCAGCTAAGAGAATGCCCCTCAAGAAGCTTTTCTTAGCTTTCCACATAGAAGAGCTGCCGCACAAGCCTGTGCAGCAGCTCTGACATAAGAATCTTCAATTACTTGGCTTAGAGCAGTCCGTCCTTCGGATCATCTTCACTGCCGATGGCATAAGAATCATCAGAAACGCCGGTATCTGTGTCTGTAGCAGGGGTTTCAGCCGGTACTTCCTCAGTGCCTGAAGCAGTCTCAGTTTCAGCCTCAGCCGTTGCTGTATCCTGTACTTCAGTCTCAACCTGCGAAACAGCCGCCTCAGCCTGATCCTTGGCTTCCTCCGCCTTCTTCTTGTAATCGGCGGGCGGTTCGATGCCCTTCTCGGCTCTCAGGCGATGGAAGATCTCCATGAATTCCTGGCCGGTGATGGTCTCACGCTCGATCAGGAAGGCAGCAAGTTCGTCCAGGATCTCGCGGTTCTGGATCAGCAGTTCCTTGGAACGCTCATAAGCAACCTTCAGCATCTGCATGACTTCGCGGTCGATCTCCGCAGCAGTCTCGTCTGAGCAGTTCAGGCTCTTGCGGCCGGTGAGGTACTGATCCTCCACGGTCTCAAGACCCATCAGGCCGAACTTCTCGCTCATGCCGTACATGGTGATCATGGAGCGGGCAATGTTGGTGGCCTGTTCAATATCGTTGGAAGCTCCGGTGGTGATACTTCCGAAGACAACCTCCTCGGCAGCACGTCCGCCAAGCAGGCTGATAAGACGCTCCTCCAGCTCTTCCTTGGTGTTCAGGTAACGTTCCTCTTCCGGTGTGTGCATAACGAAGCCCAGAGCGCCCATGGTTCTCGGGACAATGGTGATCTTCTGCACCGGTTCGGAATTCTTTAAGAGGGCACTGGTCAGTGCATGTCCGATCTCGTGGTAGGAAACGATCCGGCGTTCCTGTTCGTTCAGAACCCGGTCCTTCTTCTCCTTACCTACAAGGACCACCTCCACCGCATAGAGCAGATCCTTCTGGGATACTGCCTTACGGCCTTCCTTGACTGCATTAATGGCAGCCTCATTGATCATATTTGCCAGGTCGGAACCAACGGCTCCGGAGGTAGCAAGGCCGATGGCCTCAAAATCAACGGTTTCATCAAGCTTCACCTTCTCGGCATGAACCTTGAGGATGTTGACACGACCCTTCAGATCCGGCTTCTCCACAATGATCCGGCGGTCAAAACGACCGGGACGCAGAAGAGCCTTATCCAGGATCTCCGGACGGTTGGTGGCACCAAGGACAATGAGACCCTTGGAAGAATCAAAACCATCCATCTCGGAAAGCAGCTGATTCAAGGTCTGCTCGCGCTCATCATTTCCCCCGAGATGGGAGTCACGGCTCTTACCGATGGCATCGATCTCATCGATGAAAATGATGCAGGGCGCATTCTGCTGAGCCTGCTTGAACAGGTCACGGACACGGGAAGCACCCACGCCCACAAACATCTCCACAAAGTCCGAACCGGACAGGGAGAAGAAAGGAACCTCAGCCTCACCGGCAACCGCCTTTGCAAGCAGGGTCTTACCGGTTCCGGGAGGCCCTACCAAAAGCGCTCCCTTGGGAAGTCTAGCACCGATCTCGGCGTATTTCTGAGGGTCATGAAGGAAATCAACGATCTCCTTCAGAGACTCCTTCGCCTCATCTTCACCGGCCACATCCTTAAAGGTAATGCCGGTTTCCTTCTGCACGTAAACCTTGGCCGTACTCTTGCCAACGCCCATGATCCCGCTGCCGCTTCCGATCTTCTTGAACAGGAAGCTCATAAACAGAAGGAACAGCACGATCGGGAGAATGTAGACCAGAATAAACTCAATGATACCGTTGCTGGGATCCTCGGTACTTCTGAGGACCTTGACGTTATGATCGAGCATGGTCTGCAGGATGGACTCATCATTCATCAGACCGGTGTAATAACTGGTCTTGGAATAGCCCACGTCATCGTCCCTCTGGACGCCATCCTTCAGCTTGATGTAATAACGGTTATTCTTCACCGTTACGGACTCAACCTCGTCCTTTTCAAGCATGCTCAGGAACTCGTTGTAGGTCACCTCACTCTTGGATCCGTTCAGGAACAGATCCGAGAAAAATGACAGGAGCAGTACCAACAGACACACAAGCAGGATCAGCAGCATCCAGGACTGCGGAGACCGCTTTTTCTTTTTCTCCTGATCATTGTTGTTCTGATCGGAGTTATCATTCATATCATCTTGATATCCGGGCAAATATTTCACCTCCATTCGGGCCTGCAGAAACATTTTTCACTCTCTGCATCAGCCGTTTTTCACCACACATATATATGGATCCGCATTTTTCAATGATTGTATTATAGGGACAAATAGCCGAGAAATCAAGTGCGACATAGCCCGCAATTTCGAATTTTCAGTGAACAAGACCTTTCGAAATCCTTTCCATCTGCGAAAATAAAGGATCCTCCTCTGCCCCTTTTTAACCCGGCAGGTCCCGGAGGGGTCCAAAATTCCACTGGATTTTTGTCGATTTTCATAGTATAATTAAGCATTACAGAGCGCAGATCGGCTTTTTTCGCCGTTTGCCCGACTCTGACAGTCCGTTTTCCGGACTCACGTATAAAGAATGAGGGAAATATCCATGAACGATCCTTTTGAGAATCAGAACAATATGAACCAGGGCAGCCCGGCTCCCGCAGCAGGATCAGCTCCTGCCCCCGAAGCCGCTCCGGCTCAGCAGCCGTTTTCGGTTTCAAACCCTGCACCGGTTCAGCAGGCAGCTCCGGCACCGGATCCGGCACCGGCTCCTGCAAGACCGTCCTTCTATGATCAGAATCCCGAGCTGGTGAGACAGGCAGCGAATGCACCCATGCCCGAGCCTTCGGCATCTCCGACATTCCAGTCGGAATCCACTGCCATAATTCCTCCGGCGCCTTCAGTAAACTCAGCATCTTCGCCGGAAGCTTCTTCTTTCGGATCTGCTCCTACCGAAGCACCGAATCAGGCTCCGTCTCCCGACGCTCCGCCTTCCTTCAGACCTGCTCCTACCGCAGCACCGAGCCAGGCTCCGTCTCCCGATGCCCCGCCTTCCTTCGGACCCGCTCCTACCGCAGCTCCGAATCAGGCACCCGCACAGCAGTCGTTCTACGATCAGAATCCTGAGATCGCAAATCAGGCAGCTGCAGCCGATCAGGGAAAGGGCAAAGGAAAGAAAGGCAAGGCCAAGAAGCAGAAACAGCAGACCGTGTATATCAAGGGTAAGGTAAAGGATACCAGCGGAGCTTTCTGTCTGGCATTCGCGATCCTGGCCTTCTTAAGTCTCGGTATCAACGTATTTGCAACCATTACAGCCCTGATCCTTGCAGGCGTTTCCAAAAAGCACCACGGCTACAAAACACTTTTTGCCCGCATCGGTAAGGGTCTGGCCATTGTAAGTCTGATCCTGTTCTTCATAATCTCCGCACTCTGCATTGCAGGTTATGTATGGCTGTTCATGTATCACGGACACATGCTCTGATCAGACAGAGAAGAAAAGCAATTAATCTCATTGAAACATTCGGCAACAAAAAATATTAAACACAAACAATCCCCGGCGATATCTCATCGATATCCCGGGGATTACTTATTACTCTGAAAGATTTTCGATCACGACATTTTTCTGCGATATCCGATCTACCAGCAGACTTGTCATATTCTCAACGATAATACTCCGCTTCATCCTTCCGGACCGTGGTGATGCCGATCTGGTCGTAGGTGCTCTCCACGTAAGGAGTTACTTCCTCCAGACGGTCGTCGGGAATGCGGTAGAGGCAGATCAGATCCCAGTCACCGAGCTGGAAGTATCTGCCCACGCAGGTGGAAGGAACTTCGTTCAGGTCAATGATGTGGAAGGAGAAGTCCCAGACAACGGCGTTATGCTTTTCGGACATTTCGCGGTCGATCTTCAGATCCATCTCTGTGATCTCGGTGTTGACGTACATGAAGTAGTCCATGTCATTTTCCAGGATCTCGATCACGGATCCGGCGTCAAAAGGGGCGCCCTCCACTCTGGTCACATGAAGAGCCATGTAGAAGGTGTACTGATAATAGTGGTTCTCGTAATCCTCCTGGAACTCGTCGTTGTAGTAGTCACCCTTGTCGAACTGGGTGGGCAGAGGATAGGTCAGGCTCGGGATCAGATCATGGTCCCATTCGGGGATCTCAAAATCCACTACAGGCCACGTCGTCTCTTCCTGAGTGGAAACAGGCTCTGTCTCACTGCTCTCCGGTTCTGTGATGCTTTCCGTACTGCTTTCCGGCTCCTTGGTTGCTTCAGTGGTTGCTTCAGGGGTCGTTTCCACAGCTTCGGTTGTCTCTGCCGGACGCTCAGGTGCATCAAACACGTGAAAATGGTTCAGCACGCCAACCGTTACGGCGGCAATAAAAAAAAGGGCGGCAACGCAGTAAAAAATTGTCTGTTTCTTCATGATCTGTCTATATACTCCTTAGACCCGAAAGAGCGAACCCTCGAAAGGGTTCGCTCAACGATACTTTAGTTATGTTCCGTCGGGACCTTTGAGAAGTCCTTCCGGGATACGGTACTTACGTCCGTATTGATCATCTCTTGCGATAGATGTCAAATGCAAGGTAACCTGTGCAAGCCAGGGACAGTCCGCCGAGGATAAACAGGATCATTGCAAATACAGTGTTCTTGTTCTCGATACCGAGTACAACGGTCTGAGAAGAACCGTTAACAACGGGGATGGAGATGGAAGAACCAAGGGTGCTGGAAGCCTGAACTACGTTATCGTTCATAACCTTAACAGCGGTAACGGGCTGAGCGGGAACATACTCTTCAGGCTGCTCAATAACAACAACCTTGTATTCGCCGTCAGGAAGTTCTGTAGAGGAAGCCTTACCTTCTTCATCGGTCTTGATGATCTCTACAACTTTGCCCTTGTTATCGATGATCTCAACTGCAACGTCTGCAACGCCTTCATTGTTCTCATCAACAACGTCGATCACTACAACGGAAGCAACACCTGCCTCAGCTTCGGTGGTTTCTTCCGGAACTGCTTCTGTTTCTGCTTCGGGAGCAACTTCTGCTTCGGTCTCAGCCTCGGTAACAACTTCAGCCTCGGTCTCAGCTTCGGTTTCTTCTTCGGTCTCTTCGATGGGAGCTACGATAATGAACTCGGTAGTCTCTTCTGTAGGAGCCTCAGTGGGAGCTACGGTAGGCGCTTCTGTAGGAGCCTCGGTAGGAGCCTCGGTAGGAGCCTCGGTAGGAGCTTCTGTAGGTGCCTCAGTAGGAGCCTCGGTAGGAGCTTCTGTAGGTGCCTCGGTAGGAGCTTCTGTAGGTGCCTCGGTGGGAGCCTCGGTAGGAGCTTCTGTAGGTGCCTCTGTGGGAGCCTCGGTAGGAGCTTCTGTAGGTGCCTCGGTAGGTGCCTCTGTGGGAGCCTCGGTGGGAGCTTCTGTAGGTGCCTCGGTAGGAGCCTCAGTCTCTTCCTCAGTCTCTTCCTCTGTAGGAGCTACATAAATGAACTCGGTAGTTTCTTCAGTGGTTTCGATCTCGGTAGGTGCTTCGGTAGGAGCCTCGGTTGTCTCAACCTCAGTGGGCTTTTCAACGGGCTTCAGTGCAACTACGTCCATTCTGTGGGACTCTCCGCCGCTGTGAACAATGCTGCTTCCTACAACGGTACCGTTAAGGGATGCAACATTTACCTGAGCACCGGGAGCAAGGATGGAACCGAATCCGGAAGTAGAGAAGGAAACTGTTCCTGTATAAACCTTGTCAGCTGCAGAGCTGTCGTAGATGTTGTAGATCAGACGGAGGGAGCCGTAAGCTTCGGAACCCATCTCGTTCTTTACATAGCTCTGACCGTTGCGGTCAAATGCTTCCTGATCGGAAGGAGCCAGTTCGATGCTTTCCTGACCTGCTGCATCAATGTTGATGACAACAACGCCGGAGTTTGCGGTATTGGAATCAAGACCCTTCAGAACCAGTCTGGAAGAATACTTGGACCAGTCAGCATAGCTGATGTTTACGTAAGAATTCTCATTTACTGCTGCACCGGAGAAATCGATGTAGCGGTTGTTCTGATCCTCAACCAGGCTGTAAGTGATGGTCTCGGAATCCTTCTGTACAGAATATGTAGCAGAAAGCTTCTCCAGCTTGCCGAACTCTGCGGAAAGATCAATGTAAGGAGCACCGACCTTCTCGAAAAGAACGGTCTTTACATGGTCAAGATAGAACTGATTGCCGTTTGCATCAGCCAGAACCTTCTGTCCTGCCTCACCGTTCTTGCCGGAGATGAGCTTGTAGCTGCTGTCTACAACCAGTGTGTCTGAGTTGGAAGAGGTTGCGATGCTGTAGATCGCACTTCCTACATAAGTTGTTTCCTGAAGATTGAATCTTTCTCTGGAGCCGAACTCTGCTACTCCGTAGAAAGTCTCAGCTGCGATGTTTCCGTGAGTGTGAACGTTAGACGTTACATTGTTCTTGGCGAACAGATGGAAATGAGTTGCTGCACCTAAGGGATCGCTTACGTTGTATACGTAGGGATCTGCGGTGAACGCGTCATCTGCCTTCGCACCCTGAAGGGTGACACCTGATACGATCAGACCTGCTGAAAGTGCCAGGGAAGAAAACATTGCTACTTTCTTTCTTACCTTAAAGTTGGTATTCATTCTTGATGCCATGATAATCCTCCTCCGAATAAGTTTTACATCATCCATAATACCCTAATGGCATTTGCTTACCTGTTTCATACCAAAAACAGGCAGTTACATAAGGTGTGGTTTACACACTTTTTTCATGAGGACATACCTTTCCTCGCAAAAATCCACACTTAAGGTTATTTATAATCGATAGCCTCTGAAAAGTCAATGAAAAAATTTCACATTTTTACCGCATTCCGCTTGCGTTTTTGAAAGTTTTATAATTCGCATACTTTCTTAATGGTACATATGCACTAAAACCGCAATTAAAACGCCTCTTTTAAGTATGTTTTTCGTGCATTTTTCGAAAACGATAGCGGGAACCTCTTTCAAAGCTCCCGCCATAGTCATTTTTCTTGGTCTATTTCATTCGTAATTGACAGATCTCCGAGGCCTGCCGCATTCAGCAGATCTTTGGTATATTGCTGTTTGGGAGTAAAGTAGATCTTGTCCCTTCTGGCCTGCTCCACGATCTCACCCTTCTTCATGATCATCACGTAATCGCACATGTTGTAGACCACTCTCAGATCATGGGAAATGAACAGGATGGACAGATCCATCTCCTTCTTCAGATCCTTCAACAGCTTCAGGATCTGAGCCTGGACCGTTACGTCCAGAGCGGAGACCGGTTCATCTGCGATCAGGACGGTGGCCTCCTGCATCAGGGCAATGCCGATGCAGACTCTCTGCCGCTGCCCTCCGGAAAGCTCGTTGGGATACCGGTCCATGTATTCGGCGGAGAGGCCGACTTTTTCCAGCATCCGAATGGCACGCTGTTGCATCTCCTTTTTATCTCGGATACCCCGGATCCGAAGAGGCTCCATGAGTAGCCAGCCCACCTTCTTTGCGGGATTCAAGCTCCCCGCAGGATCCTGGAAGATCATGGCAAAACCATTTTCCGGTCTGACGATCTCCCCTTTCGTATCCTTTACAATACCGGTCAATGCCTTGGCCAGGGTACTCTTTCCGCTTCCGCTCTCGCCCACCAGGCCGAAGACCTGACCCGGGCGGATCTCAAAGGAAACATCCTTCAGCACTCCCACCTTCCGGACCTTGCCCTTGCCGTACTGGCGGTAGTAGGAATACAGGTGATCGGTTTTCACCAGAGGCTGTCTGGGATCCGTTTTGGATGTACCGGAGGCAAGGGATCTGAGGAGCCGCTCTCTCCTCTCCTCCGTCAGCACCACCTTGGGGATGGAGCCGGTCAGGACCTTGGTGTAATCCTCCCTGGGTTCTGCGAAGATCTCTTCGGCAGAGCCCTGCTCCACCATGACTCCGTGCTGCATGACGATCACATTTTCACAGAGCCTGCGTACCAGACTTAAGTCATGGGAAATGAACAGGATGGAGGTGTGTTTTTTGCGGTTCAGTTTTAATAAGAGGTGAATGATCTGTTCCTGGATGGTCACGTCAAGAGCCGTGGTAGGCTCATCCGCGATCAGGATCTCGGGATCACAGATCATGGCGGAGGCGATCATGACACGCTGACGCATTCCTCCGGAAAGCTCGTGAGGATACATATCGTAAACCTCAGGCTTTAATTCGCACCCCTCCAAGATGTCCAGGGCCTTCTTCCGGCATTCCTCCTTGGACAGCTCCTTGTGGTGGATCCGAAGACTTTCCTCCACCTGCCAGCCGATCTTCTTGACCGGGTTTAAGGAAGTCATGGGTTCCTGGAAGATCATACTGATCTCATCTCCCTGGAAGGACCGGAGCATGTTTCTGTCACACTGCAGCAGGTTCTGTCCCCGGAACAGGATCTCGCCCCGCTTCTCCATATCCTTTCGGCTCAGAAGCCCGGCAATGGCCAGAGCCGTCATGGACTTTCCGGAACCGGACTCTCCCACGATCCCCAGGATCTCGCCCTTGTGCAGCGTAAACGAAAGGTCTGAGACCACCGTTTCCGGCAATTCATGATCGTGGAATTCGATATTTAATTCTTTTACTTCAAGAATCGCCTCTTCCATGGCCTCTCCTTTCTATATAAAATATAGTAACTTTTACTTTTTCTTCTCAGTCAGTCCCTCTGCGAGTAGTGCAAAGCCCAGGATCATGAGTGCCATGACCACACCGGGGAAAATGCACAGCATGGGATCTTTATATAAGAAACTCTGGGAATCCGAGAGCATGGCACCGAGACTTGCTTCCGGAGGCTGAACGCCTATGCCGAGGTAGGACAGGCCCGCCTCTGCGATCACGGCGTTGTTGAAGCCGATGATCACGGAAGAAAGGATCACGGGTAAGGCATTCGGGAGAATGTGTACGAACATGGTTCTTAAGGAGCTTGCTCCCATTAACTGTGCCGACAGACAATAGTCCCGGTTTCTCTGCTTCATGAATTCCGAGCGGACCATTCTCGCAAAGCTGGGGATGAATGCGATACCTAAGGCCACGATCACCTGATATTTTCCCGGACCTATAAGACTGATGACCACGAGGGCCAGGAACACACTGGGGAAGGCAAAGAGCACATCGTTGCAGCGCATCAGTGCTTCATCCAGCCATCCGCCGTAGTAGCCGCAGAGCCCGCCGATGAGGATGCCGAAAACAACGCCGATGGCCACGGTACCCACGGATACGATAAAGGTATTGCCCACGCCCTGCAGGATCCGGCTGAAAACGTCCCTGCCGAAATTATCGCAGCCCATCAGGTGACTGAGGGAAGGGCCGGCAAATTTCAGATCCGCATCCATGGCATTGGGATCATAGGGAGTGGCGATCCAGCCCCAAAGGACCATCAGAAGCATCAGTCCCACCAGGATACAGCCGGCTAAGAGGCTCGCATTTGGCTTAAACTTCTTCATGCACACGCCTCCTTATGAACTCTGACGCATTCTGGGATCCAGAATACGGTAAATGATATCGACCATAAAGTTAACAAAGACCACAAGGAAGGCGATCAGCATTACCACTGCTTCCACTGTGGGATAATCCCGGTACTCGATGCATTTGATCAGGATCTGGCCGATGCCCGGGATGTTGAAGACCTTTTCAATGATGATGCTTCCCGCAACCATGTCCGCCAGGGTCATTCCAAGGAAAGTGACAACGGGGATCATGGCATTTCTCAGAACGTGACGGTAAAGCACCTGCATGGTACGGTTTCCGCGGCTGTAGGCAGTCCGGACATAATCCATGGGCCACTGTTCGAGAATGGAAGATCGAAGGAGCTTCACACACATGGCGATCTTCGGGATGGCAACGGCCAGAGCCGGGAAGATCATGTAGAATAAGAAGCCGCCGAAATTCTGTGTATAGGAAACAAAACTTCCGGGCTTAAAAAAACTCAGCCCTACTCCGAAGAGGAAGGTAATGAGGATGCCGCTGAAAAACGGCGGAATGGCCATCAGGAGCTGATTGCTCACCATGATGGACTTATCAAGGGCGCCGCCCTGATGACGGGCAGCGAAGATCCCCATGGGAATGGAGACGGAAACGATCATCACAAATGCCATGATGACCAGGGTTACTGTAATGAGTATTTTCCCGGAAAGGAGCTCCGTTACTGCGCGGTCGAAATGGTAGGAATAACCCATATCCCCCCTTACAAAGGAAAATAACCAGTCAAAATACCGGATGAGGAACGGCCGGTCAAGGCCCCACTCAGCTCGAAGGGATGCAACCTGCTCCGGGGTTGCCTGGGTCCCGAGTTTTGCAATGGCCGGATCACCGGGGATCAGGTCAAAGGCCAAAAAAACAAGGAAAGAGACAATCAGTAGTGTCAGGATCATTGATGCCAGTTTCCGGATCACATCTCTCATGTCTCTTTCCTCCGTTTATTTTGTTATTTAGCGTCTGCGGGTTTGATCTTTGCAAGATCCTGAACGTACAGCGGATAGAAGGTGTAGCCTGTGTACTTCTTGTTCAGGGCTACAAACTCTGCCATATCCTGAATGTAAACGTTGGCTGCCGTATCGGCAAGGATCTTCTCACATTCCTTGTATGCTGCGGTCTTCTCGGCATCATCTGTGGTTTTGATGGCACGGGCATAAGCCGCATCATAGTCTGCATTGTTGTAATTGATGAAGTTGTTTCCTGCATCGGATACAAATCTGGAAAGCAGAGCCGGTGCAGTTAAGGTGGAAGCGTCCACACCGATCACGGTAGAGGTGAACTGGCGACCGGTGTAAACATCGCTGAGCCAGGTTGCCCATTCTACCTTCTGGATCTCGGCAGTAACACCGATCTCCTTGTACTGCTCCTTCAGAACCAGAGCGGTATCAATGTGGGGCTGATAGTTGGAAGGAACGGTAATGGTGAAGGTAAATCCGTCCTCATAGCCTGCTTCCTTCAAAAGAGCCTTAGCCTTTTCGATATCCTTGGGATAGGTGTTGCTCAGGTCGGTGTAGTACTTACCGAAAGCCGGGAACATACTGGAACCGATGGGAGTTCCCTTTCCGTCAGAGGTCATATCCAGGATAGCCTTCACATCCGTTGCATAGCAGAGTGCCTGACGCACGCGGACATCATCGAAGGGCTTCTCTGCGTTGTTCAGGTACAGAGCCTGAACCAGGTTCATGGTTCCTTCATAGACCGTGAAGTCACCGGAAAGCTGGCTTACCTGGTCTGCGGAAAGTCTTGCGAAGAAATCGATGGAACCGCCGTTTAATGCGGTTACAATGGAGTCGCCGTCGGCAATGATCTTGATGGTCACATCCGTGATATAAGCCTTTTCGCCCCAGTAGTCTTCATTTTTCTTAAGGACAACCTGCTCTAAGGGAGTCCAGGATACGTACTTGTAAGGGCCTGTACCGATGGCATTCTTCTCCGGCTCCTTATTGGATGCCGGGATAATGGCGGTGGTCAGGTTCGCCAGGAACTCCGTATCCGGGTTCTCAAGGTTAACGGTGACTGTCTTAGCATCTTTTACATCGACACTCTTAATATTGGAAAACGCCGGTACCAATGGAGCAGAATCACCATCGGACGCGGCGCAACGATCGAGAGAATATTTCACATCCTCTGCCGTTACCGCACTTCCGTCATGGAACTTCACACCGTCACGAAGAGTAAAGGTGTAGCTGGAGCCATCCTCACTGGGGGATACTTCCGAGGCAACTGCAGGGACCAGATTTCCGTCGCTATCCACTTTCACCAGGCCTTCATAGATGTTGAAGAGAATCTCCTTTGTTCCTGCCGCTACTGCCTTATGAGGGTCAAGACTGTCGAGATCCTGGGGGATACCGATCGTAATCGAGGAAGAAGCTTTTCCGTCCTTGTCGCCTGAGGTACAACCGGTGGTAAGACCGCTCAGTGCAATAGTAAGAGTCATCAACACACAAGCGAAACGCTTTAATTTCATTGTGTTTACTTCCTTTCTTTACTGTGAATATGAAATTGTCGCCTGCGTGCTGGCATTCGCGCAGGTTCGCCCCCATTATATATGAGGGTTTTCGGGATTGCAATAATATTTGGTATTTTTTTGAGAACATTTTAGTTGCAGATGCTTCGCATCTGCAACAATCGCTGATAATGTGCAACATTATCAGCGCAATTCGTTTGACACGCATAGCGTGGCAAACTATTCCTTTGTATCACATTTTATACAACATTTTAACAATACTTTCATGAATTCGAGCAATAATTCAAGTGCATTTCGCAAAAAATTGTTATATAATTGATTTCGTGTGACCGGAAAGGAGGCTTTCGATATGGCAGATCAGAATATTCTGACGTTCAAACGGATCGAGAAGAAATACATGATCCGGCCGGAGATCTATGAAGAGCTCCGAAGGAGAATGGAGCCTTATATGCAGGTGGATGAATACGGACTCTCCACCATTGCCAATATCTATTATGATACCGACAACTTCGATCTGATCCGGACCTCCCTGGAGAAGCCCGTTTATAAAGAGAAGCTTCGCTTAAGGAGTTACGGAACTCCCAAGGACAAGACCAAGGTCTTTGTGGAGATCAAGAAGAAATATGACGGTGTGGTTTACAAGAGAAGAGTGAAAATGCCTCTGCAGACCGCCGTACATTTTCTCGAAGAAGGGATCTATCCCTCCGAGGAGGATTGTCAGATCCTTCATGAGATCGATTATTTCTTAAAATACTATCACCCGAAGCCCAAGCTGATGCTGGCCTATGACCGCATAGCCATGTTCGGGAAGCAGGACCCGTCCTTCCGACTGACCTTCGATGAGAAGATCCGTTCGAGATGGCACGACTTAGACCTGCGCCACGGGACCGACGGAGTGGAGCTTCTACCTCCCGGAACCCATCTGATGGAAGTCAAGATCAACGGCGCCATGCCCCTCTGGCTCTCTTCCATCCTGACAGACCTTGAAATCTATCCCGTATCATTTTCCAAATACGGGGAGATCTATAAATTAAAATGTTCTAATAATAACCAGGGAGGTGCTAAGTCATGATCGACAGCATTTTTACAGACCTTTATTCCAGTTCATCCACCGTTTCCGTTACTCAGGAGCTCATCGCAGTTTCCATTGCTCTTCTGTGCGGACTCATCATTTCATTTTCCTACATGGTAAAATCCAAGTACAGCAAGAACTTCGTGATCACACTGGTTCTTCTGCCTCCGACCATCCAGATCGTTATCATGCTGATCAACGGTAACCTGGGAACCGCAGTAGCCATTGCCGGTGCATTCAGTCTGGTCCGCTTCCGTTCCGCAACAGGTACCGCAAAGGAGATCACAAGCATTTTCCTTGCTATGGCAGTCGGTCTTGCAACCGGTATCGGCTATGTATGGCTTGCACTGATCTTCACCGTTGCATTCTGCATTATCCTGATCGCCCTGAACATGCTTCCCTTCGGTGAGAAAAAGGTTTCCGCAAATACCCGTAACATCAAAGTTACCATCCCTGAGTCTCTGGACTACAGCAGCATTTACGACGACCTGTTCACCGCTCATCTTGAGAGCTGGCACCTCGACAGAGTAAAGACCACCAACATGGGCAGCATGTTTGAGCTGACCTATGTGGCAGTCTTCAAGGATCCCGCTTCCCAGAAGAAGCTGATCGATGATATGCGTACCAGAAACGGTAACCTGCCCATCATCATCTCCGTTCCCGCAACACCGGTGAAGGAAGAACTGTAATACCGGAACAAAAGTTTTCTTACAGGAAAATGATCTTTCGGATCTGAAAAATGAATGTAAAGCAAAACACCTGCAGCCGCTTTGGTTGCAGGTGTTTTTTATTTCTCAATACTTCTGAATTTTGATGGAACCGGTGTCGGTATCGAACTCAGCCTTGCCTGCACCTTCCACGGACTCCGGTACGCGAACGGATCCGGTGTCGCTGGTTGCATGGTAGCTGTAATCGCCTACCAGTGTTCCCTGAATGCTTCCGGTATTGTTCTTGCCCTTGATGTTCTCTGCTTCCACCTGATCCAGGTGGATGCTTCCGGTGGAGCATCTCATTTCAATATCCTTTGCCTTAACCTCAGTCAGAGTCAGGCTTCCGGTGTTGTCCTTCAGAGTAATGTCATCAGCTTCTGCCTTCTCCAACTTGATGGAGCCGGTGGTTGCAGATAAATTGATGGAATCTGCGGCATAATCTGTTACGGTGATGGAGCCGGTATTATTGGAAACTTCCAGCTTTTCTGCCTTCTTGTCAGTTCCCTGACCGGCCATTTTAAAAGACCCTGTATCCATATTTCCGTTTAATGTTGCAAAAGAAACCTCAGCCGGGATCTTCAGACTTCCGGTGTTCAACTTGAAGGTTCCGTCCTTCAATGCGGAAGAACCTTCTGGAAGGTAAATGTCCATTTTCCGGTCGGGATCGTTTAAGAAGAACAGATCCATAGTAAACTTCTTCGCAACGGTCTGACGAACGGTCAGGACGCCGTCCTCACAGGAAATCTTATGTTCAACCTGATTGGAATCATAATAATCCACACGGATCTCGTCTCCGTCATAGGAATGAAGAGTTACATCCCCGACGCTCATATCAAGATCGATGGAATCCACGGTCTCGGAAAATGAAACCGACTTTTCGGTGATCGACTGGCCGTCCTTCGTGGAAATGGTGAATGCGCTTACTCCTCCAATTCCGAAGGCGATCCCCGACAGGATCAGTCCGATCAATAAAAATACTGCTCCGAGAATCACTACAACTTTGATAAATCCCTTCATAATAACTACTCCTTTCACTTTCTTACAAACATACGCTTAATGCCCCGGATGATCACACCTCCGAGCTTCACCATTCCCCAGAAGGCAAGTGCCGTAGGGATCAGAAGCAGTGTTCCCACCGCAAGTACGATGAATCCCTCACCGAGCATAGCAACAAACGAAGGTCCCGTCACCTCGGGGATCAGGAAGAAGGATGCCACCAGCATCGCCAGAGAACAAAGGATCACCACAACTGCCCCGGCACCCAGTGCAAGGACCACTGACCAGAGGCTTAAGTAAACTGAGAACACCACAATGACGAGGGTCAGAAGGATGGGGCCCCAAAGGGGGAAGCCGATCACCAGGAGTGCGATCTCCCAGCCCTTTAAGGAACGGGCCGTGCTGGCCTTGGCACTGATCAGCTTGGTAAGCGGCATCTCCGCAGCGATCTCTGCAGCGATCTCATCCGGAGTTCCGATGTCACTGATGGCCTCTTCCTCAGACATTCCTTCCTCGATACGATCATCCAGTGCTTCTTTGTAAAATGATAACGCCTTCTTCAGGTCCTCTTCCGAAAGACCGTTCAGTTTGGCGGAAATTGCATCCAAAAATTCAGTTCTGTTCATGACTCTCCTCCCTGGTAACAAATTCGTACACAGACATTACTTCTTTCCACTCCTGTGCAAACGCATCCAGCCGCTTTCGGCCCAGATCCGTGATGCGGTAATACTTTCTGAGTCTTCCGTTATATTCCTCCGACCTGACGGTCAGCATCTTACCTTCCTCCAGTCTTTTGAGGATCGGGTATAAGGTGGATTCCGATATCTTCAGGTACGGCTGCATGTCCTTGATGATCCTGTAGCCGTAGGATTCACTGTACTTGATGGCCGACAGAACACAGATCTCAAGCAGACCTCTTTTTAATTGAACATCCATGCTTAATACCTCCTTTCACAGGATACTATACAACACGAGGTATTCTGTGTCAAGAGGTATTTCTGAAAATTTTCTTACAACAACAAACCCCGGGAAGGAGAACCTTCCCGGGGCAAATGTTTTTGATTCAAATGTTTGTTGTCACGAACTCTTTTTCAAATTATTGATCTTCCGTCATGACTTCATTTTCCTGGTAACGCTGACAGCTGCAACGCCGACTGCCACCACAAGTACGATGAGAAGCAGGCTCACCAGGAGGATCCGGTAAACCTTCTTATCGGTATTGTCCTCATCATCCTTCTCGTCATGTCCGCTGGACTCATTTTCCTGAGTCTCTTCCTCGGTGGGCTGAACCTCGGTTTCAGTCTCGGCAGGACCCTCCTCAAATACAGGAGTCAGCTTGACATTCTCCGCATCGCCTCTGGAGGAGTCGATGATGTAGGTTGCATCCGTAACCTCCGGGAATTCTTCCCAGTGTGAGAAATGATATCCTTCCGCTGCCACTGCAGTGACCTTCACGGGGATGTTGGCACAGTAGTAGCCGGCCCAGCGGTCCTCATCTGCTGTGGGAGCATCAGCGGTAAGTCCTTCAATGGTGTTGATATTGTAGGAGCCGAAGCCCTCGGTATTGGTGTAAAGCTCCAGGCGGTACTTGGGACCTGCAGAAAGATGCTTGCTGATCTCACCGAAGGCATAGCTGTTACGGGAGCTTAAGAACTTCTTGGCACTGTCCACACCATTTCCCAGGGAGTTCTTGGTACCGGACTCCTTGAAGGCGGACTCGATCACCTTGAACATCTCGTTGAACTGCTTCACCGTTACTCTGGAGGAGAAATTGGTGTTCAAAAGGTCCATATAACGGGTTGCAAACTGCTCACGGAAACCGTCATTTTCCAGGAGCTTACGGAGCAGCAGGGTGGAACCGTGCTGGTTGGGCCACTCCTTGCTGTTCTTTGCAGTTGCTGCTGCAAGGGAGTCGAAGGAAGGCTGAGTCTCCTGCTGGTTGTACAGGTTCAAGCTGTACTCGGTATCGAACAGGCAGAAACGGATCTTTCCGTCAAGTCCGTAGGCATCCATGGGCTCTCCGGTGTAGCGCCAAGCACGGCAGTTGTTGCCGGGCCAGTCATGGTTATTGCAGAAAAGCTGCACGGAAAGATAGTCGATGTAGTTCTCGATGTCCAGACGCTCGGCTACCCACTGATAGTTCTCTTCCTGAGACAGATCGTGGTCCTCCACGTACTGATAGAAGTCCTCAAGATACTTCTTGTCCTCATCGGTACCGTCATCCACTTCAATGTTCCGGTCACCGTTCTTCTCATCATACCAGAAGTTATAAACAGCGATGTTTTCCTTCTTGGTATTGTAATGGGTTGCAAAATAGTGGGAATCGAAACGCTCACGAACGTTCATCATGCCGTAGTAGTCGCCGTTTAAGTAAACAACCACGGGCTGATATGCCTGAAGATCCAGCTTGGTATTGGTCATCAGAGACTGGACAAATGCATCTCGCATCATGGTGGAGTCACCGGTCTGTGCCTCGTTTCCGCCGGCACGAAGGATCAGGTGCTTGAACTTCTCGATGGAGTCCCCGGAGGAATTGGATTCATTTGCCGGGATCACACTGTTCTCGAAGAAGTTATATTTGAACCACTTCTCGGTATCATACTCTTCTCTTGCATAGAGACGGAAGCTCTTGAAATCATTCCGGCGGCTGTAGGCACCGTGAAGACGGATACCGATGTTCATGTCCAGCTCTTCCTGACCGTCCACGTAATACTGGAACACACCGGGGCGCTCCCATTCACGGCCGGACTCGTCATAGTTGGTGAACAGGCCGGTTTTGGGATCATGAAGGGAATCGGGATCGGTCACCAGAGATACCACGGGAAGGGTATATTTGGTAGGCGCATTCGAACCCACAAAATAGGATACCGTTTCAATATCGGAGGACTTTCCGTTCTTGTCAACCACAATGGCACGGACCACGGTTCCTGCCAGGTAGGTGCCGCTCTTGGGCTTGGTCTCTACCGCAAAGCCGTTCTCGTCATCATAGACAAATGTTCCCGTAGGGATCTTCGGATTGACGCCCCGCTTGTCGTTGGAACCGCCTCCCCAGTCACCCCAGTTGCCCCAGGGATTGGCGGGCTTGGGAGTAGGTGTGGGAGAAGGTGTAGGCGTGATCTCCGAACGGCTGATGGCACTGCCGGGATCCGGCTCCGAGCCGTCCAGGGTGTAATAGATCTTTGCGCCGGTTCCCTTCAGAGAATCCGGAAGGGTCAGGGTTACATTGAATCCTGCGGTATAAAAGCCTCCCTCTGCGGAAAAGACAGGGCCTTCCACATCCGAAGGAACAAATTTTTCCTCTTTATCATCCTTGTCCTTTGCAGCTGCCTGTGCGATCACATTGCCTGCGGCATCCGCCTTGGGCGCCTCAGGTGCAGGAGCAGGGGCGATCTCTGCGGTCAGCTCTGCCGCCTGTGCATTACCGTTCTTTTCCGCTGCCGGAAGGAACCCTCCCGCAAGGGAAAGTGTCATGATGGCGGTAAGTGCTGCTGCCGCTCCTTTGACAAGATACTTCTTCGTGTCTCTCATTTTACATTTACTCCAATATAAGATTTTACGATTATTCCACCCTCAAATATCATATCCCGAATATCATTCGGCATGTCAGTCATTGTCCTTCGTGTCAATGTCCGCGGTCTTCTTTGCAGCCATCTCCGAAATGGAGGCATGGACCACGCCGTTTTTGGCTTCCTTTGCTTCCCTGGCAGCCTCTTTGATCCCTGCCTTAATGCCCTCACCGGGATGCTGTTTCCAGGAAACATAAAGGAAATAGCCCGCACCGGCTGTCACCAGGATCATGTAAAGGATCACAAGGATCATGGGCACCTTCAGGATCCGGGTCAGAAGTATGGGAAGTCCGTCGGTGAAAATGTGTGATGCCGCTGCAACCCAGACGCAGAGGATCGGCATGGACTTAAAGTAAGTATCCTTTCTGACCGCTCCCAGCACCAGAACGGAAACCGCAACGGAAACCGTTATGATCATCAGAAGCTGGAACATGAACACAAAGCCGTCAATGAACTTCATGGCCATCACCTGTTCCAGCAGGCTCTGAGCCGCTTCATGCTCCACACCGGCTTCTTCCAGGATCCTGTAATACTCCTCAACTCCGCCTTCGCTCGAGACCATGACGTAATTCACCATCATGACGGTGCTCATGGAATCCGTTGCCAGGCCGAAGGTAGCTGCAAGTCCGTAGCCGAGGCCGAGGCCCATGGCATCTCTCCACTTGTGGGATTCTCCCAGACCGAATCTGAGACCCAGGTACCGTCCGAATTCGCAGAGGGTTCCGCCCACCAACACCAGCAGCAGGGCATAACTGACAGGCTGATCCAGAAGATCCTTCAGAAAACCGATCCGGCCGCCGATCACGTTACAGAACAGTACCAGATAGACCAGGACAAAGAAATTGATGTAGACACAGATCCCGATCAGGGCATTTGCGATCTGCCGTACCTTTCTGAGCCTCAGGATCAGAAGCAGGATAATGGGTCCCGCATAACAAAGTACCGTGAACAGATAGCCTACCAGCGTTAAAACATTGACTTTCATGAAGTCTCCTTTATTGTTCGTTCATCTTCTCTCTCCGGGCCCTGTCCACCTCGATCCATTCCTCAAGGGTCAGGGGGCGGTAATCAGAGAACATGCAGAAGCAGTTGATCATATTGCAGAGGATCTTTTCCTCCTCCGTGCCGTCCATGGGCATATACGAGGTCTCCCGGGTCTCCGAGATAAACCGGTTCACCAGTCTCTCATCCCTGGTGTTGTGCACATGTCCGTAAAGCATATACGCATAGGGGCCGTCCTTTAAGCTCTTCCGGTACTGGCCCGGATAGCAGAACACGGGATAATGGCACAGGATCACCTTCCTGCGGTTATCATGGATCTCACGGTAACGCTCCGTCCACACAAACAGATCCTGTGGAAAATGTTTATCACTCAGGTAATAATCATGATTTCCGATGATCAGATGCTTGGTGCCGTTTAAGCGGGAAAGGATCTCAGCAGTCTCATTTGCCTTGGCAAAGGAAAAATCCCCGAGGATAAAGACCTCATCTCCCCGCCGGACCGTTTCGTTCCAGCGCAGGATCATATGTTCATTCATTTCTTCCACTGTCTCAAAGGGCCTGTGATCCATGGAGGTCAGCAGGGCCTGATGAGAAAAATGGCAGTCGGCGATGTATCGCTTCATAAACTCCATACTACCCCTAATTTAAGTCATACGGCAACCATTATAACAAAAAACTTCCCGCAAGGCAATGCCGTGCAGGAAGTTTCATATTTGTTTCACATTTACTTTATTACTTGAACAGACCCTTCTTCTTTTTGCGTGCAGCACCGGCTCCGCCCATGGTCTCATCGAACTTGGTGAGGGCTTCACGCTGTTCTTTGGAAAGGGAGGTGGGAACCACCACATTCAGGGTCACATAGTAATCACCGCGGCTGTCCTTGTTGCGCACATCCGGAACACCCTTTCCGCGGAAACGGACTCTGGTACCGGGCTGTGTGCCGGCCTTGATGTCGTAGGACATATCACCGTCCACTGTGGGGATCTCCACGGTAGCGCCGAGGGCCGCATCACAGAAGCTGATGTCCTGGGTGGCATAAAGATCCTTGCCCTGACGGCGATAGAAGTTGCTGGCGGAAACCACTGCCTCCACCAGAAGGTCTCCTCTGGGACCTCCGCCCGTTCCGGGCTCTCCGAGGCCTGCCACACGAATGGACTGGCCGTTGTCGATACCTGCCGGGAAGGATACCTGGATCCTCTTTCTGATGGTCTTGTAGCCTGTTCCGGAGCAATCCGGGCAGCGCTCCTTGATGATCTTACCGGTTCCCTTACAATCCGGACAGGACTGTACGGAACGCATCATGCCGAGGATGGTCTGCTGGGTTACCGTAACCTGACCTTTGCCGCCGCACTTGGGACAGGTGACGGGGGAGGTTCCGGCCTTTGCACCGCTTCCGTGACAGGAAGCACATTCCTCTTTATAGTTGATCTCGATCTCCTTCTGAACGCCGAAGATCGCCTCTTCAAATTTCAGCCGGGCAGCGGAAGCCACGTTGGCTCCCTTCATAGGGCCGGATCTGGCGCTTCTCTGTCTGGAGCCGCCGCCGAAGAAATCTCCGAACAGGTCTCCGAAGATATCGCTCATGTCCCCTGTGAATTCAAATCCGCCCGGGCCGTAGCCGCCGGCACCGCCGGCACCCTGGGTAAATGCATCATGACCGAACTGGTCATACTGCCGTCTCTTATCCGGATCACTTAAGACACTGTAGGCTTCCGAAGCTTCCTTGAACTTTTCGGCAGCAGTTGCATCACCCGGATTTGCATCCGGATGATACTTCTTAGCCAGTGCCCTGTATGCTTTTTTCAGTTCCGCATCGTCGGCATTTTTACTTACGCCAAGGACCTCGTAGTAGTCTCTCTTGTCAGCCATCTTACTTCCCCATTAAACCTCTCTGAAGTCTCCGTCGATCACATCGTCGTTGTTACCGTTTCCGGTAGGCTCCTCTGTGAAGTCACCGCCGGTTGCACCTGCACCTGCGCCTGCTGCGCCGCCCATGCCCTGCTGCTGCTCATAGAGCTTGGAGAACAGAGTATTTGCTGCATTCATCAGGGTCTCCTTCTTAGCCTTCAGCTCGGAAACATCCGAATCAGTCATGCTCTCGGGAGTGGTCTTTGCAAGGGTATCCTTCAGATCCTGCAGAGCCTTCTCTACATTTGCCTTATCATCAGCAGACAGCTTGTCACCTGCTTCGTTCAGGGACTGCTCTACCTGGAATACCATGGAGTCTGCTTCGTTTCTTGCATCAATACCTTCCTTACGTGCCTTATCCTGAGCCTCGAACTCAGCTGCTTCACGAACAGCGCGGTCGATGTCGGCGTCGGACATGTTGGAACCGGAAGTGATGGTGATGTGCTGCTCACGGCCTGTACCCAGATCCTTAGCGGATACGTTTACAATACCGTTGGCATCGATATCAAAGGTAACCTCGATCTGAGGAACACCTCTTCTTGCAGGCGGGATACCGTCAAGACGGAAGGTTCCGAGGCTCTTGTTATCTCTTGCAAACTGTCTTTCACCCTGGACAATGTTGATATCTACGGCAGTCTGGTTATCTGCTGCGGTAGAGAAGATCTGGCTCTTCTTTGTCGGGATGGTGGTGTTTCTCTCGATCAGTCTGGTTGCGATTCCTCCCTGGGTCTCGATGGACAGAGACAGAGGAGTTACATCAAGCAGAAGGATCTCGCCTGCACCGGCCTCACCGGCCAGCTTAGCACCCTGGATACATGCACCGATCGCAACGCACTCATCGGGGTTCAGGGTCTTGGAAGGCTCCTTGCCGGTCAGCTGACGAACCTTATCCTGAGCGGAGATCATTCTGGTGGAACCACCTACCAGAAGGACCTTATCGATATCTGCATTGGTTACACCTGCATCCTTCATTGCGTTCTGTACCGGGATAATGGTACGCTCAATGAGGTCATGAGTCAGTTCATCAAACTTAGCTCTGGTCAGGTTCAGGTCCAGATGCTTAGGACCTTCTGCAGTAGCAGTGATGAAAGGCAGGTTAATGTTTGTGGTAGTTGCGGAGGAAAGTTCCTTCTTAGCCTTCTCAGCTGCTTCCTTCAGTCTCTGCATAGCCATCTTGTCGCCGGAGAGGTCAACGCCCTCTGCGCTCTTGAAGGAAGATACCATCCAGTCAACGATCTTCTGGTCAAAGTCATCGCCGCCGAGACGGTTATCACCGTTGGTAGCAAGAACCTCGATAACGCCGTCACCGATCTCGATGATGGAAACATCGAAGGTACCGCCGCCAAGGTCGTATACCATGATCTTCTGCTCTTTTTCATTGTCCAGACCGTAAGCAAGTGCTGCTGCGGTAGGCTCGTTGATGATACGCTTTACGTCAAGGCCTGCGATCTTACCTGCATCCTTGGTTGCCTGTCTCTGAGCATCGTTGAAGTAAGCGGGAACCGTGATAACTGCTTCGGTTACCTTCTCACCTAAGTAGCTCTCTGCATCTGCCTTCAGCTTCTGCAGGATCATTGCGGAAATCTCCTGAGGGCTGTACTTCTTGCCGTCAATATCTACTTTATAATCGGTACCCATTCTTCTCTTAATAGAGGAGATGGTTCTCTCCGAGTTGGTAACTGCCTGACGCTTTGCAGGGTCACCTACCAGTCTCTCGCCGTTCTTGGTGAATGCGACGATGGACGGGGTAGTTCTGATACCCTCTGTATTCGCGATAACGGTAGGCTTTCCACCTTCCATAACAGCTACACATGAATTTGTTGTACCAAGGTCAATACCAATGATCTTTCCCATAACTCTTTTCCTCCTGAGTCTTTCTTTCTGTATTTTGATAAATGTTACCGATGTTTCAAAACGAATCCGTTCCTTCCGGAACCTTCGTTTGCGGGGTTACAAACTTTGGTGCGGTTCCTATACCGTTACCTTCACCATGGAATAGCGAACCACGTATTCCTTGTAGATATAACCCTTCTGGAACTCTTCGACTACGATGTTCTCTTCCTGACCTTCCTCTGCAGGCACCTGCATTACTGCATTGTGCAGATTGGGATCAAAGGGCTTTCCTACGCAGTCGATGGGAGTGACTCCCATGTCCTCCAACAGCTTTGTGAACTGCTTGTAGATCTTATCAAGACCTTCCGCAAAAGCACTTTCCCGTTCCTCTTCGGGGATCATGGCCAGTGCCCGTTCAAAGTTATCGATCACCGGAAGGATCTTCTCGATCACGTTTTTGGAGCCTAAGTCAAACTTGGCATCCATGTCCTTTTCGGTACGCTTCCGGTAATTGTCGAAGTCTGCCTGAGACCGAAGGAGCTGAGCCTTCAGTGTCTCGATCTGTTCATCTCTCGGATCCTTCTTTTCTTTCTTCTTGAATCCGAAGAAGCCTTTCTTTCCGCCGGCGTTTCCGTCGGTTCCGGCTTCTGCTTCTGCCTCGGGATCCTCCCCTTCCTCTGCTCCGTCAGTTTCCTGATCGGCTTCGGAAGCTTCGGCCTCCTCAGAAGAGCCTGCCTCTTCCGTCACTTCGGAATCCGCTGCGGTTTCGGGATCATTTCCCATGACCTCTTCGGCTTCGCCGGAAAATGTTTCCGCATTCTCAGCCTCATTCAGCATATCCTCAGCAGATTTGTTCTGTTCCTCCATGCTTTATCAGTCCTTTCTTCGCCGCAGATCAGATCAACGGCTTCATTTTTCTTCACATTTCAAGATGTAAGTGATACATCTTTTTCAGGATGCAATTGATACAGCCTTTTTAAAGATGCTAGTGATACATCCTTTTTAAAGATGCTAGTGATACATCTTGTTGAGCTGCTCGATCAGCCCCATCAGTGTGGCAACGACCTTTTCATAATCCATCCGTTTCGGTCCTATGACACCGATCGTGCCGATCATGCCTTCGCCGAAATCGTAGTTGGCGGTTACCAGACTGCAGTCTTTCATGCTTTCGATCCGGTTTTCCGAACCGATGTAAACGGAGATTCCGTTGGCCTTTTCAGTGTTCACGGCGGTGGAAAGTGCGGTAACTAACTGTTCCTGTTCTTCTAAGGCAGTCAGGATGCCGCTTGCCTTCTCTCCGTCAGAGAGCTCGGGATACTTGAAAATGTTTGTGGCGCCGCTGGTAAATACCGGCTGCTCGCCTTCCTCGCTCCGAATGGCTTCACCGATGACCGAAAGAACATCTTCCATGACGTCACGATATTTTCCTGCCTGATTCTTCAGCTCATTGATCACACCTAAGTTGATCTCCGAAATGGAAAGACCGTTCAAGGTGGAGTTGATCATGATGTTCAGGCCCAGAAGCTCTTCCGGTGTCAGGTCCTCGCTCTCCGGCAACATGAAGTTGCGGATCAGGTTGCCTTCCACCACAACCACCACCATCAGCTTTCCGGGTTCCGCCTGGGACAGCTGAACGTATTTCAGCTTCTTTCCGAGGTGAGGTCCGGCGATCATGGCTGTGTACTGGGTGTTCTGTGCCAGCAGCTTTGCTAACTGCTGCATCAGCACTTCCATCCGGTCTACCTTCTGGATCAGGAGCTCATGTTCCCGGCTCTCCTGCTCGCGTTCCATGATCAGGTGATCTACGTAATAGCGATAGCCCAGGTCCGTCGGGATCCGTCCTGCAGAGGTATGGGGCTGAGTTAAAAGTCCCATTTCCTCCAAGTCCACCATCTCATTTCGAATGGTGGCGGAACTGACATGAAGATCGGAGAACTTACTGATGGTTCTGGAACCAACCGGTTCGCCGGTTTTCAGATAGGTATCTATGACAGCCTTCAGAATACTGCCTTTTCGCTCATCGAGCTGTATCTCGTCCATCAGCACTCACTCCTTCCTTCGGTTCAATGCCGGCCGGAGTTTCCTCGGAACACTCAGTTTCCCCGGTTCCGGCGGGCTTTTGCGGTTTGTTAGCACTCATTCAAATAGAGTGCTAACATCTTGTGATACAATGTATCACTACCGAAACCATTTGTCAATAGGGTGGGAAAGAAATATTTTTTCACAGGAAATCAGATGTGAGGAATCCGTTTTTTCTTTATCAATAAAGGGAAGAAATATTTTTTCAAAACAAATTGTGTTTTCGGGGAGATGATGCTATAATGACTTCCGTGTTTTTTCTTTTCAATAATGAAAGAAGAATCTCAGATCTTATATAACAGGAGTAACAACCATGACCGGCACTTTAATCGCTCTCAGTATCATAGCGCTGACCATTAAGCCTTATCAGATCGTACTGATCGTTCTGACACTTTTGACCATCGCCGCTTTCATTTTCCTGACCATCTGGGGAAAGAAGCTGGAGAAAAAGCAGAACCTGGCAAAAGCGCAGATGGACGCCATGGCCCAGACCGCTCAGGTCTTCGTCATCAAAAAGGAAAAAAAGAAATTCAAGGAAGCCAAGCTTCCGGCTCAGGTTCTTGAGCAGGTTCCGAAATACATGAAGAACCGTAAGGTTTCCACCGCCACCGTGAAGGTAGGACCCAAGATCGTCACCATGATGGTAGACGACAAGGTCTTCGAGATCCTTCCCGAAAAGGCCAACTGCACCATAGTTGTCAGCGGTATCTACATCACCGAGCTGAAGGCCATCCGCGGACAGAAGACCCTGCCGAAGCCTCCGGAACCCAAAGGCGCCTTCAACAAAATGAGAGCCAAGCTCTCCGGCTTTGTTCAGTCCACCAACGAGGAAAATGAAAAAGCAAAGGCCGAAGCTTCCAAACAGCACAAGGCAACTCCTACGGTACACACCAAGGGAAGCAAGAAAAAGAAATAATAGGAAGAAACTTAAAACGGACAGTCTCGCAGGAGGCTGTCCGTTGTTTCATTAATGACTTGTATTATCAGTCTTTTTGATATTGCAGATCTGTTTTCGTATGGATCAAGTTACTGTTTCATCAGTCCTTCAGACTTTCGATCAACTCTTCCAGCGCTTCCTGGCCGTCATCCGATCCGAGCAGGGAGTAGGAATCGCAGTAATCATCGTCCGTGGCTTTGATCTCGAAGAATGGTTCTGCAGTCATGCCCTTGATCACAAGGTGATAAATGTCTCTCAGATCCGTGGTGAAATTATACTTGGCGATCAGCTTGTCGAAGGCCTTGTCCGTCCTTGCTTTGTCCGTCAGCACTTCGAAACGCTCCTCGTCTTCGTAGGCCTCAAGGAAGTCCTCGAAGCTTTCCAGAATGTCTGCATCCCAGAAATCAAAGAGGTAGCTTCTCCAGACTGCAACCATATTCACAAACTCATGGAAGTTCCGGGCCACCAGGCCGCATTCCCCTTCGGTGCCGATATAGCCCACAGCCGCTCCGTCCAGGACCACCCAGACAGCACCGGAGCCGTCCCGTGCAAAGGGCCGGATCTCTTCATAGGTAGCTTCGCCGGGACCCATCAGATCCTCCAGCCATTCATCGTCCTCTTCCATCTCCAGGATCTCATCCTGATCAAAGATCTCAATGTCACATTCACAAAACGAATCATTTAAAGGCTCACTCTTGGTGATCTCCTCCAGAAGCTCCTTCGCCTCATCCGGGAGTTTGGTACGGTTGTATTTCATATCTGTTTCCTTTCTGCGTAAATGTGTATTTGGGGACGGTTCCGAAAAACACAAAAATGTGTATTTGGGGACGGTTCTGAAAAACACAAAAATGTGTATTTGGGGACGGTTCTGAAAAACACAAAAATGTGTATTTGGGGACGGTTCTGAAAAACACAAAAATGTGTTTTTTGGAACCGTCCCTGAAAACACGCTGAAAACACGTTTTACTTTCCCGAAGTATTCGACGAAACAACCTCAGTAACTGCAGGTGCAACATTCAGTGCGATCTGAACCGCTACGGAGATAGCCTGGATCACCTTCCGGGTAGTGAGGATCGAAATGGTATTGCTGATGACGGGGTTACTGATCACATCTGTATCCTTGCCACAGGCATCTGCCACCAGGAAGATCGAATACATCAGTCTCTGTTTGTTGGAGATATCCTTATCGGTAAATACTTTCTTCTCCTTCAGATAGTCGGCAACTTCGATGATCTCGGTAACGATCTCTTCGGGGCTCAGATCGATATCTACTAAAGCACCGAGTGCGGAAAATGCCTGATCTTCATTATAGGAAGACTTGCGTTTCTTAAACTCTGCCGAGATCCGGGCTGCACGGTCGCACTTGGACTTCATATCTCCGTAAGTGACTGCAAGCACCTCACAGAGACCCTGGATCGCATTCGAATCAACACCCATTTTGTAGGTGGACTTCAGATACTCATAGCCCTCTTCCAGATCCTTAAGGATCGTATCAACATCTTTATAAGAAAGAGCAAGGAGCATTACATAGGATGTATCTCCGGAGGATGTCAGGATCGGGTGTTCCTGCTCCATACGGTCCATGATCTCCTTTGCCTTGGCAATAATCACATCCGCATCGCCCTGCATCCCGAGGTCGCAGATCAGAAGACCGGACAGGATCAGATAGGAATTATTCTTGAACTTTGCTTCCTGTGCCTTCTCGCAGATTGTCTGAAGATCATGAAAATACTGCTCGGGATCCTCAGAGAGCGACATTTTACTGGTGATCACAAGCTCTGTTTCAGCCCTCATATTTGAGAAAAAGCCGGTCTGACTTTTCAGGATCTTCCGGCACTCAGCCATCTTCTCCGTATCCACTTCCTTTCCGGCTGCGGTGAACAGAAGTCCCTCCACCACCAGCATCAGGTCGTTCTCAAGGGGATGTTCCTTGCTGAGCTTCGCACGGTTTTTTTCGAGTAGTCCGCATTTTTCTTTTACAAGATCATTCATGTTTTTTTGTCCTTTCAAAGTGTTTTGGATGACATGGGGACAGATGACAAAAGAACCGTCCCCTGTCATCTCGTTGCAGGTCTTTGTCCTGCAACATTGTCATCTATGTTATTATTATTCAGTAAAAAGTTCCAGTTTGGCGATGAAGTCCTCCAGGATGTACCTGGAGTCAACATCGAAGTATATTCGGATGGTGCGGTTGTCGGGGCATTCCTTTGAGGCGGTGTCATCCTCCACAAAGGGTGCCGGGGCATCCTCATACCGGCCGCAGCCGGGATTAATGGCAATGGCTATGGCAGGGGAGTCCCCCAGAGACCAGCTCTCGCCCTTGGTCCAGCCCGCTCCTTCGGAGCAGTTGTAGGCCATCAGGTTCTCGTAGAGGTGAGCACCGATCTTTCCGCAGGGTGCAATCCTTCTTTTGATCTCCGCAATACCGATGTTGACTGTGGAGTATACATAGGAAGGAACCAGCCACAGGGGTGCTTCGGATTCCAGCACCAGATTGGCGGCCTTGATGTCATTTCCCGCGTTGAATTCACGGAAGGGCGCAGGGCCAAAGGAACTGCCGTGGGTTCCGATCCAGATCACGGTGATGCGGGAAGCGATCTCCGGCCGGAGCTTTAAGGCCATGGCAACATTTGTGATGGCACCCTGGCAAAGGATGAACAATGGCTTGTCGTCCTTCATAAGTGCCTCGCGGATCAGAAACATCACCGCCTCGGAGATCTCCTTATCCTCGGAAAGCGGGCCCGTCTGCCCCTTGAACACGGGAACCTCCATGCCCATGGCATCTAAAATGGTCTGGATCTCCTCGTAGCTGCGCTCCATGGAATCCTCCTGTGCAAAATGCTCGGCAATGATCCCCTTCACGATCAGCTTCGGGGAAAGCAGCGCATGCACAATGGCAAAGGGATCGTCCGCCTCACAGGCAGCATCCGTATCAATGATCACTCTTATTTTCTTGTGATCGGGAATCTCAAACAATGACATGATCGCTCCTTTCGCATCAAGCCTGCAGGGCCAGATCGTACCAGTCTTCTACCTGTGAAACAACCCACTCAAGAGCACGACGACGCTCGATGACGCAGGAAGGATTCAGATTGCCGATCTCGGCATCCTGATTTGCTCTTGCCTCATAGATGGCCCAGGTATAACGGAAGTAAAGATCAAGCATGTCAAGGATCTCAGCCTTGTCACGAAGGGCGCCTTTTTCTGCCAGTTCGCCGTCACGGGCGATCTCGATGGCACGTTCACAGTCGCAGGTATCGCCGGCATCCTTGATGTCATCCACAAGACCCAGGCACCAGCAAAGAGCCCAGTAGCTTTCATAAGCCCAGTCCATATCGATGGCATCCTGCATGGTATAGGAACCGTCTACGATCCGGCGCTCCTTGGAATTCAGATACTCCATGGCACCCATTTCCCCCAGCATAGGACCGAAAAACTCCATACTCTCCTTGTAATTGTCCTGGGCGATATCGCATGCAATCTGGATCACGGGGAACATCACCATAGCTCTCTTACGGATAATGCCCTCGTCAAGCAGTTCATCGTTCTCGTCATCCCAGCGTGTCATGAGATGCTCCGCTGTGGTGATACCGTTTTCCGTAAGGTAACGATTATTCTTCTCGCGGCGTTCCTTCTGAGCGGGCGTCTCCGGAAGCTCATCACTCTGAAGGCAGGGATGCTGTTCCTCCATGTACTGCATTACCCCGAAGTAGCGCTCATCATCCAGATCCAGGAACTGAAGTTTATCATCCTGCACTGCAAAATAGAACACCTTCTCGGGAACCTCCACCCGAAGAAGCGCCTCGATCTTCCCGTCATCCCGGGAAAATACATACGCAAAATGAACCTCCAGACCGGAAAGCTCATCCTCCGTCAGCAGCTGATTGTCCAGCAGTCCCCCCACCGATGCATTCACGATGGCATTTTTGATCTGATTGTTGTACTTCTGATTCTGTTCCATGTTCCTTCTCCTTTTTTTATTGTGGTAATTGTTTGACTGCTATGCAGTCAAACCGATGATAATGCATGCATTATCATCGATTGTTGCAGATTTAAGATCTGCGTTGCAGACCTTAAATCTGCAACTAAATTGTAATCCCCTCCGGGAAAATCAATTCGTGTTTAAGCCGGTACGATCACCGCAGTTCCAAGGTACTTGATGCATAATACCGGAAGCCGTGGGCCTCGGTATATTCGCGAATGGCGTCGATCAGCTCCGGATCCGTGGTATATTCCAAAAGGAAAATGTCCCCGCCGGATGCGGATACCTTCTCGATGTATTCCTGAAAGTACTCCCTCTCACCGGCGTCATTTTTCGAAAAGCGGTTTCCGTCCCACTCGATCTTGCTGAAGACAGTCTCCTGATTCACGGCATCCGCGATCTCTCGAAACTCACCGCCCCGGTCCAGATACTCGTACACATAGGAGTCTCCGCCGTTGATCGAAACGTAGGTATCCAGGCTCTTGAAGCCGTGAAGAATGTCTGTGAGGCCGTTATAGATCTCCTCGGTATGGCGAATGTAATAGACGTCCGTATTGTCCACGAACAGGCCGTCCACGCCCTTCCCCAGGATCTCCGGCGCCAGCCTGTTCAAAAGAAAGTCCTGCCATTCCCTGCTTGAAACATCGATCCACCGTTCCTCGTCCCAGTGCTCGTACTTGGCAATGGTCAGATCCACGTAATCATCGTAGTACGGGCGGAAATTCTCGATGGAGCCGACATTGATGTAGCTGTAGACCGTCTTTCCCTCCGCATGAAGCTTTGCGATCTGTTCCTCAGAATAGTATTGGGCATCGATCACAAGAATATCGTAGCCCTGTTTCTTCATCACATCATCCGGTTCTGCGCCGAGGAAGACTCCATAGGATGTGCCTGAAGGAGAGAGCGTTTTTGTTTCCTGCGCTTCCTCGGGTTCTTTGGTTTCTTCGATTATTTCTGTTTTTTCGGTTTTTTCTGTTACTTCTGTTTCTTGTTTTTCTCCGGATTCTTCGGATTGTGATTCAGATCTTTCTATTTCATTATTCGACAATCCGCCGGTGTCAGTATTTCCCTGAAATTTCTGAAAAAGATAAACGGACGTCGCAATCCCAAAACAGAGAGCAACTGCCAAAACCGCCATCAGAATGATCATTCTTTGATTCTTCATATGTTTCCTCAGTACAGCTTGATCTCGAAGCACGTACCCTTCCCCACCTCGCTGGTGGCTTCAATGGTGCCGCCGTGGCTGTTGATGATCCGTTTGGCCATGGCCAGGCCAATGCCCACGCTGCCGGTGGATTCGTTGCCGGCCTTGTAGAAACGCTCAAAGATATGGGGCAAATGTTCCCGGCTGATGCCCTTTCCATTGTCCTCGATGAGGATCCTGGTGAAGAGATTGTTGCTCGCGGCCGTAACGGAAACGAAGCCGCCGGCAGGGGTGTGCTCGATACCGTTTTTCACGATGTTGGTGACGGCCTCCCGAAGCCACTGGGGATCCCCGGTCACCGTAATGGCCTCCGGCACGTGGATCTGCAGGTCCACCTCGGCCACTTCCGCCAGAATGCTGAGGCTGTCCGAGATCTCTTCCATCATGTCAGAAAGCCGAATGGCCTCCGACTTCATCTCAAGAACTCCTGCCTCCATCTGAGAAAGAGTCAGGAGATTTCTGATGAGCCAGGTCATCCGGTTTCTCTGCGAATCAATCTTCGCTGCATATTCCAGCCGCTGCTCCTCCGTGACATCCGGCGCCATAAGAAGCTCCGTCATCAGGGATATAGCCGTCAGCGGCGTTTTAAACTGATGGGACAGGTCCGACATCATGTCCGACAGATACCGTTTCTGCCGAAACTGCTCGGAATACTCTTCCCGCAATATGGTCACGACCTTGTAGATCTCGCTCTGAAGGATCCCGAATTCTCCCTCTGCGATCTTGTTCATCCCCGGAAGCTCCGACAGATCCTGGACCCGGGTCACATAGTCCGTAAGCTCCCGGACCAGCTTCCGCATCCTCCATTCACGGATCAGGAAAAATGCCGCAACCGCAATGAGAAGAACTGCAAGAACTATACAGAGAATAATAAGAACATTCACAAACGTGTCAGTGACTGCAATTATTAAAATCATCACATCATGCGATAACCGATCCCCCGCACGGTCTGGATCAGCGGTTCCTCGCCCTCCTCCTCCAGTTTCTTCCGAAGACGCTTCACGTAAACCGTGAGCGTATTGTCATTGACATAGTCGCCGGCACTGTCCCACATATCGTTCAGGATCTGCTGGCGGGTCAGGAGCTGTCCTTTGCTCCGGACAAATGTCAGCAGCAGGCGGTACTCCACTGCGGATAAGAAGATCTCCTCTCCGCCCCGGAACACCTTGCCGGTCATGATGTTGACCTCATTTCTCCCCACGGTAATGATGTCGGGACTCTTTTCCGGTTCGGCACTTCCGTTCTGCGATGCATCCCCGGAAGCCTTGCTGCGCCTTAAAATGGCGTTCATTCTAGCCATCAGCTCCCGGATCCGGAAGGGCTTGTTGACGTAATCGTCCGCCCCCTGCTCAAGCGCCAGCACCGTGTGGACTTCATCGTCACAGGCCGTCAGGAACAGGATCGGCACCGATGACTTTTCCCGGATGGCCTTGCAGACCTGATAGCCGTCGCCGTCCGGAAGCATCACGTCCAGAAGGCAGATGTCATAGGGCACACCCTCGGAAATGGTTTTAAGCGCCTGTGCCATGCACGAAGCGCTCTTAACCGTACTGCCCTCCTGCTGAAGGGCTATTGTTAGACCCTCAATGATGATAGGGTCATCTTCCACTACAAAAACATTCAAACTGATACCTCATTCATGTCCGGATCACAGACATGATCCCTCAAAATATGCATCATTCCGTTCGGACATGATCCAAACTTTCGGCACATTCAGCTGTGCCGTTTTATGATCACGCATTCTCATTCCGAAGCTCCTCAGAGATCGAAGCCTCCGGACTTTTATGATAACATATTATTGAAAACAGCACAAGGCTAACCACACATACGGAGAGGGTAAGAAGGATCACACCTACGGGCAGATGGAAGATCAGTTTTCCGACCCATGCGGACAGGAGTCTGTGAAGGACTATCGTGAAAGCGGCGCTGATCACGGAGGAACAAAGGATAGCCGTAAAGAGCATCCGGGCATTTTCCAGGATCAGGATCTTGATCTCCTGGAGCTTTGTCATACCCATGGAGCGAAGGACTGCCTGTTCCTTCAGAATGGCCAGGTGCCTGCCGCCCACCGAATTGTAAAGATTCAAGAGGCAAATCACTGCCACCAGAGCGGTGAAGCAGACAGCCACGATATTTGCGATCTTGATGAGGGC
>JAGACB010000115.1 GCA_017614345.1 Lachnospiraceae bacterium
CAGCTGGAACAGATCCGGGATACCGGAGTGGTGATGGAACCGCATTTCAGTTACGACCTGACCTTAGAAGACGGCTCCGTGCTTCGGATCTTTCAGAATCGTGAGCAGGTGGATACCGTGGAGTTAGATGACGGAAGAGAAGCCGAAACCGTTGATGAGATCGTACTTGAAAAGAGATATTGCGAGGAGCATGGGATCCATACCGGCGATCTGATCCGGATCGCTTCTCACGAGGTAAAGGTGACGGGGATCGGGAGTGTTGTCGATTATGATGCACCCTTAAGAAAACTCTCAGACTCTGCCGTGGACAGTCGGATCTTCGGACTCGGATTCATGACGGCACAGGGGTATGAGCTGTTCCGGGAGATCGGAAATGCAGGAAGTGAGGATCTGACCTATGCATTTATCCTGAAGGATGTCATGAGCAGTGATGATCTGAAACAGATGATCAGGGATTTTCCCTTTGACTACAGATCCGTGGATGATCCCTATTACCGTGAGATGCTTGACGACACCTACGGGAAGAAGGATGAGATCACAGACGGTATCAATAAACTGGCGGATGGCTCGCTGGAATTGTATGACGGCGCATCTGAACTGAAAGACGGTTCCGCAGAATTGAAAGACGGAATGAAGGAACTGTATGAAGGTACATCGGAACTGAAAGACGGTACACGGGAACTGAAGGAGGGAATGAATACTCTTCTGGAGGGAAGCGGAGAGCTATGCACCGGAACCGGGGTACTTGCCGAGAGTATGGGAAACTATGTGCCGGGTTTGGATTCTGTGTATGAAGGATCTGTAACACTCAATAATGGGATACAGGCGGCTGAAAACGGGGCCGTACAGCTTGATGACGGAGCAAAGGATCTGAAAAAGGGTGTATGGGAGGCTTATGAAGGTTCGGCCGAACTGGATGACGGAGCCGAGAGTTTGTATGAAGGCGCCGGTGAGCTGAGAGATGGCATCCTTGAACTGAAGGAGCAGTCGGATGAGGTACTGGAGAAACTCTTTTCGAAATCTCCTGACAATATCACGGCTTTTCTGTTGAAAGAGGACAATCTGCGGATCGGCGGAGCTTCCGGGGATATCGAGATCAACAAGACGATCGGTATGGTTGCCGGGATCATTGTCATTATCCTGTTTACGTATGTCCTTTCCGTCTTTGTGATCAATCAGATCCGGGAAGAGAGCAGTGTGATCGGTGCTCTGTATGCACTCGGTGTCCGCAAAAGGGATCTGGTAAAACACTATATCTTTCTTCCGACTCTGATCTCGTTTTTGGGTGGTCTGACCGGAGCGGCAGTCGGTCTCAGTGGTTTTGGCAGCAGCTGGCAGATGTCGGATTCCTATGCATACTATTCCATCCCGGTTTTTGACCGGATCATACCGCCGTATCTGTTGGTCTATGCGATTCTGATGCCACCCCTCGTTTCGGTGCTGGTGAACTTCCTTGTGATCAATAAGAGTCTTTCCAGAACGGCACTTTCTCTGATCCGAAATGAACAGAAGGTAAGCAGGGGCAAGGATATCAGGCTTCCTGATATGCCGTTTATGAGGAAGTTTACCTTAAGACAGATGCTCCGTGAACGGCGGATCGCCTTTACCGTAATGGCCGGAATGTTCATAGCCCTGATGATCTTTATGCTCGGAATGGACTGCTATGTTCTCTGTAAAAGCGTGGGAGAATTGTCAAGCAGAGATACCGGGTACCGCTATATGTATACCTACAAGTATCCCACAAAAGAGGTTCCGGAGGGCGGTGAAGCCTGCTATGTCACCTCTCTGAAAAAAACATTGTACGGCTACACGCTGGATGTGACGGTTATGGGAATTGACCGGGATAATCCATATTTTGATGTGACACCCGTAAAAGGAAAGAACCGCATCGTTGCTTCCGATGCGGTCAGTGCCAGGTACAATGTGGGGGTGGGAGATCAGCTTGTTCTGACGGACAATGCATCGGATATCAGCTATGCCTTTACCGTAGCAGAGGTGGTTCCGTATTCGGTGGGTCTCACCGTGTTCATGGATATTGAAAGCATGAGAGAACTGTTCGGTGAAGATGAGGACTACTACAATGTGGTTCTGGCCGGAGAAGAACTGAAAATAGAGGAAGGCCGGTTGTACGCGGTTACCACGAAAGAAGATATTGACCGTGCCTCCGGTATTTTTACGGAGCTCATGGCTCCTATGGTGACCATGCTGATCGTGATGTCAGCCATCATCTTCTGCATTGTTATGTATCTTATGACATCGGTCATGATCAAACGGGCGGAATTCGGGATCTCTTTAGTGAAGATCTTCGGATTTAACGGCCGGGAGGTCAGAAAGCTCTATCTGGACGGCAACCGATTGGTTGTCATAGTCGGAGCTTTGATCAGTATCCCGGCCGCTAAATGGATCATAGATAGTTTATTTCCCATATTTATCGCAAACGTTGCCTGCAGTATGCATCTGGAATATACCTGGTATCACTATGTCGGACTGTTTGCGGCGATCATTCTGATCTACAGCCTGATCAGTCTGGTGATCACCCGAAAGATCAACCGGGTGACTCCTGCAGAAGTTTTGAAGAACCGGGAGTAAAAGAATTATTCCGGGATCACTGCATATTCGTTGATGATGTCAACGATGATATCGCCTAACTTCTGAACTTCGTAATCACCGATGATGGGCTCAAGGTGGGAATCACCTACGCCGGAGTCGTCCGTCAGGAATACGTATTCGCCGTCGGTCATGATGGCGAGAGCACGGCCGAAGAGCTCGGTTTCACGCTCTGAGTTGGAAGAAACCACGGGAATTAAGTGGATACCCTGTTCAGCTGCCTTTGCAACTGCTGCGGTAATCTGATTTTCTGTTCCTTCGTGAGGCGGAGCATCAAAGATGAGAAATGCGATCTTTACGCTGTCAGCATCCCACTCAGCGTTGCTCATGGTCTCGGTAAGGATCTGTGCGACCGCTTCCGGAGTATCTCCGCCGCCGTCTGCAGATTCGTTGTTGAGGATCTTCTTTAAGTTGTTTACATCTGTGTCAAAACCGTTGATACGGGTCACATAGTCGTCGCCCTCATCACGATAGAAGTTCCAGGAATAGCTGACACCGTCAGCCTCTACGCGTTCCATGATCTTGCCGAAATCCGCCTGAAGGTAGGTGAGCTCATCGCCCATGGATCCGGTGGTATCAAGGATGAACATAACCTGGGTCTTTTTGTAGCTGCGGGATGCAGTTTCAACGGTCAGTTCAAGCTCCTCAGGCTGTTTTCTGGTTCTGGACTGGCTGTCGGGGGTTCCGTCTTCGGGCTTGCCGGGAAGATCGTAAACATCTGTGCCGGCATAGACTGCGTTTCCTTCTGTGTCATATGCCTTGATCTTCCAGGATCTGTTCTCACTTTCGGGAAGGAAGAGATAAGCTTCGCCTTCTTTGTTTGTGACTGCAGACCAGATCAGAGAGTCGTCATCGCTGTAAACGGCTTCTACCTTGATACCCTTTACTGAAGATCCGCTTTCATCCTTTACGGTAACGGCGGATCTGAACACGGGATTCAGTCCGTAAGCAGGGAAATGGATGGCTTCGGTGGTGACAAGGTTCTTAAAGAAGCCCCAGTTATTATTGTCATTCCATCTGCCTGCTGTCAGGATCCCGAATTTATCAGAGGGATCTTCGGGGGCTTCGGTCTCGCCGCCGGAAGAACCGGGTTCAACAATGGGTTCAATGTCGATGGGATAGGGCTCTCCTTCTACCTCTGTGTCATGACCCGATATAGTATCATGGATCAGGGCATCGGAGGCGCCGGGTTCAATGGCGTTGATCTCACCGGCCCCGGGTTTGTCATATTTGAGACCCTCTTCGGCCGCAATGTCCCAATCAGGGCTATAAGGAACAGGTCTGCTTTCGTCATCCTTGCTTTCAGATATCTTCGGGTCTGTGGTTGCCTCGAGCTCACTTACTGGAGGCTCGGTTTCCGGAATCTCAGTAGTGACAGGTTCACTTTCGAAAGGGGAACTTTCCGACGGATCTGTTTTTTCGTGTCCGGTTTCCAGTGCAAGAAGTCCTTCGCTGCTCTCGGTTCCTTGTTTGGTGCTCTCGGATTCCTGTGAAGCCAGATATGATCCGGGCTCCGTACCCGGGCGGTTACTTAAGGCTACGCCCAGAGTGATCCCGCCCACAACCAGTGCGCAGGCTGCGCAGATCCCTGCATAGAGCCAGCTCTTATTGGAAGATAATTTCACGATACGGGAAGCAGGGACCTTACCGGGTTCGGCTTCCGTGATCAGGTCCGGATCGATGTGTTCCATTGCGGAAAGGACCTTTTTTCCATTCAATTCTCTTTCATCTTTTCTCATATTTTGTAACCTTCTTTCTCTAAGTATTCCTGCAGATCATTACGCATACGCATCAGTGTTACTTTTACATTGCTCTTGGTCAGTCCGCTTTCTGCACTCAGGTCTTCAATGGACAGAAGATAGAAGTATCTCTGAATGAAGAGCTTCCTTTTGGTCACCGTCTGCTCCCGAAGGTAGCGGCTGATCAGGTCGGAGAGCTCCTTCTCCTCCAAAACTGCCTGAGGATCCGTACCGGAGGGCAATACCTCCGCAAGCTCATCAATGGCTTCCGGGATCACGCCTCCACCGCGCTTTTGACGCTTTTCATGCTGAAGCTTGGTCAGTGCCGCATTCCGGGTGACTCTGGCCACAAATGCCTTGAAATTGTCGGGTCTTTCCGGCGGAATGGCTTTCCACAGGGAAAGATAGACATCATTCACCACTTCCTCGGCATCCTGCCTTAAGGGAAGGATGCGGGATGCGACAGACATGCAATAAGAGCCGTAGCGTGATTCGGTTTCGGATAGTGCAGCTTCATTGCGCGCAAAATAGAGATCGATCAGCTGCATATCATCCATGGCTTGTCCTCCTTTTGATCGTATTCTTCGAAAGGGCTTTCACTTACTTAGACTGCGTTCGTATGCGTGAGGTTACACAGTTGCAGATTTTTGTCAAAAAATCTGCAACAATCGGCGTTAATTCGAAGGATTAACGCCGGACTTGTTTGGCTCGCGAAGCGAGACAAACTATTCCTTTGAAGGATTTTTGTTAAAAAATCTGCAACAATAGTATATCACAAATCCGGTCTGTGGCAACGGATATCAAAAATGACCGGGAGAGAAGCGAACAAAAAAAAGGGGCTGCCCGACCGGACAGCCCCTTTGAAGTTTATTGTCTTATGTATTTTCAGAATCCTTCGTTTACGATCACACGGTTTCTGCCGCTGTGCTTTGCCTCATACATGGCCTTATCCACACGTTCGAAGGCTTCCGAGGAGGTCTCGTAGGGATGAAGGGGAGTGAGGCCGATACTGCCGGTCACGGAACCGACTGCTTTGAAGGGCTGGTTTTCGATGAATATCCGGAGGTTTTCCGCAACGATCTTCATGGTGGCAAGATCCTGGCCGTAGCAGACTACCACAAATTCTTCTCCGCCCCAGCGGCCTACAATACCGCCGTAGTCCTTCATATAATCAGTTACGGTCTGGGCGAACTGCTTCAGGGTCAGGTCTCCCACGGAATGACCGAATTTATCGTTGACGTTCTTGAAGAAGTCGATATCCAGCATCATCAGGCAGGCATTTTCCGAGGTCTCTCTGCAGTTTTTGATGGCATTCTGGATCTCGGTCTCGATCCGGCCGTGATTCCATACACCGGTCAGAGGATCGGTGGAAGCCATTTCTTCGTATTTCTTCAGGGTGGACATCAGGGATACGGTGCTCTCATGAATATCCTGAACCATGAAGACATATCGGAAATCTTCCTCGTTCTTGGTCTCGGAACGGCAGAAGATGAGCTTTACCCAGATATAGGTTCCTTCCAGATTCTGCATCAGGCAGTCAAAGGAAGAGGTTCTGCCGGGATGATAGTGTGCCTTCATATATTCGGGATCCGTCCGCTTTAAGAACAGCTCCTGATCATCCGGCCAGATCATGTTGACGATCATCATACGCCAGTCGGTGTAACTGATCTGGGTGTTCACGGTCTCATCGGAGATCTCCGTGATACTGATGGAGCTGGTGGTGTTCCGTACCAGATCGATATACATGGAGAACAGATAGGTGTTCTGGATGGTGGTCACCTTGTTGTGGGTCTGAACCTCATCCTGAGATTCACTTTCATCCAGTTCATTCAAGGTGAAGACATAAACCCCTTCTCCTGCGGGATAGATGAGCATCTGGATCAGATGCATCTCATCATTATGATTGACTTTGACACGGCGGGAGTATTTTCCGTCGAACTTTCCGAAGGACGGCACGAAGACATGATAGTTTTCGGTGATCTTATCGCCGCTGTCACTGAAGTGGAACCAGAGGGCCTCCACCAGGTCATGATAGCTGCCGGATTCGGGAATGAAGTCCGCCAGAAAGCCCTTGGCGGAAAGACGACGGTATTCATCCGTCTCGGAGTTTACGACAAGAACAGAGTCAACACTGTCCATCAAAAATGCAGGAACAGACTGAAGGGTGAAGTCTTCATATTTCTCAAAATTCATGGTGATACCTCCTTATGGTTTGACGAATCTAGTCAATATTATAACGCTGTTCTCTGAATTGTAAAATAGTAGAATGATGAAAAAACTATTAAAATTTGCGATAAAAAAAAGAAGATTTCGGAAGACGTTTCTTCGGTTGTGAATTGTTTCTTTTTCCGACGGTTTCTCATGAGTCGTGATTGCAGAGAAGGCAATTCTGTGGTAAGATGTAGGTAATTTTCAGAACTGCCGAAAGGAGCCGGAAATGGATCGGAGCAAACAGGAACTGAAAGCATTTTACGAAGAGCGGATGTACGGGATCTGGCGAGACGGGGAAGAGGTTTCCTATGAACTGATGGGACCTGATCCCATGGGTGCGCCGGATGCTCCGAAACCCAAGAATCCCTTTGCCATCATCGGCGGGGACCTGGTACGGGTAAATGTTACAAAGGACGGGAAAAAAGCTTCCTTTGTGATCCACGCCTATATTCCGGAGGATGATGCGAGGAAGGCTTTTGAGGAAAAGCATAAGGCCTGTGACAGATATCAGGGGCTTCCCTTTGTGATCTGTATGCATCCCATTTTCCCGAAGGATCATCTTCTGGAGCAGGGGATCGCGGTTCTGGTCTTGGATATCCTGACCGTGGCATCGGATGATATCCGGCATCAGGGAGCCTTTTATGAGCTTTATCCTTATACGGAGGAACCGAGCTCCCAGACCGGTGCTCTGATGGCCTGGGCCTGGGGAGCTTCCAAGGTTCTGGATGCGGTTTATGCCGGACTGAATAAGGAGTACGGACTGGATGCGGAGGCCTCCATGGTGACCGGCGTTTCGCGTTTCGGAAAAGCAACGGCGGTGTGCGGAGCCTTTGATGATCGGTTCAAACTTACCGTTCCGGCCTGCTCCGGAGCAGGAGGACTGGCGCTGTACGGATATTTTTCCGAAGGAAAGACCTATGACCTTTCTTCCGTGGGAGGAGATGCGAGATATACTTATTCCCAGAATGAGCCTCTCAGCTGTCTGCAGTCTGAGGGAGAACGGGGATGGTTCAATGACCGGTTCCTGGAGTTTACGGGGCCGGAGTCATTTCCCGTGGATCAGGAGGGGCTGCCGATCATGGCCATGGATCCGGATCGATTCTATTTCGTGATCGCGGCTTATACCGGAGAGGACTGGGTCAATGCACCTTCCATGTGGGAGTGCTTTAAACGGGCGGAAGAGGTCTACCGGGCAAACGGCCTCTCGGATCATCTGGTCCTGCATTTTCATCTTGTGGGACATGCGGTGCTGGATGAGGATACGGATCTCATTCTTCCGTATTTTGACAGAATGTATTACGGTCTGGATACGTTTCCGGACCTTGGGGTACTGAAAACGACCGCATTTGCCGGTCAGGAAAACGGGATCTGAGTGATCCTGCGGGGTTATTACTATATTTGAGGAGGTAATCATGGATCAGAAGGTGTTACAGAAGATCAGTTACGGATTGTTCGTGCTGACGGCTGAGAGAAACGGAAAGGACAACGGCTGCATCATCAATACGGCCTGCCAGGTGGCGTCGGAGCCACTGGTCATCAGCATTTCCGTGAATAAAGCAAATTATACCTGTGAGATGATCCGGGATACGAAGAAGTTCAATATCTCGGTCATCAGTGAGGCAGCGACCTTTGACCTGTTCAAGCATTTCGGCTTTGCATCCGGAAGAGATACGGATAAGTTTGCAGACTTTACGGATTGCAAGAGGACCGCAAACGGGATCATGGCAGTCACCAAGGGGACCAATGCCTATATCAGTGCGGAGGTGATCTCGGAGACGGATCTGGGCAGTCATATGCTGTTTCTGGCAAAGGTGACGGACGGTGAGATCATGGATCAGACACCCTCTGCAACCTATGCATATTACTTTGCGAACATCAAGCCGAAGCCCGAGGCAGTAGGAAAGACTCCGGACGGTCAGACTGTCTGGAGATGCAAGATCTGCGGATATGAATTCGTGGGTGAGGAGCTTCCCGAGGACTTTATCTGTCCCATCTGCAAGCATCCTGCCTCTGACTTTGAAAAGGTTGTAAAATAAAGAATTGAGAGGTTATAACTGTGGCTAGAAATGACAGAAGATACAGAAGGTCCGGACGGGGCGGACGAGGTGGAAGGTATTCCGGCGA
The DNA here is from genome assembly GCA_017614345.1 of Lachnospiraceae bacterium. GTDB lineage: Bacteria > Bacillota > Clostridia > Lachnospirales > Lachnospiraceae > JAGACB01. The sequence continues at coordinate 8,682 of JAGACB010000115.1, forward strand.
CTCCGGTAAGGGAAAGATCGTCGGGATCATCATCTGCTCGGTGCTCGGTGTGCTGGTGGTCGGCATGGGGATCTTTGAACTGTGCAGCAAGGGCGGCTTTTATTCGCTGTTCTATTCCATTGCCAATGGAAAGAAGACCGCTGACATCACGGAAAATGCAGAGTCCGTTACTCTGACCCAGGAGCAGATGATGGAGGATTACGAATACATGTATCACCTCCTGGCGGAAAATGCTCCCGCCGGTTACCTGGGAAATGATATTTACGGATATTCCTTCTCGGATGATGCGATCTATCAGAAGGGTCTTGCGGAAGTGAGAAAGTGCCAGACTCCCGAGGAGTTTTATGCCGCCATGAGGGCAACCACCATGCGGATCCCGGGTTCGGCAGCAGAGGCTGTCTTCCCTTTGAATACGGAGATCGAGGAAGTGATCGCCGGAGCGGATTCCAATCAGCTGGAGACCTCTCTGACTCCGGAGCTTTACGGATATAACAACGTCATTTTCCGGAACATGGCTAAGCAGGGCAAGGACATCAAATGCGAAGTGAAGCTGGTGTACGTGGAAGGTGAATATGCGGTTGTGGAAAACGGCAAGTACAACGGTATAGTTCAGGAGATCGACGGAAAGGATCCGGTAAAATTTATTGCGGATATCTTCTCCTCCGAGAGGATCACTTACGATTATCAGAAGAAGAAGGCCTACGTTCCCGAGATCAATCTGTATAAGGAAGAGATCACTTCCGTTGCACTGGGTGTATCCGTTAAGTTTGTACAGGCTGACGGCAGTGACAAGAAGAGAGATTATTATTTCGATTATGCAGCGGATATGATGGTGAGCTGTGCCGAGCTTGAGGATGCAAAGAATGCGGAAGCACCGAACCGGATCAATTCCACCTCTCATCATGTTTATACACATGTTGATGAGAAAAACAGCATCGGATATATCCGCATGAAGGATTTCAAGAAGACAGACTTCGATGAGAGTCATCATGATTACAACCGCGTGATCTTCGATGAAGCACTTGCTTATGACAATATCATTCTCGATCTTCGGGACTGCAAGGGCGAGAGCGAGGAATATGCGGCAGAGATCTTCTTCCAGAAGCTGTTCCAGAATGACTGCACCGTCAGCGGAACCTATCTGCTGAACAGCAGCGGCAATACCAAGATCCGGAACGGAAACGGTCTCGGTGCCATGCTGAAGGAGAAGCTCTTCGGAAAGAAGAAGAGTGATCAGACCGGCGAGGACAACAAGTATTACGCTATCTCCGACAGATCCTTAACTTATGTCGGAAACAAGGGTCATAACAAGAATGTGATGATCCTGACCTCGGCAAATACCTGTGAGGCGGCTCAGACCCTGGTGGCTGCAGCCAAGAATTCCGGCCAGGCTTATGTGCTCGGAAGCAATACCGCAGGAGAGGGCATGAGCGGTTATTATGTAAATGCCTGCTCCAACAGCCGTATTGTATTTACCTACTGCCCTTATCTGGAGCTGAATCCGGATAATACCGTGGCAAATGTCAAGGGTGTTGCACCCACGGATTACAAGAGCATGAACCTGGATTCCCTTAAGAAGCTCGTCAGACAGCAGCAGGAAGATCGTGATGTGGAGAGCTATGAAAACCGGATCCAGTGGGACAATGTCCTGCAAAATGCCATCAGCCGTATGACCGGTGATGAAGAAACGTTTGTAGACGACGAAGTTATCGAGCAATTATGACGGGTTCGGGGGATCCCCGCCGTCGGAACAAAACAATAATATCAGGCAGGGATCGGAGGATCCCGAAAGCCCGAAGGAGGATAACAATTATATGAATGGTTCTGAGATTTTCAGCAAGATCGAACTGACCAAAGGTTTTAAGGGACTGGGGGACAACAATCCCATTATCCAGCAACATTATGGGGCAGATCCCTATGCCCTGGTGTATGGAGACACCGTGTACTTCTACATGACAGCAGATGCCTATGAGTACGAAGAGGACGGCTCCACCATCAAGGAGAATTCCTACAGCAAGATCCGCAGTCTTTATGTGGTTTCCACCAAGGATATGGTGAACTTCACGGATCACGGTGAGATCATGATCGCAGGAGAAAACGGTGTGACCAAGTGGGCGCATAACTCCTGGGCACCTGCAGCAGCCTGGAAAATGGTTGACGGCAAGCCCAAGTTCTTCCTTTACTTTGCAGATAACGGCGGCGGTATCGGCGTAGTAGCAGCTGACAGCCCGGTAGGTCCCTTCCGTGATGAACTGGGCCACGGCCTGATCCGCAGAGACATGGAGAACTGCGGAAACGTTGCATGGCTCTTTGATCCGGCGGTTCTCATGGACGATGACGGCAAGGCCTACATCTATTTCGGCGGCGGTATTCCCTGGGGCGGAGATGCTTCCCATCCCATGACAGCCCGCTGTGCAGAGCTGGGTGAGGATATGCAGAGTCTTGTGGATGTTCCCAAGACCATTGACGCACCTTACCTGTTTGAGGATTCCGGAATCCATAAGTACAAGGATACCTATTATTACACCTACTGCAGCAACTTCAACGTGGACGAGAAGGGAACCGAGCAGTACGGCTTCGAAAACGGCGAGATCTGTGTGATGGAGAGCAAGAGTCCCTTAGGACCCTTCACCTATAAGGAGAGGATCTTAAAGAACCCCGGTGCTTACTGGAATGCCGGCGGAAACAACCATCACTGTGTATTCAAGTTCAAGGATCAGTGGTACATCACCTACCACACCAGAATGCTGGAAGTGGCTATGGATATCCGCAAGGGATACCGTTCCACCAATATCGAAGCATTTACCATGGGTGAGGACGGCACCATCGGCCTGATCCCTCAGACCAGAAATGCAAGACCTCAGGTGGGTAACCTGAATCCCTATGAAGCAATTAATGGTGCGACCTTTGCAGTGATGGCCGGTGTTGATACGGCTCCCGCCGATGAAGTAAGCAGAGAATTCGGTTGCGGAAATCTCCTGCTGACCGCCATTAATGACGGTGACTTTGTGAAGCTTGCCGGCGCCGACTTCGGTGCTCAGGGCGCAACGAAGGTCAAGGCTGTGGTACGGACCAACGGCAAGAGCGGTGTGATCCGTGTATCAGCAGATTCCTTCGACAACGCAGCAGGCTACATCGAGGTTCAGCCTGACGGCAATGAAACCACGGTCTGCACAGCAGTCCTGGATCAGAAGCTCACAGGCGTAAAGGACATCCTCTTTACCTTCAGCGGTGAAGGCTACGAGATCGTAGAGTGGAGTTTTGAAGCGTAAATAATGAAAACGTGACAGCGGGGACGGTTCCCGCTGTCACATTTTTTTGCAGAAAACGTGACAGTGAGAACCGTCCCCACTGTCATGTTTTTCTTCATTTATCAGTTTTCGGTGAGTTTTTTCAGAATCTCGATGTAGGTGGCGCACAGTGCGGAAGGCGGTGTTCCCTGATGCAGGATATAACCGATATCCATGTAGTCATCCACCGCAAGGGGCCTTGCCACGATCTTCGGGCCGTTTAAGTCTTCGTTGATCACACCGCTGCAGATGGTGTAGCCGTTTAAGCCGATCAGCATGTTAAAGAGAGTGGCCCGGTCGCACACCACCAGTTCCTTGTCGGAATCAGCCGTGGAAAGGATCTCCTCGGAAAAATAGAAGGAGTTGTGGGAGCCCTGTTCATAGGAAAGTCTGGGATAGGGCGCCAGATCCTCCAGGGTGATCTCCTTCAGAGCCGCCAATGGGCTGTCCTTGCCCACAAACACATGGGGCTTGGCCGTAAAGAGGTGATGAAAGGCCAGATTGTGGCTTTTCAGAGTCTTCTTTAAAACGGTCTCATTGAATTTGTTGATATAGAGGATGCCGATCTCACTGCTGAGCTTTGCCACATCCTCAATGATCTCATAGGTCTGGGTCTCCCGCATATGGAACTCGTACTTATCTCCGCCGCAGGTTCTCAGAAGCTCCACAAAGGCTTCCACCGCAAAGGAATAATGCTGGGAAGAAACGCAGAAGTGGACCTTCCCGGGAGCCTTTCCGTTGTACCGCTCCTCGATGAGATTGGCCTGTTCAATGACCTGCCTTGCATAACCTAAAAACTCATCTCCGTCGGGAGTCAGCTCCATGCCTCGTTTGGACCGCAGGAAAATGGTGATGCCCAGCTCTTTTTCCAGTTCTGAGATGGATGCCGTAAGGCTGGGCTGGGATAAAAACAGGATCCGGGATGCTTCCGTGATGGAGCCGGTCTCTGCCACAGTGATCACGTATTGAAGTTGTTTCAGTGTCATGATGTCCCCTTTATAATCGTTGAAGGTCGAAGACCTGCAACTGTTGTCGATAATAGATTCCTTTTGGATCATACCATAAAGAATAGAAAAAATCTATGGAACAGACGAATTTTTCCGTATTTTACAAAAGGCTTCTCCGAGATTATAGTTTGATACAAGTTAAAAAAAATCCCATGATCAAGGAGAAACAATATGAAGACAACCATTACAGGCTTTCCGAGGATCGGAGAGCACAGAGAACTGAAATTTGCAACAGAGAAATACTTCCGCGGAGAGATCACGGAGCAGGAGCTCGTGGACAGCGCGGCCCAGATCCGGAAAAGAGGATGGGATCTGCAGGCGAAGGCAGGTCTTGATACCTTGGTGGCAAATGATTTTTCCTTCTATGATAACGTGCTGGATGCGGCAGTCCTCTTCGGTGTGATCCCGGAGCGTTACAAGGCGCTGGGCCTTTCCGAGACGGATACCTATTTTGCCATGGCAAGAGGCTATCAGGGCGAAAAGGGCAATGTAAAGGCGTTGGCCATGAAGAAGTGGTTCAATACCAACTATCATTATCTGGTTCCGGAGATCGAGGATGAGACCGAGATCCGTCTTTCCGGTGAGAAGCCCCTGAAGGAGCTGCAGGCTGCAAAGGAGCTGGGATATGAAGTAAGGATCCAGCTGGTGGGCCCCTTTACCTTCTTAAAGCTGGCCAGATTCTGCGGAACAAAGACCATTGTTGATGTGAAGGATGCCCTGGTGCATGCTTATTTGGAGCTCTTTGCGAAGCTCGAGAAGGAAGGCGCCCGGTGGATCCAGCTGGATGAAGCTTATCTGGTGCGTGACCTGAGCCGTGAGGAGATCGAGCTCTTTACCGGCATCTACCGGGAACTGACTGCCAAGAAGGGTAGCTTAAAGCTCCTGCTTCAGACCTATTTCGGTGATGTAAGAGATGTGTACGAAGAACTGCTTGCCCTGGATGTGGACGGCGTAGGTCTGGATTTCGTGGAAGGCAAGAAGACGGCAGAGCTGGTAAAGACCTGCGGTTTCCCCAAGGATAAGGTTCTGTTTGCAGGCCTTGTAAACGGAAAGAACATCTGGAGAAATCATTATTCCGATACCCTGAAGGTTTTGGATGACCTGAAGGCCAAGGGCATTGATACCGTTCTCACCACTTCCTGCTCCCTGCTGCATGTGCCCTATACCTTAGAGGGGGAAAATGATCTTTCCGAGGATTACAAGAAGCACTTTGCATTTGCGGTAGAGAAGCTGGAGGAGCTGGCAGAGTTGGGGATCCTTGCAGAGCTGACTGCAGAGGAGCGTGCTAAGGACAGCGGATATCTGAAGAATCTGGAGCTCTTTACAGGCCGGAAGGATTCCGTGGATGAAGCAGTGAAGGCCCGGGTGAAGGCCATCCGCGAAGAGGATTACACCAGGCTTCCTGCCTTTTCCGAGCGTGAAAAGGTTCAGAAGGAACGCTTTGACCTGCCTCTGTTCCCCACCACTACCATCGGTTCCTTCCCTCAGACTGCGGAGGTAAGAAAGTGCCGCAGCTCCTATCGGAAGGGTGAGATCTCTAAGGAGGAGTATGAAGGCTTCATGAAGGACCGGATCCGGGAGTGCATCCGCCTTCAGGAGGAGATCGGCCTGGATGTTCTGGTTCACGGAGAATTCGAGCGGAACGATATGGTGGAATACTTCGGTGAGAACCTCTCCGGATATTTATTTACCCGGAATGCCTGGGTTCAGTCCTACGGCACCCGCTGCGTAAAGCCCCCGGTGATCTGGGGCGATGTCAGCAGAAAGGCACCCATGACCGTGGAGTGGTCAAAATTCGCTGCTTCCTGCACGGATAAGCCCATGAAGGGTATGCTCACTGGACCCGTGACCATCTTAAACTGGTCCTTCCCGAGAGAGGATATATCCCTGAAGGAAAGCACACTTCAGATCGCACTGGCTATCAGGGATGAGGTGCTGGATCTGGAAAAGAGCGGAATCAGCATTATCCAGATCGATGAAGCTGCCCTTCGGGAGAAGCTCCCCCTCAGAAAGTCCGACTGGTATTCGGAGTACCTTGACTGGGCTATTCCCGCCTTCCGTCTGGTACACAGCGGTGTAAAGGTCGAGACCCAGATCCATACCCATATGTGCTACAGCGAGTTTACGGACATTATCCCGGCCATCGACGCCATGGATGCGGACGTCATCACCTTTGAGGCTTCCCGTTCCGATCTGCTGATCCTGGATGCTCTGAAGGAAAATAACTTCCGTACCGAGGTAGGTCCCGGCGTCTACGATATCCACAGTCCCCGGGTTCCTTCCGTGGAAGAGCTGACGGAGGCCCTCGGAAAAATGCTTCAGAAGGTGGAGAAAAAGAGTCTCTGGG
>JAGACB010000116.1 GCA_017614345.1 Lachnospiraceae bacterium
CCTTAGGCATCTTTAGTAAAGATATTCTTAGGTGCGGCTAAGAAAGCGCACCTAACTTGCTTTTTCTTAGCTCGGCGAGCCTCAAAACATGGCTCCATGCCACTGTGCGGCTAAGAAAGCAGCCCTAACTTGCTTTTTCTTAGCTCGGCAAGTCTCAAAACCTGGCTCCATGCCACTGTACGGCTAAGAAAGCGCCCCTAACTTGCTTTATCTTAGCTCAAGAGTGCCACAAACAGCAGCATCATATGGCATTTTTCTTTTTTTTCATTCCGAGCAAAAAAGAGAAAGATCCATATGGGTTGCAAAAATGTGTTTTTCAGAACCGTCCCCAAAAACACAAAAATGTGTTTTTCAGAACCGTCCCCAAAAACACACTACAGCGCCAGCAGGTGGTCGCGGCCAGTGGTGTCCACCAGGCGGATGAGGTAAAGGTCCGCCAGAAGGAGCAGGAAGAACAGGTGACCCATGACTACCCAAAGGGGCAGGTAGGTGAAGAAGAATTCCAGGGCAAAGAGGCCAAGGACCGCTGCAGTGAAGATCATGGCAAAGGCCATGTTGAAAAAGATATTGATGTTGGCGCGGAGGGCTCCGGCTTCATCGTCCCAGTTGAGCTTGGGGTTCAGGGTGTCCAGCCAGACACCGAAGTAGCAGATCATGATGACGGTGAGGACGCTGATCACGGAGTAGAGGCAGGTCTGAAGGATCGGCACCTGAAGGATCACGCAGACGGCCAGAAGGTAGACCAGGGTAAAGCCGGAGCTGACCACCACAGAGAAGACGGCCTTGATATGGAGCTGTGTGGACAGTTCCATGGGAAGGTACTTCATAATATAGTAGTTCTTGCCCTCACGGCTGATGCTGGAGCCCGCAATGGAGTTGGAGGCCGTCACCAGGGCCGAACAGCCGATAACGATCACAACAGCCACCCACTGCATGAACTCATTGCCGTTCTGGTACAGGCGGATATAACCCTCCATGGCCCCTGAGCCCTTTTGGACCACATAAGCCACATAAAGAAGTGCCGGCCAGAACAGGTTGATGGCCAGAGTATTCTGGAAAAATGAAGGGGTCCGGTACAGTATCCGCCACTCCTTTTTCACGTAGCTGAGCCAGGCAGGAGCTGCATTAAGGATCAGGACTTCCTTCCTCTTTTTGGTGTAGGTACTGCCGCTCATGACGCCGTTGACACCGCGCAGATACAGGATCTGAGCCAGCGAGAAGAAGATCAAAAGGATCCCGCCGTGGTAACCTAAAAACAGGATGGGCGCCAAAACGGAGGGCCCGTCCATAAGCTTTCCGAAGAGATAATTTCCCGGGAAAATGACATTCATTACCCTGAGGAATGCAACCGAATTGCTATCCAGAGCTGCGACGATGTGCTCGAAATCCTCTGTTCCCAGCAGACTGATAACAAACAGCACCAGGCCGATGGCGACCACCGTCAGCACCGCCGCCAGCACCGTCACTGTCTCCCGCTTTCTGATGAATGCAGTAAAGGACATTAAGATCAGGCACACGATGCCGCAATAGACCATGGGTCCCAAAGGCAGGACCAGAGAACCGATGCCTCCCATCAGGGAGATCCAGATCAGATCCAGGATCCCGGTTGCCTCTGCGCCCTCCGGAGCCAGCCCCGAGGTCAGACCCAGGATGTGTCCCGTCAAAGCGGCGATCAGCATCACGATCTCCATGGCCGTCTCTGCAATATAGACCACCGTGAACTTTGCCATGATAAGCTTTCCCGGGGAAATGGGCAGCGGCAGCAGCATCGGCAGATCGTCCGAAAAATAAAAGACGTTCATGATCACACCGAAGGAAAATACCACCAGAAACAGGGTCATAAACTGCAACTCAAAAACAAGACCTGCACTTCTATGATACAGACCGATGGCAAATCCGTAGCTCATGATGCCCACCGCCACCATACAGGGCAGCAGGATCAGCACCAGGGAGACTATTCCCAGGATTCCGTAGAAGATCTTTTGTTTTTTACTTCGAGGGTCCTCGGAACCATTTCCCAGAAGGAAGGTCCGGACCAGTGTAAGATAAACCTTCATCAGGTTATTTTCCTTTCATATGCAGTATGTGCCTGTTTCAGGCAACCGACTTTCTGCATTCAACCTTCCTTATGCATGAGATCCAGGAAGATCTCCTCCAGGGAGCGGCCGGGATAGCCACTCTGCAGCTCATCCAGCGTTCCGATGAACATCACACGGCCGTAGCGGATAATGACCACGCGGTCGCAGAGCTGGGCAGCCACTTCCAGGACATGGGTGGAAAAGAGTACGCCGTAGCCCTTCTGTGCGTGTTCCTTCATCATTTTCTTCAGCTCGTAGGCAGATTCCGGGTCCAGGCCCGTCATGGGCTCATCCAGGATCCACTCCTTGGGCTCATGGATCAGAGCGCCGATCACCATCAGCTTCTGGCGCATACCGTGAGAATAAGAAAGGATCCGGCGGTCAAGGGCGTCCATCATGCCGAAGCGGTCTGCCAGCTCCTTCATCCGCTTGTTGCGGTCGATCTCGCCCACACCGTAGATATCCGAGATCAGCTCCAGATACTCGCTTCCCTTCAGACGCATGAACTGGTCGGGGTTATCGGAGATATATCCGATTTCCTTCTTGGCTCCCATGGGGTCCTTTAAGATGTCATGGCCTGCGATCTCGATCCGGCCTTCATCGGGCTTTAAGATCCCGGTCATCATTTTCATGCAGGTGGTCTTACCGGAGCCGTTGGGGCCGATAAAGCCCACGATCTCTCCGTCTTCCACGGTGAAGGATACCCCCTGAACGGCTTTGACTGCGCCGAAGGTTTTTGATACATTTTCAAATAAGATCATGTTCTAACCTCGAAATAATATTTTTTTGAGTACCGGAACCTCCGTGCTTCACACTCCCGGTTCCTGCATCATTTTGCGCTACGCGTTCCATGATGGGCGGCCGGCAGTTCAAGCACAGCAGAGGGACTTTAGCTCGTTGCCTGCACAAAAACAGCGGAGAGCATCAATCTGCCCTCCGCCCGTTCCGTTTCGTAGTTTCAGTTTTGGATCGTGACTGTCACTTCGGGTGACAGGATCATTTTTCTTTCTTCTCAAGCTCCACGATGGCTTCTCTCTGCATCGGGATACGGCAGTTCTTGTTGTTACCGAACTCCACGATCACGGTGTCCTCGGTAACATCGATCACAACGCCGTAGAAACCGGAGGAGGTCAGGATGCTGTCGCCTACCTCAACGCTGTCGATGAGTGCCTTGTGCTCTTTCTGCTGCTTCTTCTGGGGTCTGAACATGATGAAATACATCAGACCGATGATCACAACGAAATAAATTACTGTAAAGATAATGGTATTTCCGCTTCCGAACAAAGAAGAAAGTCCGCCGCCGGAATTACCTGCTTCTGCTAATAAAAGATACATGGTTGCCTCCAATCTTGCTGTCCCGAGGTGACCGTTCAGTCCTCAGGTTCCGTAAATTCTGTCAGTCTCTTATGTTTATACTCGAGAAATTCCCCTTTGTCAATGGCATTTCTGATTTCTTCCATCAAATGATTATAATAGTGAAGGTTGTGGAGCACGCAAAGTCTGAGACCCAGCATCTCTTTCGCCTTCAGCAGATGGCTGATGTATGCCCTGCTGTAGCTGCGGCAGGCGGGGCAGGTGCAGCCCTCCATGATGGGACGCATATCCTTCTCGAAACGCTTATTTTTCAGGTTCAGGTGACCGTGGTTGGTGTAGACATGTCCGTGACGGCCGTTTCTGGAGGGATAGACGCAGTCGAAGAAATCCACGCCGCGGGCTACGCCCTCAATGATATTGGCGGGGGTACCCACGCCCATCAGGTAAACGGGCTTGTCTGCCGGCAGACAGGGAACCGTAACGTCCAGGATGTGATACATCTCCTCGTGGCTCTCGCCCACGGCCAGACCGCCTATGGCATAGCCCGGAAGATCCATCTTGGAGATCTCCCTTGCATGCTCCATGCGGACCTCGTCAATGATACCGCCCTGATTAATACCGAAGAGAAGCTGCTCGGGATTCACCGTTCCGGGAGTCTGATTCAACTCCGCCATCTTCACCCGGCATCTCTCCAGCCATCTGGTGGTACGCTCCACGGAGGGCTTGATGTAATCGATCCCTTCCTTGGCCGGGGGACATTCGTCAAAGGCCATAGCAATGGTGGAGCCTAAGTTCGACTGGATCTGCATACTCTCCTCAGGACCCATGAAGATCTTTCGTCCGTCGATATGGGACTGGAACGAAACGCCTTCTTCCTTTATTTTCCTGAGCTGAGCTAAGGAAAATACCTGGAATCCGCCGGAGTCCGTGAGGATGGGCCGGTCCCAGTTCATGAAGCGGTGCAGGCCGCCCAGCTCCTTGATCACCTCATCCCCCGTTCTCACGTGAAGATGATAGGTGTTGGACAGCTCCACCTGGGTTCCGATCTCCTTCAGATCCTCGGTGGATACCGCACCCTTGATGGCGCCAACCGTTCCCACGTTCATGAAGACCGGAGTCTCGATCACGCCGTGTACGGTCTCCATCCTGGCATGTTTGGCCAGATGATCTCTGGCTACAATCTCATATTTCAAAATTATTTCTCCTTATTGAATCTCGGTTCCGGTGATCCCGGCGTAACGCTCGGGGCTTACCTTGCAGATCCGAACGGAAATGCCCTGCTCTTCCAGAAGCTTCACCGGATCAAAGAGACCTGCGGTTGCAAGCGCATCCTGATCCGTCTCATCCACGTAGATCACAACCTTCAGAGGCAGCAGGCTGGCGCTTCCTTCCGAAACAGCACGATAACGAACGCCGCTCTTGTACTCACCGCCTGTGATGGTCTGGCTCCAGCCCAGGGTCTTTAAGTTCTCCCTGTGCTTCTCAGCCGTCAGTCCCGAAGGGATGGGGGAAATGTTCTGCTTCTTACCCTTATCCTCTTTGGTCTTATCGTCCTTGGTCTTATCGTCCTTGTTCTTGTCCTCTTTGGTCTTATCTTCTTTGTTCTTGTCGTCCTGATCCTTGCCGTCCTTGGCAGAATCTTCCTTAGTGGAATCTTCCTTCGTGGATTTCTCTTTGGTTGAATCCTCAGACTTGTTCTTATTGGAATCCTCAGACTTGTTCTTATTCGAATCCTCAGATTTGTTCTCGGAGGAATCCTCCTCTTCCTTGGTGGGCTTGGTTCTCTTCAAGGCTCTTCTGCTGTCATCGGCCTTGGTTTTCTCCTCGGTATCTTCCTCGGAGTCCTCTCCTGCCTTACCCTCAGAATCTTCCTTTGTCTGTTTTTCGGACTTCTTGGTTTCTTTCTCGGAAGCATCCTCAGAATCATTTTCCTCGGAGTCCCCGGTCCTGCTTTCGCTCTCTTCCTCAGACTCAGTCTCTTCCTCGGTTTCCTCAGAAGATTCCTCACCGTTTCCGGATGCCAGTTCTTCCGGGGTCTTGCCGTCAATGCGGACTGCCTTGTGGCCGCTTTCCGACGCAGTATCCAGAAGCAGGCCAATGACTTCGGCTGCATCCTTCCGGTCCAGAGGACTTCCTGCGGAGGTTACGATCTTCACGGTTCCCTTTTGGGAACTTGCCGGAACAATGCCCAGAACAGAGGCGGATGCCGCTGCCGGAGCAAAGCTGCCTGCTACACCTGCAACAGAGGAGGCTGCCATGGTCTCATCTGCCGCAGCTGTCTTCATTTCAGTAAGTGCCACGGTGACCTTCTTGGGTCTGCCGGAAAGAGGCGCTGCTGCGCCGGTTTCCTCTCCGGTCCGCTCCAGTGTTATGGAACCGATGTTTCCGATCTTCTCCCCGGTGGTCATGCTTGCCACCTCGCTGACGGCATAGCATCCCTCCAGAACGCCTGCGGGGCCAAAGGCCTCAGCCCCCAGTTTTAAGGTTGCCGGGTCAAAGGCAGAGGAGAAAAAAGTTCCCTCTCCGTCATCCAACAGATGAACGCCGTAAGGAAGCACCTC
>JAGACB010000117.1 GCA_017614345.1 Lachnospiraceae bacterium
CTCTTGAGGCTATCAAGATGGCTCACAAGGCAGGTTACACCGCTATTTCTTCTCACAGATCCGGTGAGACTGCTGATACCACCATCGCTGACCTTGCAGTTGCTCTGAACACCTGCCAGATCAAGACCGGTGCTCCTTCCCGTTCCGAGCGTGTTGCTAAGTACAATCAGCTTCTTCGTATCGAAGAGGAGCTGGGTGCAGCTGCACAGTATCCCGGAATGAAGGCTTTCAACGTAAAGAAGTGATCTTCTGACGCTGAAGTGAAATGAAAACACTGAAGCCGGCTTGCCGCAATGCGGCAGGCCGGCTTTTTCATTGATTCCGGTATAAAAAAAGGCTGTTGCTTTCGATTCATCGATCGCAACAGCCTTGTGTTTGTTTAGTTATTGCCCTCGGGAACGGAATTGTTTCTGCTCTTTCCGTAGTAGAAGAGTGCCAGGGTTCCGGGACCGGAGTGGGAAGCAATGGTGGCGCCCACATAGTCTACCAGGCAGGTGTCAATGCCGGTGCGTTCCTTTACCTGCTCGGCCACGAAGATCGCATCGTCTAAGCAGTCGCCGTGGCTGATGAAGAAGATATCATTTTCCTTCTCGTAGCCTTCAATATCCTTTACCATCATATCCACCAGAGAGGTAAGGGCTTTCTTACGTCCCCGGACATTGAAAAGGGAGATCAGCTCACCCTGATCGTTTACATGAAGAACAGGCTTGATCTTCACCAAGGAGCCGATGATGGCGGTAGCCTTGGAGATACGTCCGCCCCGCTGTAAGTGGAACAGGTCATCCACGGTAAATGCATGGCAGATATGTGTCTTGTTGGTCTCCACCCATTCATACACCTCGTCAATGGTCTTGCCGGCCTTCTTCTGCTGAAGTGCCTTGTGGACAAGAAGTCCCTGACCCATGGAAGCGGAAACAGAATCCACGATATAGATGGTGCGCTCCGGGAATTCCTCACGAAGGTCCTGAGCGGCGATGATTGCACTCTGATAGGTGATGGACAGAGCTGCGGAAAATGCGATATGAAGGATGTCGGTTCCGCGCTCTAAGTAAGGGCGGAACAGGTCTTTGATGTCCTCGGGATTGGAACCCATGGTGGTGGGCATGGCACCGCCGCGCATTGCGGCATAGAATTCACGGATGGGCATGATCTTGTCCGGTGAACCGTAGGTTACTTCATCGATCCGGTAAAACAGCGGTGCGATCACCAGGTGATTCTCCTCGATATAAGAAGCGGGCAGATCCGCTGAAGTGTCGGTTGTGATAATGTACATGGCTTCTCCTTCGAAAACAGCATATGCTTACGGAAAAAGGCTTATTTTTCCTTGATTTTTTCGTTATTTTCCTACGAAACAACTTGCATAATGCTATTATTCTCCATATAATAGTAAATAGTATCATACCATTATTATGCCATGTTGTCAAAATAATGTGTATGAATTATTGATGAATTTTTCAAGGGGATCAAAGGATCCGGGAGCAAAGGAGGAGACGGTTTGAAAGCGATCGTAGCTGTGGACAGGAATTTTGCCATCGGTTACCGCGGCAATCAGCTGTATACCTTTTCCGCGGACCGGAGATTCTTTATGAGAAAGACCCTGGGGCATGTTATTGTGGCAGGCCGGAAGACCTTTGCGACCTTTCCCGGGGGAGTGGCCTTAAAGGGCAGACAGAATGTGGTGCTGACGAAGAGCCGGATGCTGTGTCTTCCGGGAGCGGAGGTGTTCCATTCTGCAGAGGATGCCCTCAGGTATCTGAAGAGATTTCCCACGGAGGAGATCTATGTGGTAGGCGGAGAAGCGGTATACAAAAGCTTTCTGCCCTACTGTGATGAGGCATTTGTGACATGGGTGGATGCGGAATTTGAAGCAGATACTCATTTTCCCGATCTGGATGCGGATCCGGAGTGGGAGCTTGTGTGGGAGAGCGGAGACATGATCGCAAAGGATCTGAGGTCAAATGATCCTGCGGTGAAGGATCCTGTCTACCGCAACAGAAGATATCAGAGAAGATCGGGAGGTGTATCATGATGAACGGACCTGTGATTTCACTCGGAAGACAATATGGTGCGGGAGGTCGTGAGATCGGAGAGATCTTATCGGAGATCCTGGGCATTCATTACTACGACAAGGAACTTATGAGGGTGGCCTCGGACCATACCGGGATCGAGGAAAGCCGCTTCCATCTGGCAGATGAAAAGCCCGGTGAGAAGGTGCTTTTCCGGATCATGAGAGGCTTACGGCCGGATGATAAGAATTATTCCGGAAGCGTTCTTTCGGATGAGAGCCTGTTCCGGTTCCAGAAGGAAGTGATCTTAAAGCTGGCGGAGAAGGAAGAATCCTGCGTTATTGTAGGGCGCTGTGCGGACCACATCTTAAGAGACAATCCCCGTCTGGTGTCCGTGTTCATTCATTCGGATGACGACCACAGAGTGGAGCGGATCGTGCGGAGAACCTCCTATGATCCCATTCAGGCTGCGAAGAATCTGAAGCGGATCGACAAGGAACGCAGCGAATATTATAAATACTATACCGGAAAGGAATGGG
Source organism: Lachnospiraceae bacterium (assembly GCA_017614345.1). Classification (GTDB taxonomy): domain Bacteria; phylum Bacillota; class Clostridia; order Lachnospirales; family Lachnospiraceae; genus JAGACB01. Next base: position 2,546 of record JAGACB010000117.1, read on the forward strand.
GAGATTTCAGCAACTATGATCTCTGCATCGATTCCGGAAAACTGGGTGCCCGTGCATCGGCGGAGCTGATCGTGGAGTACCTGAAACTGAGAGGCTTTAAAGTATGAGTGACACATTGTATATCGTGATGCCTGCCTACAACGAGGAGGCAAATATCGAGGATGTGGTCAAGGACTGGTATCCCGTGGTGGAGAAGCTGGGTGGTGAAAGCCGGCTGGTGATCTTTAACGACGGAAGTAAGGATCATACCTATGAGAAGCTGACGGAGCTGGCAGAGACAAGACCTCAGCTCATTCCCGTCAATAAGGAAAATGAAGGACACGGTCCCACACTTCAGTACGCATATCATTATGCCATAGATGCGGGAGCGGATTACATTTTCCAGACGGATTCCGACGGACAGACCATTCCCGGGGAATTCTGGCAGCTCTGGGACAAAAGGGAGCAGGCTGGCCTCATCTGCGGACAGAGAAAGGGTCGTCAGGACGGCTTTTCCAGAATCGTTGTGACCAAGGTCTTAAAGCTGGTGGTCCGGCTTTTGTTCCACGTGAACGTACTGGATGCCAATGTACCCTTCCGGCTGATGAAAGCAGCAGAGCTGAAGGAGATCCTTCCTCTGATCCCGGATCACTATAATCTGACGAACGTTATCGTTTCGGTGATCTACTGCCGGATGAAGAAAAACGTTGATTTTACCCCCATTACCTTCCGTCCCCGTCAGGGCGGAGTAAACTCCATCAACTTAAAGAAGATCTTTAAGATCGGATGGAAAGCACTTTCCGATTTCTCGGCCATTCAGAAGAATCTGAAGGCAAAAGGGATCTGAGAATGATCGGAATAAAAGGAGACTTGAATATGGAAGCAGAAAATCGGGTTATTGAACGTCCGAAATTTCATATGGGAATCTTGGTTGCCGGCGTAGTCATTTTGGTGGCACTGGCAGTTGTTTCCGGATTACTTCTGGGCAATGAAGCCCTGATCTTCTGGAAATGGGAGGTACTCCTCCTGCTTCTCGGGATCGGGTTTTATCCGTTGACCCATTTGTTCCTGAATAAGTTTCAGGACGGAGGCTTCTTCTTTGCCAGACCTGTGGGGATCGCCGCATCCGGTTTTTTGACCTGGTTCCTGTGTTACCTGGGTGTACCGTTTATCTCCTCAGTCTGCGTAGTCATTACGCTCTTGCTGGTGATCATCAACTGGTCCGTATACATCAGTTTGAGTATCAGCAGGTTCAGGGACAAGACGGAGCCGGGAGAGACTCTGGCACAGAGGATCATCCGGGATCTGTTCGGAAACGACGGAGAGCAGAAGATCTCCATTAATCTGATCTTCGTGGAAGAAGTGATCTTTGCTTTTGTATTTCTCATGTGGTTCTATCTGGTAGGCTGCAAGCCCGAGGCTCTGACTACCGAGAAGATGATGGATTTCGGCTTCATGGCTTCCATGATGCGTTCCGATTCCATCCCCGCTACCGATATGTGGTACAGCGAGGGGATCTTCAACTACTATTACGGCGGCCAGTATTACTGTGTATTCCTGACCAAGCTGTTCTTTGAAGACATTAAGACTGCATACAATACCACCCGGGCCATGGTGGGAGGAATGTCCTTTGCAATGGCATTTTCCCTGGTCCATGTACTTCTGTTCAGAACCGTTGCCAAGAGAGGCGATCATTTTGACAATACCGTTCGTGTTCTCGGCGGTCTGCTGGGAGGTATCTCCCTGTCTCTGGCAGGTAATGTTCATTTCATCCTGTTTGCGAAGCTGATCCCCATGGTTCAGGAAATGCTCCGCATAGAGGTGAATTCCTACTGGTTCTCGGATTCCACCAGATATATCGGTTATGTTCCGGATGTGGCGGATAAGAC
>JAGACB010000118.1 GCA_017614345.1 Lachnospiraceae bacterium
GGCATCAAGATGGGTAAGCGTTTCCCTGAGTTTGTGGTAAATCCCAGTGATATCGTAGATCAGTACGGTGCAGATACCCTGCGTCTCTATGAGATGTTCATGGGAGCCCTGGAAGCCTCCAAGCCCTGGAATCCTCAGGGTGTAGAGGGTGCGAGAAAGTTCATTAACCGTGTATGGAACTATTTCACCGAGCCCTCCAACCTCATCGAAGAGGATGACGGCAAGTTCACCAGACTCTATCATCAGACAGTCCGCAAGGTCACCTATGACTTTGAGACCCTTGGCTTTAACACAGCCATTGCCCAGATGATGATCTTCATGAACGCTGTCGGCAAGGAAAAATGTCCTCGCGAATTCGCAGAAGGCTTTGTAAAGATGTTCTCCTGCGTGTGCCCTCATGCAGGTGAGGAGATCTGGTCCATTCTGGGTCATGATGATACCATTGCTTACGAGCCCTGGCCGGTTTACGATGAAGAGCTCTGTAAGGAAGATGTGATCGAGATCGGTGTTCAGGTCAGCGGTAAGGTAAGAGGCTCCGTGGAGCTCTCCCGTGAAGAGGAAGAGGAATCCGCAGTGGAGAAGGCAAAGGCCATCCCCGGCGTTGCCCGTGCTCTGGAAGGCAAGCAGATCATCAAGGTGATCTACGTAAAGGGCAAGATCCTGAATATCGTAGCAAAGTAATAGAATATAGGAATTAAGATATATGTTTTTATTTACAACTCCTGTTTTCAAGGAGACCATATGGGGCGGGAAAAAGCTTGAGGAATTCGATTTTGAGATCCCTTCCGATCACACGGGAGAGGCCTGGGTCATTGCGGCTCATCCAAACGGCAACTCCGTGATCCGGTCAGGGGAATACGAGGGACGTACTCTGGCAGATGTGTACCGCCTTCATCCGGAGCTCTTCGGAGCTTCCGGAGAGCTTGGTGCAAAGTTTCCCCTCCTCATCAAGATCATTGATGCGAGAGAGGACTTAAGCATTCAGGTGCATCCTGATGATGCCTATGCATATTCCCACGAGAACGGCTCCTTCGGCAAGACCGAGTGTTGGTACGTTCTGGACTGTGAGGAAAATGCCTCCATCGTCATCGGCCACAATGCAAAGGATCATGAGGATCTGGTGCGGATGGTAAGAGAAGAACGTTGGTCTGATCTGATCCGTGAGATTCCGGTTCATCCCGGAGATTTCTTCCTGATCCGTCCGGGAACCGTTCACGCCATCAAGGGCGGAACACTGATCCTGGAGACCCAGCAGAACAGTGATGTCACCTACCGCGTTTATGATTATGACCGTCTGCAGAACGGACAGAAGAGGCCCCTTCACATTGAGCAGAGTCTGGATGTGATCACTGCTCCCTATGAAGCACCGGAGGTTCCGGACTATCGGGGACTGGGAAGAAAGATCACCACAGGGGCTGAGGTCTGGCATCTGGCGGATTCCGATTATTTCGGTGTAGACAAGATCCGTGTGGATGGACGGTTCATTGCAGATTATTCCGTTCCGTTTCTGAACCTGACCGTGATCGAAGGAGAAGGTGAGATCGACGGAGAGGAACTGAAGAAGGGCGACAGCCTGATCATCACCAATAAAACAACCAAATTCCGACTCGAGGGAAAGCTTACAGCGATCGTTTCCTGGCCCGTCAAAGGGTGAGTCCGAAAGGAGTGTCTGACAAATGATTTCTTACGAACAGAGGATCACCGACTGGATGGAGGATCTTTATTCCAAGCAGCCCGTTCCGGGCGGCGGCGGAGCCAGTGCGTTGGCCGGTGCCATGGCGGCATCTCTTGACGGAATGGTGGCCAATCTCACCAGCGGAAAGAAGAAATACGCAGAGTATCAGGAGCGGATCGAAGAGATCCTGGTAAAGAGTGCAGAACTGAAGGATGCATTTCTCCGTCAGATGGAAGAAGACAAGATCGCCTTTGAGCCCTTATCCAAGGCCTATTCTCTTCCGAAGAACACTCCCGAGGAACTGGAGGAACGGGACCGCATCATGCAGGCTGCGCTTCTTGCAGCCACCCGGCCTCCCATGGAGATGATGCGTCTCGGTACAAAGACCGTGGACCTTTGCGAAGAGCTGACCGTCTGCGGCAGCCGTATTGCCATTTCGGATGTGGGTGTATCCCTTGCCATGGCCAGAAGTGCCGTAGAGGGCGCCATGATGAACGTGGTGATCAATGCCAGACTCTTAAAGGATGAGGCAAAGAAGGAAGCATATATGAAGGAGGCGGAGGAGATCCTTGCGGATACCCGTGAGAGAACGGCCCGTCTCTATGAAGTGGTATATAGTTCACTGAAGGGGTGAAAGAAAGGAACTGCCTGTTATGGAAGTGATCGTAATGAAAGGGGCCGAAACGGCCGGAGCCATCAGCAGATCGGTTACCGATGTGACGGAGAGCCTGAAGGCAAGGAAGGAAAGCGGCGAGGACATCCGTCTTCCGAAGCTGGTCATCATCCGTGTGGGAGAGCGTCCCGATGACTTATCCTATGAGCGTGGTGCCAAAAAGAGAATGGAAAATGTCGGGATCGAGTGTCAGGTCTGTGCTTTCCCTGCAGACATTTCCCATGAGGAATTCGAGCGGGAATTCCTGAAGATCAATGGTGACCCGGAGGTGGACGGCATTCTGATGCTGAGACCCTTACCGAAGACCATTAATGAAAAGAAGATCACCATGCTGATGGATCCTCAAAAGGATGTGGACTGTATCTCTCCCGTGAACTTGGGGAAGATCTTTATGGGCGAAAAGGACGGTTATGCACCCTGTACCGCTCAGGCAGTCATGGAGATGATCGAGACCTCCGGCATTGATCTGACCGGGAAGAATGTAACGGTCATCGGACGGAGCCTGGTGGTTGGAAAACCTCTGGCCCAGATGCTGATGAGTAAGAATGCCACCGTGACACAGTGCCATACAAAGACCGTGAACACTCCCAGGATCGCATCCGAGGCGGATATCATCGTAGCCTGCGCCGGAAGCATGAAGATGGTGGATGCTGCCTATGTCAGCGAGAAGACCCTGGCGGTCTTTGACGTGGGCATTAATGTGGATGAGAACGGCAAGCTCTGCGGAGACGTGGATCTGGAAGGCATCCGTGAAGCCCTGGCGGAGAGCGATACTCCCGCAGTGATCGTAACTCCGGTACCCGGCGGAGTAGGTGCCGTGACCAATTCCGTGCTGGCAAAGCACGTGCTGGAAAGCTATCTGAAGAAACAGCCTCAGGGCTGAGCCTTCATTTTCCGAGGATCGGAACGACCTTGATCCCAAAATAGGAAAATATTAAAAGTTTTTCATTTTCCCATAGGCAACAAGGGCGTTTTATGATATGATAGAAAAGGATCTGTGCCGGGGGAAATGCAGTGCAGTCTGCAGACAGGCAGCAGATCACATTGAAACAGGAAATAATATAACGGAGGTAAATCATATGTTTTCATTCAAGGAGATCGCTTCCTTTGATCCCGAACTGGCGGATGCGATAACCAAGGAGACCGAGCGTCAGAACAGCCACATTGAGCTGATCGCTTCGGAGAATTTTGTCAGCAAGAGAGTTATGGCAGCTATGGGCAGCCCTCTGACCAACAAGTATGCGGAAGGTTATCCCGGAAAGCGTTACTACGGCGGATGCGAATTCGTTGACGTGGTTGAGGAGCTGGCAAGAGAGCGTGCAAAGGAGCTGTTCGGCTGCGAGTACGTTAACGTACAGCCTCATTCCGGTGCTCAGGCAAATATGGCTGCATTCTTTGCAGTAATGGAGCCCGGTGATACCTTTATGGGTATGAGCCTTGCAGACGGCGGACACCTGTCCCACGGAAGCCCCGTAAATATGTCCGGTAAGTACTTCAACGTAGTTCCCTACGGTGTAAACGATGACGGTTTCATCGATTATGATGAAGTCAGAAGGATTGCTCTGGAGTGCAAGCCGAAGCTGATCCTTGCAGGTGCAAGTGCATATGCAAGAAAGATTGATTTCAAGAAGTTCCGTGAGATCGCTGACGAAGTCGGCGCAGTATTCATGGTAGATATCGCTCACATTGCAGGTCTGGTTGCTGCCGGCGAGCATGAGAGCCCCATCCCTTACGCTGATATTGTTACCACCACAACTCATAAGACCCTTCGCGGACCTCGTGGCGGTATGATCATGGCTACCGCAGCAGCTAATGAGAAGTACAACTTCAACAAGGCTGTATTCCCCGGCATCCAGGGTGGTCCTCTGATGCATGTGATCGCAGCTAAGGCTGTCTGCTTCAAGGAAGCTCTTTCCCCTGAATACAAGGCATATCAGCATCAGATCGTTCTGAACGCTGCAGCTCTTTGCAAGGGCCTTCAGTCCAGAGGTTTTGATATCGTTTCCGGCGGAACCGACAATCACCTGATGCTCGTAAACCTGATCAGCAAGAACGTTACCGGTAAGGAGGCTGAAAAGCTTCTGGATGCCGCTAACATCACCTGCAACAAGAATGCCATCCCGAGAGATCCCGCAAAGCCCTTCGTTACCAGCGGTATCCGTCTCGGAACTCCTGCAGTTACCAGCCGTGGTATGGTAGAAGCAGATATGGACATCATTGCAGAAGCTATCAACCTGGTGATCAGCGATGTTGATGCAAATAAAGAGAAGGCTCTGGAGATGGTTAAGTCCCTGACCGACCGTTATCCTCTTTATGATCTGTCTGAGCTTTGATCGTTGAAGATCTGAAGTATCGACGATCCTCCAATCAAGATAATTACTGAATCAATAGCAAAAGAACCGGCAACCAGAATATTGTTCTGGCTGCCGGTTCTTGTTTAAGTTTTATTCTTTTTCTGATATCTGACGGGATCTGTTTTGCTTTCCCTTCAGATCGGATCAAACTCATTCGTTATCCGTATAGAAATTCTTTCCCAGGAGCTGTTTTTCCATTTCCGTAGCCGGTAAGGGTTCGGAGAAGTAGAAGCCCTGGATCTGGTCACAATACTCCAGAGACTGGATGTAGTGAAGCTGATCTTCGGATTCCACGCCCTCCGCCACCGTAGACTGGTCAAAGGACTTGGCCAGAGAGAAGATGGCCTTTACGATGATCCGGGCCTTGTCATTTCCGGGGCGGGTGATATCGCTTAAGTACTGCTGATCCAGCTTCATACCGTCAATGGGAAGGGTTCCCAGGGTATTTAAGGAGGAATAAGCGGAGCCGAAGTTATCGATGAAGAAGAAGCACTTCATCTGATGGAGCTCCGCGATCAGTTCCGTGAGCTTCACCTGATCCCGGTACAGGGTCATTTCGGAAA
>JAGACB010000119.1 GCA_017614345.1 Lachnospiraceae bacterium
GCCTTCTTATTGGCGATATGATCCATGAAACCGGGATCCTGATGGGTAAATCCGTTGTGGTCCTGCTGCCATACGGTAGATGCCATGATCAGGTTCAGAGAAGCGATCTCCTCTCTCCAGGGAAGCTGGTTGCAAACCTTCAGCCACTTAGCGTGCTGAGCTGCCATGGAGTCGATGATACGGGCAAATGCCTCATAGGTAGCGAAGAAACCGTGACGTCCGGTAAGGAGGTAACCCTCAAGCCAGCCTTCGCACATATGCTCGGAAAGCATGGAGTCCATAACACGGCCGTTTACAGCCAGATGATCGTCATTGTCCAGGATCTCGGAGTTCCAGTCTCTGTTCTCTGTCTCGAAGACAGCGTTCAGACGGTTGGAGTTGGTCTCGTCGGGTCCGAAGATACGGAAGTTCTTGCTCTCCGCATTGAGCTTGAAGATATCACGAACAAACTTACCGAGTTCGGTCATATCCTGGCCGTCCTCTGCGCCGTGCTCCTTCACTTCTACCGCATAATCGCGGAAGTCGGGCAGACGAAGATCACGAAGAAGCTTACCGCCGTTTGCATGAGGGTTGGCACCGATCCTTGCATCTCCCTTAGGAGCCAGAGCCTTCAGCTCGGGGATCAGTTTGCCGGTCTCATCGAACAGCTCTTCTGCATGATAGCTTTCCAGCCAATCCTTCAGGATCTGCAGATGCTCTTCGGGCTTCTCAAAGCTGATCGGTACCTGGTGAGCCAGGAAATATCCTTCGATCTGCTTGCCGTCTACTACCTTGGGACCGGTCCAGCCCTTAGGTGTACGAAGTACGATCATAGGCCAGATAGGTCTGGAAGAATCATTATTCTCTCTTGCGTTCTTCTGAATAGCCTTGATCTCCTCGATCACGGTGTTCAGTGTCTCAGCCATCAGCTTGTGCATAGTCATGGGATCATCGCCCTCAACAAAGTAAGGCTTCCAGCCTGTACCCTTGAAGAATGCTTCGATCTCTTCACGGCTCATACGAGCGAAGATGGTGGGGTTTGCGATCTTATATCCGTTCAGGTGAAGGATCGGAAGAACCGCACCGTCAGTGATGGGATTTAAGAACTTATTGGACTGCCAGGAAGTAGCAAGAGGGCCTGTCTCGGCTTCACCGTCACCAACGGTAACAGCTGCGATCAGGTCAGGGTTATCAAATACTGCACCGAATGCATGAGCGATTCCGTATCCAAGCTCACCACCCTCGTTGATGGAACCGGGGGTCTCGGGAGCACAGTGGCTCGGCATACCGCCGGGGAAGGAAAAGCGCTTGAACATCTTAGCCATGCCGGCCTCGTCCTCGCTGATGTCGGGATAGATCTCACTGTAGCTTCCGTCGAGGTAACTGTTGGCAATGAAGAAGTTGCCGCCGTGTCCGGGACCGGAAAGCAGGATCAGATCCAGGTCATAACGCTTAATGGCTCTGTTTAAATGAACATAAACAAAGTTCTGACCGGGAACGGTTCCCCAGTGTCCTACAATTTTCTTTTTGATGCTGTCAAGGGTCAGCGGTTTTCTGAGCAAGGGATTATCCAGCAGATAGAGCTGTCCGGCTGCCAGATAGTTTGTTGCACGCCAGTAGGCATCCATTTTCTCAAGATATTCCTGAGTCAGTTCGCCTTTTTCAACGCAGTTAACGTCCTCGTACATACGATCCTCCTTTTAAGTATAAATGTTGTGTGAATAATAAGCTGTGGTTTTTCTTCAACGGTAAAAAACCACAAAGATTATAGCAACGAAAAAGGCAGTTGTCAATTCAAAGACCGCTGCCACCTTCTCAAATATTGCTAAGTTTTCGCTCTTACTCTTTTGTTTTTTGCCCTCACTCTTTTGTTTCTTCCACCACCGTGATCTTCGTGATCACCGGCTGACTGCTCCTCGGAACCGTTCCGTTACTGTCCCTTACCGGGGTTGTCATGCAAATGGTATCCACAACATCCATTCCTTCCGTCACCACTCCGAAGGCGGCATAGCTTCCGTCAAGATGATGGGAATCCTTCTGACAAATGAAGAACTGGCTGCTGGCGGAATTGTAATCCTTGGCCCGGGCCATACTGATGGTCCCCCGGTTATGAAGCAGGGGATTGGGATGCCCGTTCACCTGAAATTCGCCCACGATGTTCTCATCGGATCCGCCGAGACCGTTTCCCTGAGGATCTCCTCCCTGGATCATAAAATTGTTGATCACACGGTGGAAGGTGAGACCGTCATAGAAGCCCTCCTTGGCCAGCTTGCAGAAATTGGCCACCGTGACAGGCGCCACGTCCGCATAGAGATCCAGCTTGATGGTGCCGTAGTCCTGCACCTCGATCTCCACCTTGGTAGCCGGGCCGTACCCCGTATCCTGAGTCTGAGCCTGATCCGAAGAAGCGGCACAGCCGGAAAGCACCATGGGAAGCATCAGGACCGTCAGTACAAGTGCGGACAGCCTCCGTAATGATCTGCGGAGTGTTGCTTTCTTTCCGAAAAAACCGTTCTTTCTGTTCTTTCCGAAAACACTCCCTTCGGTATGATCCTCTTCTGTATTGTTGTTCCGGTTCATTCTGCCCATGAACCCGGTTCTGTCGATATCATTTTTCATATTACTACCTACAATTTTCCCCGATGATCCTGCAGGATTCCCGAAGGATCAGGTCAAAAAGTTCCTCATCGTACTCCGCTTCCTTTGAGAAGGCCTTGACAATGTTGATGCATTCCGGCAGAGTCGCTTCTCCACCGCGGATCTCATGATCCACGAACATTCTCGCCACCAAAAGGGTAAGAAAGACAGGTGTCACCGCATAAGGAAGGAAGAATCCCTCCTCCTGAAACACGCCTTTTCTAGTATAGCGCCAGATAAAATATTGTGCAATGTTTTTCAGATAAAGATCCGTGGCAACACCCTCCGACGGCTCTAAGGCAGACCGGGGCGCCTCTTCGGAAAGCCCTTCCTTCAGCTGTGCCAGATATTCCGGCCAGGTCTCCTCCATGGGCTCCGCCTCAGAAAAGAGGTCCATAAAGCCCTCCAGGATCCTGTTTCTCAGGGAAATGTCCTCCACGCAGCTTCTCATCCGTTCCGCCGGAAGTGCCGGCTCCGGTGCATCTTCCCCGTAGCGCTCCGCCATCTTTAAGTCATAAGCATCCTGCTCCTTGCAGGCCTTTTCAAGGATCAGGACCAGATCTTCCTTGACGGAGGTCTCCCTGTCCAGGATCCCAAGACATTCATCCCGGAACGCTGTTACGAAAGCCTGATACTCCCGGTCTTCCTCCAAAGCACTTGGATCTGTTTCGGATCCGTCCCACTCACCGGACTCATCCGAAAAGCTGCCTGATCCCGATCCCTCTGACTCTTCCTCATCATCTCTGATCTCAGTCTCGGTTACGGAAAAGGGTTCTTCATTCGTCAAAATGATCCTTGCCGATTCCTCGCAGCAAAGGCCCATTCCGCCCTCTTTGGTGCCGTCGTCAAACCACTCGAAATACCGGGGATGGTCACGGCAGATCTGGCAGAGGGCATCCTCACCCAGTTCGATGATGATATCGCAGAGATTGTCCTTGTTTAAGAAGACACATCTCCGGCCTTCGCTCAGGCAAAAGGAACAGGAACCGTCCGGGGACTCTGTCATCCCTTCACGGAGCCTGTCACCAAAAGAACCGGATACCCGTTCATAACGAGCACGGGATATCCGGTCAATATCGATCTCCCATCCGATGCAGCAGTTGTCGCTGCAATCGGATGCGATACATTTGAATTTCTTATAATATGCCGGTGTACGGAAGATCATACTGCATGACGTCCTTTTACATTATTCATGACCGATGAGATCTTCTCCAGAGATACCGGGCTTCCCTTTCGAGCTTCGGGGGGTTCCTTCACTGCAGTATTATCACGGATTTTGGCCTTGCCCTTCCATTTTCCGCTGAAATAGCGGAGAACGCAGACACCGCCGGTTACCGTCCAGGTAAGGCAGGTCGTAAGCCAGATGCCCCAGAAACCGATGCCGGGAATGCCGGTCAGCACCAGAGCAAACAGGATCCGGCAGATCACCTCGGTCATGCCGTTAATGAGGGCAAAACCGGTATCTCCGCAGCCGTTTAAGATGGCCCGGGGAATATAGATCATTCCGAGGAAGAAATATGCAAGTGCATTGATCCGGATGGCGATCCGTCCCATGGCAATGACATCGGCGATATTATCGCCCTTCTTGATGAAGATCATGATGATATTCTCACCGAAGAGGTAAGCCACGGGGATCAGCAGGATACTGAAGATCAGAGCTGCAATGGTTGCGGTACGGAAGCCCTTCTTTACCCGGTCCACCTTCCCTGCACCGATATTCTGTCCGGCGTAGGTCGTCAGGGCCATTCCGAGGGAACCGTAGGGCTGCTGAACCAGCTGCTCCAGCTTTCCTACAATGGTATAGGTTGCACCCACTGTCTCACCGAAGGAATTGACAAATCCCTGGAGCACCATGCAGGAAACTGCGATCATGGCATTCTGCATTGCTACGGGAGCACCGAGGCGGAAGCTCTGCAGGATCACCTGGGAGTCCGGACGGCGGTCTTCCTTCTGTACACGGAAGTAAGGGAATTTCCAGATGGCGTAAGCTAAGCTGGTCACCGCGGAAAAGATCTGGGAGATCAGGGTTGCCAGTGCTACACCGGTCACACCCATATTAAGCACCAGAACAAAGAAAATGTCAAGACCTGCATTCATCAGGCTGGATGCGATCAGGAAGTATAAAGGCGTTTTGGAATCACCCAGAGCACGAAGGATCGCAGACACACCGTTATAAAAGATAATGGCGATAAGGCCCAGAAGGGTGATATGAAGATAGGTGGAAGCATCCGGAAGCAGCGTATCCTTGGTCTGAAGGATCTTCAGGATGGGGGTTGCCAGGATCTGGGCAATGATGGTCACAACCACGGAGCTCAGTCCCAGAACATAGAAGGAATTGGCAATGGCCTTCTTTACCATATTTTCCTTTTTTGCTCCGAAGGCCTGGGACACCAGGATACCGATCCCCACGGAAACACCGGAGCTTAAGGACCAGAACAGAAAATTGGTAGATCCGCAAAGGCCAACGGAAGCCAGCTGATTGGTTCCCACGTAGTTTCCCACGATCAGGGTATCTACCATATTGTAAAGCTGCTGGATCAGATTCCCCAGAAGCATCGGCAACATAAATGTCAAAAGATGCTTTGCAGGACTGCCCACTGTCATATCGATCGTCTTATTCTGACTCATACATAATCCCCTTTGATCAAACACACAAACACACAAGGTTTCAGGCGTTAAGGCTTTTCTTTCCTATGGTAAACGCCGGTCATTCACGGGGTCACCCCCGGTGCTTGACTGAAAGGGATTCTATCACTTTTTGCCGAAAATGCTCCTTAAAAAATCCGAACTAGTGCCCATTTTTTGCTTTTCAGAAAGATTTTACATATGCATTCTTCGGTTAATAAGTGTCACATTCAGTTTTAAAAACAGAAAAATGTTCTCGAAGATACCCACAAAATCCATGTACCCCGGGGACTCCGGACCTTCCTTCGAATAGGTTCCTTCCTCACCGGAAAGGCCTGCATTTTCAAGGAGTTCCTCCATCTCAGGAATGTTGTAGGAATCGAATCTCCGGTCCATGGGGATCCCGGCCATACTGAGGATCCGTCCTATAAAACTCATACAGTTATATGCCTTCCACACCCGGAAGCCGGGACGGAACATTCCGTAAAAATTGAAGATAAGCTTGGGGTCATTTTCCAGATAATCCACATAGGCCCGGATCTTCGAATACTGCTTTTTGCTCACCGGCACCCGGAAGATCTTCAGCTTTACCTCCGGATTTGTGCCGTAGGCATAATCCGATAGACACTCGTGCACAAAGCCCGCGTCAAAGGGTGCAAAATGTCTGCGTCTTGCAAAGGACACAAAATCCCGGGGAGCATCCTCGAAGCTCATGGAGATATGGGTATACTCATAGGGATCCCGAAGTCTTGCTGCCCGCCCCAGCACCGTCAGGGACTTCACCAGCACGATATTGATATAATGATCTTTTTTCTCTTTCACTGCTTTTTCCTCCAGCCGGTCTTTGCAGACTTCATGTTCTTCAGCCTGCCTTTTCCTCAGACCGGTCCTCTTCTGCCTTCTGCTCTTCTGCCTTCTTCGCTTCACGATCCTTCTGATCCTTTTCATCCAGTCTCCGGAAGAGCTGGATCTGAAGCCGGATCATCTCGTAATACATGGGAATGCCTCCCACTAAGACCACGATATCCGCCAGGCGGATGCCGTAGCCCCAAAGTTCAAAGGTAGGCTGATTCCGGGTCACGATCCCAAGAACGCAGATCAGCACAAAGAACATATGGGTCTCAATGGGACCTAAGCGGGGAAATAAAAACTCTCCCAGATAGTGGATGTAGTTCATGGCCGTGAAAATGATCAGGGCATACACCGGAACCATAAAGGCTGCCAGATGATAATCGATCACGTGGGCAAACATCATGGCGATCAGCAGATAGGTAATATGAAGGATATCCGTCAGAAGATCAAAGTATCCTCCGGCTGTGGAGCTCATGCCCCGCTTTCTGGCGATAAAACCGTCCAGATCGTCACAGACCAGATGCCCTGCCAGACCCACAATGGTTCCGCACAGAAACCAGGGGGAGATCACGGACAGGCCTGCTGAGATCACTCCCCCAAGCCCGAACAGCGCTCCAAGGCCGGTCATCTGGTTCGGTGTCATATTCTTCGGAAGATGCTCCCCGATGGTCCGGTACAGAAACTGCTGAAACCCGGTCTCCAGCTTACTGGGTATGATCTTCTTTACTTTTTGCTCACTCATCGTCATTTTCCCTTTTCTTTCGGAAGATATTGAGGATAAAGGACCGGATAAAGCCGGAATAATCTATGAAGTCATAGACTCCCTCCCGCTTGGCCCTTAAAAAGAGGCGGATCAACAGAAGGTAGTAATACAGATAGAACCTGCGGACGCTCATATGATCCGGCTTTGCCACCACATGAAGGTAGTCAAAGTGGGAAGGATTGTCCGTGATGATCCGGTCTTTGTATCTGTCGTAGCTCGGAAGCCCGAACTCCGGCGTATAGATGGACACCGCCACATGGGCCAGATGATGGTCCTTACTCCAGCGGTAGATATCCTTGAAATCCTTCCGTTTAAAGTCCAGATCCAGGATGAACATACCCATCAGATGGATCCCCAGCCGGTTGCAGATCTCCACGCTCTTGGCATTAATGTCGTCCGTGGTACGCTTGTGATACCGGTCAAGCCGGTCCTGGCTCACCGCCTCCAGGCCTGAGAGGACGTAATAAAGTCCCGCCTCATGAAACTCCCGGAGAAGTTCTTCGTGGGCAGCCACAAAATCCACCCGGCCGTAGACAATATACTTCTTTTTGATCCCCCGTTCATTGATCAGGTCCACAAACTGCCGGACCCGTTTTTCATCCACCAGGAAATCATCATCACACAGGAAAATATTATCGGCCTTCAGCTCTTCGATCTCATCCACCACATCCCGGATGTCTCTGGCACTGTACACGCCCTGATTCATGCGGTTTCTCATGCAGAACTCGCAGCGGAAGGGACAGGAAAGTGCAGTTCTTACCCAGGCTGCATGCTCCAGTTCCAGATAACGGTAGCGGTCCGGATGGGTATCAAAAAGGGTCCGGTCCGCCCGGGGAAAGGTATTGATATCACAGGCAGTCACCGGATTCTTCTTCCAGCTTCCGTCCTTGGGATCCCGGTAAGAGATGCCGGAGATATCTTTAAAAGGAACTCTCTCCTCACCGTAGAACGCTTCCGTAACCTCCCATACCACATGCGGATCCATGGAGCTGACCACCACGTCCACTCCGTCCTGATACATCCGCTCATAGGAAAGCACTGCATGGATCCCGCCCAGAATGGTCAGAGGCTCTTTTCTCGCCTCTTCCCGGGCCAGTGCCTTAGCAGTGACTGCGTACTCGATCATGAAATTTTCCTGGCGGGGTCTGCCGGTGACGTAGACCACATCCGGCCGATACTCCGCGATCTTCTCTTTACAGGGTCTTGATTCGATCTGTCCGTCCCAGTAGTCCACCTCCGCTCCGTGCTCTTTAAACACGGCAGATAAGAATTCCAGATCCAGACAGTCATTTTCAATGATGCCAACCCAGTTGTATTTTGTCCTGGAGATCTCAGGATGGATGAAGAGTGCCTTCATTGTCCGTGCTCCTTTTCCCGGTTTTCGATGATCAGATCATAGATGGTCTGAAACAGCAGCTTTTGTGCATCCTCCACTTCCATCTGCGTTACGTCAAGTGGTTCGCCGAAGAAGATCCTCAGATTCCTGCTGCGGAACCGGTAATCACCGGTAATGGAATAGGGAATGATCTTGCTTCCCGTCCGGATGCTCATGACCACCGCTCCGTACTTAAAGGGGAGCAGCACCTCATCCGTAAAATTTCTCTTTGCCTCCGGAGACAGATTGATCACCTCATCCATCTTCAGATACTCCACCGATTCTGCAAAGGCCTCCGGATTGTGCTCTGCATGCAGATCCACACGGACCAGCTTCAGCAGCTTAAAGCCCAGGCCTGCAGGGCCGTCAAAAAGTTCACTCTTTGCCAGGGTATGAACGTGTCTCGGTGTACAGATATCCACCAACAGCGGATCCAATGCGTGCTTATGATTTCCGGCGATCACGATCCGCCCTTTCTTCGGAAGGTGCTCCGCTCCGATGACCTCCGGATGATAATACAGCCTGAAAGGCAGATACAGGAGGGTCCTCATCACATAATAAAACAGATGATGCCCTCCGTCCTTATGTTTCGTGTTGCTTGTCATGTTTCCAGTTCTTTCATAAATGCGATCTTATTTTCCGCAGGAGTGGTCTTGGGTCTTCCAAGGTCCGCTCTCGCGCCAATGGCACACTTGGCCTCAAGGAAGAACAATCCTCTTCCTTCTTTGGCTTCCTGAAGTGCCTTAGTCAGCTCCTCCGGCGTCTCCGCCTTCCTGACCTTTTGATAGCCGCAGGCCAGGGCCACCTCCGTCAGGGAAGCATGTCCGGCCGCCGTCGGCATTCCGCCCACAGTCTCATGTGCCTCGTTGTTGATCACGATGTGGATCAGATTCTCCGGCGCAGCAGCTCCCATCACCGCCATGGCTCCCATGTGCATGAGGCAGGCGCCGTCTCCGTCAATACACCAAACCCTCTTCTCCGGCTTCTGAAGTGCGATCCCCAGGGCAATGGAAGATGCATGCCCCATGGAGCCCACCGTCAGGAAATCATATCCGTGGCCCGCTCCTTGGGCCTCCCGGATCTCATAAAGCTCCCTGGATGCCTTTCCCGTGGTGGAAACCACCGGATCTGTGCCGGTAAACTCTGCGATCCTTCGGATCAGATCCTCCCGGGTCATCAGGTGCTCATTTTCGTATTTTAAAGAAGCCTCCGTGGTAAGGGCGCCCTTCCGGATCACGAAGGCAGCCTGTCTTCCTTCGGAAAATGCCTTCCGAAAGCGATCCATGGCTTCCTGCACTTCATTTTCCTCAGTGTCCTTGGCAATCACCGCCCATTCTATCGCCATTTGATCCAAAAGGGAAGTGGTAATCTGACCCTGATAGACATGCTGAGGTTCATCATGAACCCCGGGCTCGCCTCTCCAGCCTATGATGAACAACACCGGAATGCCGTAAACCTCCGGATTTAAAAGGCTGGCCACGGGATTAATGATATTACCCTCTCCGCTGTTCTGCAGATACACCACCGGCAGCTTTCCCGTTGCCAGATGATATCCTGCTGCCAGAGCTGCACAGTTTCCTTCATTTGCCCCGATGATGTGATGCCGGGGATCCGTGCCGTACCGGGCCATCAGCTCGTCACACAGACTCTTTAACTGACTGTCCGGAACGCCGGTATAAAAATCAGCTCCGATGATCCGGAGCAAGGTTTCTGCTTTCATGATAACTCCCAATGCAATTATATACGGAATTGTTTCCTTCGCTTCGCTTCGGAAACCGCCGATAAAGCTGTCGCTTTATCGACGATGGTTTTTGGTACTCTGTACCAAAAAAAAGAGGAAATGTTTCCTTCGCTACGCTTCGGAAACCGCCGATAAAGCTTACGCTTTATCGACGATGGTTTGCGGTACTTCGTACCGCAAACAAAGCCGGATAGATTGCTCCATCCGGCTCCTGAAGATTCTCATTTTGTTACCGAAGGCCTCCACGCTCTTCTCCGAACATTTTCAGGACTTTGTGAAGGTCTCCCGACGTAGTCTCTGTCCGACGATAACACTCGATCTTGAACTGCTCCGGAATGGGGTAGAACGCCTCCGCAATGGATGCGGCGATACAGGCAAGGGTATCGGCATCACCACCTAAAGAAACTGCACAGCGGACCACATCCTCGAAGTCCTCACCTTCAAGAAAGGCGGTGATGGCTTCCGGAACCGTCTCCTGACAGGTCTCTACGTGATGATATCTGGGGCGGATCTCATCAAGAGTCCGGGACAGATCATACTCAAATTCGCTTTCGATATAAGCCTTGATGGCTTCCTTGGATTCACCCTTTCTGGCCATGAAGATAGCAGATGCAACAGCCTCCGCACCCTTGATGCCTTCGGGATGATTATGGGTCACTTCCGCAGTCAGGCGGGCGATCCGGCGGGTCTCCTCAAGACTGTCATAAAGCCAGCCCACGGGGGATACACGCATGGCGGAACCGTTGCCGAAGCTTCCGTAGGGCTCGGGAACCTTTCCGGTAAATGCACCCTTTAAGATCCATCTTGAGAACTTGGCTCCGTATCCGGCATTGATATACCGCTGACCCCATTTGATCATAGCCTTGGCAACCTCCTGCCGGATCTCATCATCCGAGCGGGTCTCCTTTTCACCGGGCTTGATATACAGAGCCTCGCCTACGGCGGCGGTCATCAATGTATCATCCGTAAAATGGGATTTCTTGATAAAAAGAGGAAAATCTTTGCTTTTATCCCCACGGTCAAACTCATATGGAGAACCGATAATATCACCCAAGAATGCTCCGATCATATCTTGTCCTTTCCCGCTGCAAAATGCAGAACCATAATCACTTACAAATCCGTCAGCCGTCTCGGTCCCCGGGTCCCTTCTCCCTTCGGAAATGCCTCTCGCAGGACCGACAAAAATCTAACTGTATTGTAGCATTTTTCGGTGGATATTTCAACAAATTGTTTCGCAGATGAGACAGTTTCCTCATTGTCCTGTAAAGCCTGCAGACTAGCCCTTGATGCCGGGGCCTCTTTTGATCAGGACCCAGGGGGAAATGGTAAGATCCGGATTGCTTTCCTCTCCGGAACGGAACAGTTTTCCGCTACGGATAATGAAGGCCAGTTTCTCGCTGTGATCCTTTCTTTTCCGTCCTGTGATCACAAAAACCGTCTCCTCCGAGTGAGGTGGAAAGACCTTGATCTTATCAAACAACAGCGATTCGGGAGGGATACGGGTTCCTTCCCCGGACACTTCCGAAGTCTTTGTTTTTTCCGAAGTCACCTCGTCATTATCCGCTTCGTCGTCTGCGAAGATCCGTTGAAGTTCTCCGCTCACTGCCTTGAAATCCTCCAGGCAGGCCTTCAGATAATGATCCTCCACCAGGGGATGGGCATAAACATCGATCTCCCTGTTTCCGTCCCGGATCACTCTGGAAGGCTTCATGGGCTTTTTGGTCTTCTGATCGATCACATTTACCTGCTCACTGCTGATCTTGTACAGTTCAAATACCTCATCCAGCTGAAGTGCCAGTGTTTCATAGACCTCCCGGTCAAAGGGACTGTTCTGATCCATGTTCTTCTTCAAAAGAACTCTGTCGCAGAGATCCTCATAGCTTCCGAGATAGGAAACAAGACTCAAAGATTCCGCCGTTCCGAAGCAGAAATAGGCTCTGGTAAAATCATAGATCAGGACCGACATGTCCACTTCCGTGATATGGCCGTCTGCCGCTTCGAACATTTCCCCGGGAGTGGTTTTTTGCTCCTTTAAACGCTCCGCAAACTCCTCTCCGATCCGTTCGTAAAACTTCTCACTGAAAAGAGAACGCTCCGCAAGCCAGAGGTAATATGCGGACAGCCATTCGGTTTTCCCCTCGGAATAGTACAGAAAGCCCATGGGAATATATCTGTTGACGGGCGTCGTATCGGAAAACTCGTGGCGGATGAAAAAAGTCAGAAGGATGGTCACACCGGTCAGAACCGCCATCCAGAAGGCTCCGGCGAATACCGGGGCAAACAGATAAAAGAAGGTCATGGCCCCGAGAAACAGCACCAGTTTCATCCAAAGCTGCGTCAGAAGGACCCATTTTTCTTCGTTTTTGGTACGAACAAGGGAGGCAAAGGTAATGACAAACCACCAGATGAACATTACGGCAAAGGCCAGGATCATCAGCTTGTCATTCCATTTACGGAAGTAAAAAAATCCGAGAATGCAGACTCCTGCCATGGCACATTCCAGAATGATGCTGAATCCGAGCCACAGATATCTCCAAAGCATAAGCAGGCTCTTTTTCAGATTCGATTTTTTGGAAGATGCCGGTAATCTTTCCATTTGTTTCCCCCACTCACAGATGATTTCCCAGGATCACATACAGCCCCACCAGGAAGATCAGAAATACAATGCTGTAACCGGAAAATGTCAGAATATATTTTCCTTTATTGCTTCCGGGTCTGTCTCCGTACAGCTTGAAGGAGATCAGACTGGCCATGGAGGCGATCAGCGTGCCCAATCCGCCGAAATCCGTTCCGATGATGATCGGTGCATATTCCGTACTCATTCCGGACAGCAGAAGAGACGCCGGAACGTTGCTGATGAGCTGGCTGGTTGCCAGAGATACTATGAACTCATGCCCTGCAAGCCGGGACGAGATCAGGTCATATACCACATCCAGCCGCTTCATGTTCCCGATGAATACGAACAGACAGATAAATGTCAAAAGCAGGCTGTAATTGACTTTTTTGAACAGCCCCGGATTCATGATCAGTGTGGCGATCACCACGGGGATCAGTACAATATACCATTCCAGCACCTGGAAGATCTCCAGGACGCAGAGTCCGAACAGGAGCAGATACACAATGGTACGGATGCCGTTCTTTTTCTCGAGAACGATCTTGGATTCGGTTTTATTTTCCACCTGTGCCTTCTTCACAAAGACAAATGCTCCTGCCGCCAGAAGAAATCCTGCCAGAATGCTGTAGGGTGCCATCATCCCCACAAACTCCATGGCTCCCATGTCGGACAGCTTGTAAAGATACAGGTTGTGCGGGTTTCCGATGGGGGTCAGCATGCTTCCCAAGTTCGCCGCAATGGTCTGCAGCACGATCACAGGGATCATATCCTCCTCCCGGTCTGCCATGGTCAGCAGCTCCACCGTAAAGGGCACAAAGGTCAGAAGGGCAATGTCATTGGTAATGAACATTGCAAAAAAGAAACACAGAAACACCAGTACCAGTGCCAAAAGTCTGGTGCTGTGCACCTTGCTTAAGATCTTTTCGCCTATGATCCGGAAGATCCCGTAGGAACTCAGGGCATCCATGATGATCATCAGAATGAACAGCATTCCTATGGTATGATAGCTGACATACCCCAGATACTCCTTATCCGGGCGCACCAAAAACATCGATGCCACCGCTAACAGCGCTGAGACCATGGTGACGGGCTGCTTCTTAAACAGATTCTTTACGGGCGATAATCGGTCCATGATTATTGTTTCATCCTCTTCTCTTGATTCACAAGGTTGATTATAATGCAGACTTCATTTTCCTTCAAGCCCAAATGTGTCAAGGGGGACTGTGTCAAGGGGGACGGTTCCTGTGTCAAGGGGGACGGTTCCGGTTGACACATTTTCATAGACAGAAAGAACCTTCCATTTTTTGCTCAGAATGCAAAAAATGAAAGGTTCTTTCTGTTATTGAAGGAATTATGGAACCGTCCCCCTATATACATTTTCGCATGATCAACATGCAAAATACTCGTGTCTTTTAAAACAGAAACAGATGAACCGGTCCGCTATCAACACACTAAAACAAAACTGTCTTCAAATACAAACAATTCGAAACCGTCCCCTGAATGCAAATGCACACAATTCGGAACCGTCCCCCCATATAAACTTTCACACCGGTTCCCTTGCGAGGCAGTAGGCGCCGAGGATGCCCTGGTCGCCGCCGACGGAGGAGGGGACAATGTAAGTTTCGAGATTAGACAGGGCCGGGGTGGTGAGGTAGCCGCCCAGTTCTGCGGCGAACTTCTCACGGATCCGGGGGAACAGGTGCTCCTGCTTCATGACGCCGCCTCCCAGAACCATCCGCTCCGGAGACAGTACCATGCAGTAGTCTGCAAGTGCCTGAGCCAGATAGGAAGCGACAATGTCCCAGACAGGGTGATCGGGTGTCAGTTTTGCGCCTTCCAGTCCGGTTCTGGCAAGAATGGCCGGTCCGCCGGCAAGGCCCTCCAGGCAATTGGTGTGATACTTACAGCATCCGGGAAAATCATCTCCCGGAACCTTGGAAAGCAGGATATGCCCCGCCTCGGAATGGAGCATTCCATGCAGGAGCTGTCCGTTCACAATGATCCCCGCACCCACACCGGTTCCCACCGTCAGGTAAAGACCGTTTTTGACATCCTTCAGAGCGCCGTAACGAGCCTCCCCCAGGGCCGCAGCGTTCACATCCGTATCAATGACCACCGGGCAGGAAAGGGCCTCATGAAAGGTCTCGTAAAAGGAAAATCCCTGCCACTCCGTCTTGGGAGAACGCAGGATCCTTCCGTAGTTTTCGGAATCCGGATGAATATCCACAGGGCCGAAGGATCCGATGCCCAGGGCTGTCAGCTTCTTCTTTTCAAAAAACCGGATCAGTTCCTCCGCAGTCTTTTCCGGCTTCTCTGTCTTCACCACCGTGCGTTCCACTACATTTCCGTTCCCGTCATAGATCGCCGCCACCATCTTGGTTCCGCCGGCCTCCAGGGCTCCGTAGTACTCATTTTCCATCTTCTCAAATTCCTTTTTAATAAATTCAAAAGGGACCGATGATCGCTTCACCGGTCCCATCTGCTTAAATTGTATCATTGAATCAGGAAAATGTACAGAGACGAACCTCTCTCATTTCTTGTATGTCCCGCTCATTGCAGATCAGTGGTACTCCGCACCTTCAAAGGCTTTTCCAAGCCGCTCCAATGCTTCCCGAAGGATCTTCTCAGGAGTTGCATAGACCAGGCGCTGGAAGCCGCTGCCCGTCTCTTCTCCGAAGACCGTTCCGCCGTCCAGCCACAGGCCGGCCTCGTAGATGATCTTGTGGTCCAGGTCCTTGTCACTCAAGTGATAAGCGGAAAAATCGATCCACGCAAAGTAGGTTCCCTCGGGCTCAATGAGCCGAGCCCCCGGCACATGCTCCTTCAGATAATCTCTCACAATGGAAAGATTGTGCTCCAGATACTCCAGGCATTCCGTGAGCCACTCCTCTCCGACCCGGTATGCCGCTTCGGAGGCCACCAGACTCATCAGGTTCTGCTGGGAATAGCCGGTGCGGTTTAATTCTTCCCGGAACTTCACCCGCAGAGGCCTGTGGGGGATATAGATATTGGAATTCTGAAGACCCGGAGTGTTAAAGGTCTTGCTGGGCGCCGTCATCATGATGATCCGCTCCGTCTGCTCGGGGCAGGCCTTGATAATGGGCGTATGCTTATAGCCCGGCCGGATCAGATCGCAGTGGATCTCATCGGAAACCAGGATCACATCGTACTTTTCGCAAAGACTTCCGATTCCCCGAAGCTCCTCCTCCGTCCAAACCCGTCCCACCGGATTGTGGGGACTGCAGAGCAGATAGATCTTCACGTCCGGCTCTGCAAGCTTCCGCTCCAGATCCTCAAAATCGATCTCATAATGCCCGTCCTTGAGCGCCAGAGGACTTTCCACGATCCTGCGATGATTGTCCCGGATCACCTCAAAGAAAGGATAATAAACCGGCGGATTGATCAGTACGCCCTCTCCCTCTTTGGAAAATGCCCGGATGGCCTGGGCAATGGCAAACACGATGCCCGGTGTCTTGACAAATGACCTTGGCTGAAGCTCTGCGTCAAACCGCTTCCGAAACCAGGCCGTCAGTGCTTCGTAATAGCTGTCCTTCACCTCAGAGTAGCCGAAGATCCCGTGCTCTGCCGCCCGGACAAGAGCCTCCGTAATGCACTTCGGAGACTTGAAATCCATATCTGCCACCCACAAAGGAAGCACATCCTTCGGAAGACCACGCTCTACGGCAAAATCATATTTCAGACAGTTGGTCCCCCGCCGCTCAATATATTGATCAAAATCATAGCCCATAATTATTCACCTTCATTGTATCTCTTATTTTTCTGTATATCTGCTTTGCAAATAGTCTGTATCTGCTTTACTTCAGTTCTGCGATATCTGCATTTCTTTCATCATCAATCTATCCTGATCTATCATTACCCTTCCGCTGCCGCAAACAGATCCGCCAGGATATCCTCTGCCTTCTCCAGTCCTACGGAAAGCCGCAAGAGCCGGTCGGACAGGCCTAAGATCTTTTTGGTCTCCTCCGGCACATCCTTGTGTGTCTGGACAATGGGATAGGTGATGAGGGTTTCCGCACCGCCTAAGCTCTCCGCAAAGGTGATGAGCTTTACATTCTTCAGGATCCTTTCGGCCCGTTCAACAGTGTCTACGGTAAAGGAGATCATGCCTCCTGCACCTCTGGACTGCTTCCGGTTCACCTCATAGCCCGGGTGATCCGGAAGGCCCACGTAGCGGACCTGCTCCACATAGGGGCACTTCTGCAAAGCCTCGGCGATCTTTAAAGCATTTTCCTCGGTGCGGTCCATGCGGACAGCCAGGGTCTTTAAGCCCCGGAGCACCAGCCAGGAATCAAAGGGAGCCAGAACGGCGCCGGTGGTCTTTGAGAGGAGACGGAACTTAGCCGCCAGCTCCTCGGTACTGCTGCAGAGAAACCCGCAGACGGTATCGTTATGACCGGAAAGATACTTGGTGCCGCTGTGGATCACGATATCCGCTCCCAGATCCAGAGGGTTCTGAAAATACGGAGAGAGAAACGTATTGTCCACGATCAGGAGCGCATGGTACTTTTTGGCCAGCTCCGCACAGCCCCGGATATCCGTCACGAGCATCATGGGATTGGAGGGCGTTTCCAGATAGATCGCAGCCGCTCCCGCCTTCAGCTCCTGCTCCACCAGGGAGAGGTCGGAGGTGTCGATGTAAGAAAAAACAAGACCGTTCTTGGTCCCGATATTCTGAAACAGACGGACACTGCCCCCGTAAAGGTCCAGAGTGCAGATGATCCTGTCCCCGGGAGAAAACAGATCCATACAGGTGCTGATGGCAGCCATACCGGAGGAAAATGCCACAGCATCTGCGGCATTTTCCAGAGAGGCAACCGTTTCCTCCAGATGGGCTCTGGTGGGGTTGCTCTCCCGGCTGTAATCAAAACCGTTGGGATTGTGTCCGGGTGTCAGATGGGAAAAAGAAGCGGTCTGATAGATCGGATATGAGATTGCGTGATTGGGGTCGGGGCAGTTGTGCTCCTCCCCGTGGATACATCGTGTTTCAATCGAATAAGCCATAGTCGTCTCTCGGCTCCTTTTCTTTTCAAGCTAGTGTTTATTCCTCGTAAAGATCCCCGGAAAGATAATGATCTCCTCCGTCCGGGAAGATCACCACAATGTTCTTGCCGGAATTTTCCGGGCGCCCTGCCACCTGAACGGCCGCATGAAGGGCAGCTCCTGCGGAGATCCCGATGAGCAGGCCCTCCAGCTTTGCAGAGTTTCTGGCTCCTGCGTAGGCATCCTCATCCGTAACCGTGATGATCTCGTCGATCACGTTCAGATCCGTCACGGGGCAGATCTTTCCGCCACCGATGCCCTGGATCTTATGAGGTCCGGGCTCTCCGCCGGAGAGAACGGGGCAGCCTGCAGGCTCCACGCCGATCACCTTGATGGCGGGATTCTTTTCCTTCAAGTATCTGCCGGTTCCGGTGATGGTACCGCCGGTACCCACTGCAGC
Organism: Lachnospiraceae bacterium; assembly: GCA_017614345.1. GTDB lineage: Bacteria > Bacillota > Clostridia > Lachnospirales > Lachnospiraceae > JAGACB01. Next base: position 18,048 of record JAGACB010000119.1, read on the forward strand.
CACCAGGATATCCACCTGGCCGTCCGTATCCTCCCAGATCTCGGGACCTGTGGTCACGTAATGGGCGCCGGGATTGGCGGGATTCTGTCCCTGACCGGGCTGGAAGGCATCGGGATGAGCAGCCAGAAGCTCAGCCGCCTTCTCTCCCGCACCGCCCATGCTCTTTGCCGCAGGGGTCAGATAAACCTGGGCGCCGTAGGCCTGAAGCAGGGTCACACGCTCGTGGCTCATATTTTCCGGCATGCAGATCACAACCTGATAACCCTTGGCCGCAGCAATGGCAGCCAGGCCGATTCCGGTGTTTCCGGAGGTTCCTTCGATAATGAGGGACCCTTCCTTTAACTTTCCCTCCTGCTCCGCGGTACGGATCATGTTGAGAGCGATCCTGTCCTTCACGGAACCGCCGGGGTTCAAAAACTCAGCCTTTCCGAAGAGATTGGCTTCCGTATGATTCTTTCTTTCAGTTTTTCCGAGATGGATGAGGGGTGTCTTTCCCACCAGCTCGGTGATATTTTCATAAACCTTCATAGTTACTTCCTTCCATTCACATTAATCTTTCCATCTGATAAGGACTGCCCGGAGCTTTCCGACCAGCAGATCCGCCAGTGTGGTGATGATGCCGACGGTCACGATACCTGCAAGAACGCAGCGATAATCCGCCAGAGACTTATATTTTTCAACAAAATAGCCGATCCCGAGATTCATTCCCAGCATTTCGGCGCCCGCAAGACACATGAAGGCTCCCCGAAGGCTTCGGGAGACGCTGGTGATGATGTCCGGAAGACAATACGGGAAAATGACTTTGAACAGCATTCCCACATTGCTGACCCCCATGGTCCTGGCGGCTTCAATGACCTTCCGGTCGATCCTTCCCACACCGGTGACCGTTCCCTGAAAGGTGGGCCAGAACACCGCAAAGAAGATGACTGCTATGGCCGCTGCCCGAAAGGTGGGCAGGATCATGATCAGATAGGCCGAGAACATCAGGGGCGGGATCAGTGTGATCACATTGGAAATGGGAAGTGTGATCTCCCGGATCCGGCCAAACCACCCGGCGGTCAGTCCCAGAAGGGTTCCCAGCACCACTGCCAGCAGGTAGCCGAAGAACAACAGATTAATGGACCCTTTCACGTCCTTGATCAGTTCTTCATGCTTCTCCACAAAAACATGGAACAGGCCTTCGGGGGAGGGGATCAGCAGGTCATTTTTCACCAGACCCGCCTTATAGCTGACTTCCCACAAAAGAAAGAAGGCAAAGAGGATCACGCCGAGATCCACCGCACTCTTCTTTTTGGTCAGAAACAGCCGCAGGAAGCAAAGGAGCAGCACCAGGATCAGTACCACGCCGTAGGCGCCGCCGTCATAATAGGCCTTGTGCACCGAATAGTAAGGCATGGTAAAGGCCAGCACCTCGTTGACCCCGAACAGGATCACCATCAGGATCAGCTCCAAGAGGCAGCCCTTGGGAATGCTGAAGAATTCTTTGACTTTCTTCACAGAACCACCTCCCCGCCGATGCTGTCCTGAAGCTGATCGTAAAAGGCCGATGTCAGCTTCAGCCGAAGTTTTTCGTACTCCCCGTTTCGGATCAGGTCCGCCCGTTTTCTCGGATGGGGAAATGAGATCTCCTCCACGGAACGGATCTTCGCCGGCTCCATGACCACGATCCGGTCAGCCAGAAGAATGGCTTCATCAATATCGTGGGTAACAAAGATCACCGTCTTCTGCTTCTCCACGGATAATGCGGAGATCAGCTCCTGGAGCTCTAAGCGGAGCCTCGGGTCAATGGCTCCGAAGGGCTCATCCATCAGGAGAATGTCAGACTCCAGCGCCAGTGCTCTTGCCACCGCCACTCTCTGCTTCATACCGCCGGAGAGCTGGTCGGGATACTTGTCTGCCGCCTGTTCCAGATTGACGTTCTTTAAGTATTCCATGGCCTTTTCTTTTCGTTCTTTACCGGAATACTTATGCTTTCCCTTTCCGCTCTTCAGCCCGAAGAGCACATTTCCCTTGCAGGTCAGCCAGGGAAACAGGGAATAATGCTGGAATACCACCGCTCTGTCCGGGCCGGGGCCTGTGATCTTTTTGCCGTTCACCAGAACTTTTCCGCTTCCCGGCTTGTAAAGCCCCGCAAGGACATTTAACAGAGTGGATTTACCGCAGCCGGAGGCTCCTAAGATGCAGACGAACTCGCCCTTTTCCACGTCCAGGTCAATATGATCCAAAGCGCCGAACCGGCTCTTCTTATCGGTATATTCAAAACACAGATCCCGGATCCTGATGATCGGTTCCGTCTCCCGGTCCTTGCTTTCTGCCTTTGCAGCTTCGGTTTCTGTCGTTCCTGCAACCCCGGTTTCATTCTTGATTTTTTCATCGCTCATGGTCCGTCACCTCTGCTTCCTGCCGGTAAAGGTCTGAGCTTAAGTAGCGGCTTCCTCCGTCGGGAAGGATCACCACGATCCGCTTTCCTGCATTTTCCTTTCTGCCTGCCAGGACAGAGGCCGCATGAAGGGCTGCACCGGAGGAGATCCCCGTAAGGACTCCGTCGGTTCTTGCCAGGAGTCTGGCCTTTTCGTAGGCTTCCTCGGTGGTGACGGTGATGACTTCATCCAGAAGCTCCGTATCCAGTGTATACGGTACAAAGCCGGGGCCTATCCCCTGCAGCTTGTGGGCTCCGCTCTTTCCGCCGGAAAGTACCGGGGAGTCCGCAGGTTCCACGGCCACCACCTTGATCTTCGGGTTCTTCTCCTTTAAGTAACGGCCGGTTCCGGAAATGGTTCCGCCGGTGCCCACACCGGCTACCAGGATATCCGCAAGACCGTCCGTATCCTCCCAGATCTCGGGACCCGTGGTCTGATAATGAGCCCGGGGATTGGCGTTGTTGGAGAACTGGCCGGGGATGAAGCTGTGAGGGATGGAATCCGCCAGCTCCTTGGCCTTGATGATGGCCCCCTTCATGCCTTCCTTTCCGGGAGTTAAGACCAGCTCCGCTCCGTACGCCGCCAGAAGCTTTCTCCGCTCCGTGCTCATGGTGTCCGGCATGGTCAGGATCATCCGATATCCGTACCAGGCGGCAAAGGCTGCCAGGCCTATGCCGGTATTACCGCTGGTGGGTTCGATAATGGTGGAATCCCTGTGGAGGATCCCCAGCTCCTTTGCCTCCTTCAGCATGGCAAGGGAGATCCGGTCCTTCACGGATCCGGTGGGATTTTCCGCCTCAAGCTTTCCGAAGATCACAGCGGAGAGTCCCAGCTTCTGCTCCAGCCCGCCAAGGCGTATTAACGGAGTTCGTCCGGTGAGTTCCGTGATATTTTCATAGATCTTCATGTCACTGCCCCTTTCGGTTTTCCTTTATTTCCGAAAAGCCGACAGTTTTGATGCTGCCGGCTTTTTTGTTTCTGTACTCAGAAGAGAGGTCCCACGTTCTTCGGCTGTCTGTCATCCTGCTCGGGACTGTTCCAGATAGTGGTGGAAATGGGTGTAATGTAGTCCTCAACCGTTTCTCCCTCGGGATGCTTTGCGTAAAGCTCGTCGGGATGAGAGGACAGATTCTTTCTGCTGCCATCGGTCTCCCAGGCCTTTGCAAAATCAATCTGAGGAGCGATCCGAACCAGATAGCCCTGGAACAGTGCATCGTCCGTAGCCTTGGGGAATTCGAAGAAGGTGTACTTCTTAAACTCGGGGATCGCAAACAGATCCTTTACATAACCCCAGATGTTCGGATACTCCGTGATCCGCTTCTTAAGAGGTCCCACGTTGTGGAAGTAGCTGGTCTCCCAACGGACCAGAGTCACGTAGAGTCTCACATCGCTGTCGGTGATGAAATCACCAAAGATAAAACGGTTCTTTGACAAATGTTCTTCCAGCAGGTCCAGGGATTCAAAGAAGTCGTCATAGGCTTCCTGATATGCTTCGTAGGACTGGCAGAAGGCCATCCGGTAATGAGAGTTGTTGATGTGAGGGAACAGACGGTCATTGAAATCGTCGATCTCTTTTCTGAGAGCCACCGGATAAAGGTCCGGTGCATCCGGCTTCTGGAAGGGACGGAAGTTCACCTCGATATAGTTGGTCAGGCGGTGATAATCATTGTTCACTGCCTTCTTTTCGATGATGTCCACCAGGGTAGGTGTGGTGGCACGGCCCTTGAAATCGGGATCGGCTCTCTTATAGAACTCGCTGAGGAAATATGCTCCCGTAAGTCTGTCCTTGTGACCGGGCTGATCGCCGAAGCCGTGTCCGTAAACATTTCTCTGACCGCTCTTGGTCACTGCCACATCCTTGATCACATCCTGAAGACCCAGGATATCTCTGACGATCACCGGACGGTTGGACCAATGGCAGCCGTGGGCCCAGTAGATGGCGTAGCGGCCTGCCTCAGGCTTCCACTGTCCTTCGCCGTCTCCCGCAGAAGCAATAAAGGCGTTGGGCTGACGGATAAATGCACCTCTTGCATCGATCTCACTGATGGTCTCCTTGGGTCTCGGATCCACTCCCACTTCCTGTGCGTGCTGCTCTGCTTCTTCATCTGTATAATTCTTCAGGAGCTGTGCTCCGATATCACATGCATTTCCCATGACTGTGTTCCTCCTCTTTCTCACATCAAAGTTTTTAAGTCAAAGTCTTCTTATGTCAAAATCTATTTATGTCACAGTGTATTTGCTTCCTCGTACTGCTTCAGCAGGTCTGCATAGAAGGTGTTGTCTGCGTTCTCTGCGATCAGTTCCTTCAGAGCCTTCTCATAGTTGCTGGTATCCACGTTCTGAGTAATGTCGTAGGAACCGAAATCAATGGCTGCACTGCTTAAGGCGCCGGACTTTACTGCAGCATCCACATACTTTACAATGCCGGTTTCGTTGGGGTCGGTGGCAAACTTGGTAACGCCTTCATACAGGTAAGTCTTAACATAGTCTGTTTCCTTACCGGAATAATCGGCAACGATCTTCACCACTTCATCCTGAATGGCCTGATCGGTCTCGCCCTTCTTATAGAACTCGAAGGCACGGATCCTTGCCTTTTCATAGGCGGTAAATGCATCCGACTTGGACTCAAGTCTTGAAGGAGAGGTTACCTCACGGCAGCATACGTAATCGGGCTGAAGTGCACCGGCCGGGGCAATGATCTCCAGATCATAAGCATCTGCATACAGAAGAGCGAATTCCATAGGAAGGAAGCCCACTTCCACGCTGCCCTTGCCAACTGCCTGAGCGGTCTCGGTATTCTCTGCGTAGTAGCTGATACTTCCGTCAGCTTCATCCTCGATCTTCGCGATGGTTTCTTCGCTGATGCCGTTATCAAGAAGGTAAGCACGGGTCACAACCCAGCTTGCTTCATTTCTCACAAGACCCAGGGAAGCATTTGCAATGGCCTCCACATTGACGATCTTGTCTTCATCCTGATACTTGGAAGCCTCGCCCTTCTTTGCGATCAGAGCGCCGCCCTCCACCGCGGTTCCCGCGATAAATGTCAGGTCATATCCGGAAGCGATGGCCTGAAGGTCCGGCACAAAGCCCACGGTCAGGATATCCAGCTGATCGGAATCATTGATGGCTGTCAGTGCGTTATTTCCCATGAGGTTGATCTCTTCTACGGTAACGCCTTCCTCTGCAAAGTATCCTTTTTGCTGAGCCAGGATATTAATGGAGATACGGATGTTTCCTGCGGGGAATGCCACCTTTAAGGTGCCGTGATCTACGGGCTCACCCTTTTCCGTGGTACCTTCCGTTCCCTGCTCGGTTCCTCCTTTTCCTTCCTTACTGCCTTCTGTCTTCGCTTCCTCTGTCTTCTGCTCAGGCTTTGTTGCAGCAGGTGTAGCTCCGCCTCCCGCAGGTGCCACCGGCTGTCCGCAGCCTGTCAGTAAAGTTTCAATTGCAAGAAGCAGTGCAAGTGATGCAGCTGCCTTTCCGATCTTTGTACGTCTCATATCTGTCTCCTCCTGTTGTTTCATCTTTCTGTGATATGCTGTTTTTTGATCTGTATTTCAAGGAAAATGTCTTCATTTTCCTTGATTTTGGGTTTAAAAATAGTGCCGGAGCTTTAGGAAAGATCCGTCATCAGCTCCAGCACCAGTCCGGAAGACTCTTCGAGAGCCTTCAGACTTGTATATTCCCGGGTGGAATGAACCTGTTCCATTCCGCAGGCCAGTACCAGGCCTTCCAGACCAGCTGCGCTGAACCTGTTCTGGTCACTACCCCCGAATGTTTTGATGAATGCCGCTGCTCCCCCGTTGATGCCTGTGCGGAGCACCGCGCGTTCCAGTCGTTTTGCCGCTTCCCCCGAAAGCGCTGTTTCGTAACTCCGGATCTTCTCTTCCCTGCGGATGAGTGAAGACCCTCCTGCATTTTCTGCTTCTTCTGTGAACACGGCTTCCACATCCCGAAGGACCTGCAGGGCCTTTTCATGGGACAGGCTTCTGACCTCTCCCTTTACCAGGATGTGTTCCGGGACAATATTGGAGGCAGCGCCTCCTTCAACCGTTCCGAAGTTTAATGTCGTGTCCGGAGAAAGGCGCCCCGCAGGGATCTTTGAGATCGCCCGGCCAAGGATCGTCAGGGCGTTTACTCCTTCTTCGGGAGCAAACCCGGCGTGGGCTGCTTTTCCGGTCACTTCCACAGAAAAAAATATGATTGAAGGTGCCGCATATGCAGCAGTGCCTATGGGGCCTGTAAGATCAAGTGTGTACGAGATCCGGGATCGGATCTTCGAAAAGTCGAAGACCGAGGTTCCCTGGCAGTACGGTTCCTCCGCTATGGGAAACAGTACTTCGATGGGAGGATGAGGCAGATCCTTCTCCCTGATCACGGACAAGGCTTCCAGTATGGCTGTGAGCCCTGCCGCATCGTCTGCGCCAAGCACCGTGGTGCCGTCAGAGGTAATGGTCCCGTCCTCATGAAAGACTGCCCTTTTCCCCCGTCCAGGCGGAACGGTATCCATATGAGAGGAAAAGAGAATGCTCTTTTCACCCCTTCCGGGCAGATACCCGTACACATTTCCGGCAGAATCGGAGCTTTTCTTTCCGAGAAGGCTGTCAGCTTTATCTCTTACTACGGTCAGTCCCAGTTCAATAAGGCGCCGCACCAGATATTCACTGATCTCCTTCTCGTGAAAGCTCTCACTGTCAAAGGAGGTAAGTATTCCGAATTCTTTCCGGATCCGGTCTGTATTGATCATCCCTGAACCTTCTTTACTGCTTCAAAGCCCTGCTCCAGATCCCAGATGATATCGTCGATATGCTCGGTACCGATGGAAAGACGGATGGTGCTCTGATGGATGCCCGCTGCCTCAAGCTGTTCGGGAGTCATCTCAGCGTGGGTGGTATCATAAGGATGGATCACTAAGCTCTTAACGTCGGCAACATTTGCCAGAAGAGAGAAGAGCTTCAGACCGTCGATAAATGCGTAAGCTTCTTCCTTTCCGCCCTTGATGTCAAAGGTGAAAATGGATGCTGCACCCTGAGGGAAATATTTCTCATACAGTGCATGCTGAGGATGGGAAGAAAGGGAAGGATGGTTCACCTTCTCAACCAGAGGGTGATTTGAAAGGAACTCAACGACCTTCTTGGTGTTCTCGATGTGTCTGTCGAGACGAAGGGAAAGAGTTTCCAGACCCTGAAGAAGGATCCATGCGCTGAGAGGTGAAATAGCAGCACCGGTATCACGGAGAAGGATGGCACGGATATAGGTTACGTAAGCAGCTGCACCTGCAGCACCTACGAAGGATACACCGTGGTAGCTGGCGTTGGGCTGTGTAAACTGAGGGAACTTGCCGGATGCTGCCCAGTCAAACTTTCCGCCGTCTACAATGATACCGCCTAAGGTGGTTCCGTGTCCGCCGATGAACTTGGTTGCGGAGTGTACCACGATATCTGCGCCGTGCTCTAAGGGCTTGATGAGGTAAGGAGTTCCGAAGGTGTTATCGATCACCAACGGGATCTTATGACGATGTGCGATCTCAGCCAGAGCTTCAATATCCGGGATATCCGAATGAGGATTTCCCAGAGTCTCAACGTAGAGTGCCTTGGTGTTGTCCTTGATCGCTGCCTCAACCTCAGCCAGGTTGTGGATATCTACGAAGGTTGTCTGAATTCCGTATACCGGAAGGGTATTATCAAGAAGATTGTAGCTTCCGCCGTAGATGGTGTTCTGTGCCACAATGTGATCTCCGGAACCTGCCAGTGCCAGCAGGGAGTAGGTAACTGCTGCAGCTCCTGCGGAAAGAGCCAGGGCTCCCACACCGCCTTCCAGGGCTGCCACTCTCTGCTCCAGAACGCCCTGAGTGGTGTTGGTCAGACGACCGTAGATGTTACCTGCATCTCTTAAGTTGAAGCGGTCTGCTGCGTGCTGTGCACTGTGGAATACATAAGAGGTTGTCTGATAGATCGGAACCGCTCTGGAATCCGTAACCGGATCTGCCTCTTCCTGTCCTACGTGTAACTGAAGTGTCTCGAATTTGTAAATGTGCTCGCTCATGATTTTGTTCTCCTTCTGTGTTCATATTTTTTTCTTGAAACCGTTTGGCTCTGTGTGATCCATCCGGCTTTGTTCTTCGCTTGTTTGGAAGAACTTGTTTTGTGATGGTGCAAGAATATCATGATTTTTTCCTCTTGTATAATTCATTAAATGTAGCGCTTGCTATAATTTCGATCTATAACCCATTTCTCCGGAAAATGCCTTTGCATCCGAAGGACAACATAACCTGTCTGAAGGCACATACCTTCGTACCCGAAAAAGAACATAACCTTCTACGATTGCTGTTGTCTAATCTGTTTTTTTACTATATAATACAGGTAGTTGCCGAAAGACAGCAATTCATCTTATTTAAGAGGAGGTATAACAAAATGGCAAAATATCGTTGCAAGATCTGTGGGGAGATCTTTGAAGTACCGGACGGCGAAACACCCGTATGTCCGAGATGTAAGGCTACAGGTGATGATCTCGAGCTGATCGAGGAAGCACCTGCCAAGTCCAATCCCTACGCAGGAACCCAGACCGAGAAGAATCTTCAGGCAGCCTTTGCCGGAGAATCCCAGGCCCGCAATAAGTACACCTACTTTGCATCCGTAGCAAAGAAGGAGGGCTATGAGCAGATCAGTGCACTGTTCTTAAAGACTGCGGAAAATGAAAAGGAGCATGCGAAGCTTTGGTTTAAGGAATTAGGCGGCATCGGTGATACCGCTGCAAACCTTGAGGCAGCAGCTGACGGCGAGAACTTCGAGTGGACGGATATGTACGAAGACTTCGCCAAGACCGCTGAGGCAGAGGGCTTCCCTGAGTTGGCTGCAAAGTTCCGCGGCGTAGCTGAGATCGAGCGTCATCATGAAGAGCGTTATCGTGCCCTTCTGAAGAATGTTGAGACCGCTCAGGTCTTCGAGAAGAGCGAAGTTAAGGTTTGGGAGTGCCGTAACTGCGGTCACATTGTTGTGGGAACCAAGGCTCCCGATGTGTGCCCTGTCTGCGCTCATCCTCAGAGCTTCTTCGAGGTTCACGAGAACAACTTCTGATCCTGAACCGACATTTGTCCCGTGGGACATCGAAAAGCAAATTCAATAAAGCAAAAAAATACAGCACCGGAAGGAATCTCCTTTCGGTGCTGTTTTCGTTTATTTCGTTATTTCATTCTGCATCAATGATCTCAGCTCATTTCAACTGTTTCAGATCACCTTCAGGAAGTTGAAGTTCATTCTTCTTCTGCAGATTCCGCAACCTTGCGGATCCGGTCTTCGAAGGTCTCTGCGATCTTACGTACCTGTTCTTCCGCTCCCAGGAAGGCTTCTGCCACCTGAGGATCGAAATGAGTTCCCGCATCCTTGCGGATGATGTCCAGAGCCTTCTCGATGGGGTAAGGCTCCTTGTAGCAGCGCTTGGATACCAGTGCATCAAAGACATCCGCTACCGCCATGACTCTGGCGGAAAGAGGGATCTCTTCTTCTTTTAAGCCTCTGGGATAACCCTGACCGTTCCATTTTTCATGGTGGCCTCCGGCCATCTCCATGGCTTCCTGAAGATAATCCGCCTCCGGAAGGGTGGCAATGGTCTCCTTCATGATCTTCTCGCCGATGAGGGCGTGGGTCTTCATGATCTCATACTCTTCATCGGTAAAGCGTCCGGGCTTGTTTAAGATGGTATCCGAGATACCGATCTTTCCGATATCGTGAAGAGGGGCCGAACGGACCACGTTTTTGATATACTGATCCGTCAGTTTTTCCGGATACAGACCTTTCTTCTTCATCTCCTCCAGGATCAGCTGAACGTAAGCCGCCGTCTTCTGGATGTGATCTCCCGTGGATTCGTCACGGTTCTCCACCATATCCGCCAGCACCATGATAAGGCCGCTCTGCAGATTGTTCATGGATTCCGTCTTCTTTAAGAGAAGCTTGAAGTTCTCGATACTGTCCTCGGTGTTCTTCTCTACCGCCTGATAGAGCCGCTCCACCTCATCTCCGGTGGTGATCTTTAACGCACGGATCCGGTCAAGATTGCTCTGCCGCTCCGCTTCACTTGCATAGGAGAAGCTTCCCGCTACCGAGGAAATGGAATTGATGGGGTACAGGATCTTGTACTTGATGATCCAGAAACCCACTGCCAAGATCAGGATAAATGCTCCCACAAAGAGGCACAGTTCCTTGACGAGATAGTCCGTCTCATACTTCTGCTGATTACTGAGGTCCATTTCTTCCACATAATAGCAGATCAGTGCTCCGTCCTCATCAAAGACCGGTTCAAACACCGTCAGATACTTCTGGTTGCCGTCCGTACCCCGGATGGGATCGATCCTCTCCCCCTTCAGAAGCTCCGGAATCATTTTTTCCATGGAAGGATCATAATCCACCCTTCCGAACATATAATTGTCATTCTCGCTGTTTCTGGAACAGAACAGAACGTCCATTTCATCTGCCAGAGGCTTGAAAACATAGAGCCTGCGCACATCCGGTGCAGATTCGCTGATGCCCTGGACCATTTCCCTGGTCTCGGCATAATCCTTGAAATACTTGGCATCCAGCTGCCCTCTGGAATGTTTGATAAAGAGCTCCGACATCCGCTCCTCATCTAAGGCACCGTTCATGGTATAGGTGATGGTGCTGGCCATGGTCAGCTGTGACTGCTGACTGAATTTGGAGAAGAGGGCCATTCCTATGCCCATGGCCGTAGCAGCCGAGGCAAGGGAAGCAAAGATCAGGACCACGATGATCCGGGTCCGAAGAGAGAGCCTGCGAACCTTTCCGGCGTTCCGGTCCACTGCCTCCATGGCAGCCTCCGGATCCTGACGCCAGCCGGTGAACAGATACAGATCCCGCTTCGCCTTCGGGAACAGGAGCAGCAAAAGCAGCATGGCTCCCACGGAAATGGTCTTATCCAGAAGATCGTAGAGGAACATGCCCACATACTGTCCGGCAAACTGTCCCATGCCGCATTTTTCTGCAAAAAATACGATGAGAGGCCCGTACTTGCCGTCCGGGGTGTAGCCCTCGAAGAACCAGTAGATAAAGTTTCCGAGGCCCGCTCCTATGCAGGCCAGAAGGAAGGTATAAAGGATGATCCCCCAAACCTTTTTCAGCACGCCCTTTCGCTTCAGATACACCGTCAGTGAGGCGATCATAACATGGAGCACGCCGTAGTAGATGGAATTCGTATAGGTCAGAGCCTTGATGGAATTGGTCACCAAAGACACCACAATGCCCGGGATGTAACCGCCCAAAAAGGATACCAGGATGGTACCGATCACATCAAAATAGCAGGGGATATTACTGTGATCGGTAAGATACGACAGGATCATATTCAGGATCATTCCGAAAAAACACAGCAAGATCACTCTGACGAGATTATTCTTACGTTCTTCCATAAATAAATCCCTCCTTAACACATCATTCCACAAACACTATTCCCATATGAGAAACGGCCCCGGCTTTACGTTTCCCGTTTTCTCCGGGGCCGTCTTAATGCATATCATCGGCAATCATCTCATCATGATCCCATCACAAGTTCTCCGTTTACTCTCGAGAATCTGCAAAGGAACTTCCATGCTTCCTCGCAGGTGTGACGGCGTACTTCATGTCCCTGATTATCCACAGAGGAAAATGCAGTGATGCATCTGCCGTCGTTGCTGTCAAAATAATGAACCGTCAGCGTTCCGCCTCTGGACTCATCGTAAAACTTCTCAACCCGGTCGCCGGTCATTCCCTGAACGGGATCCTCCCAGCCGCTTTGATCGGTCTTGGAGAGATTCCACTGCTTCTTGCAGTCATTTACCTGAAGGATATACTCTAAGCGGTCGCAGCACTTGACTGCCTGGCAGGAAAGCTCGGGAAGGGGAGATGCCGCTCCGCCGCAGTAGAATACCGCTACGGGGGTATTCCGGTTGATGGCCTTGGGAGCTTCCTTACCGAATACGTTGAGACCTACCTCAAAGGTTGCATCCATGGGAGCAGCTCCGGCAAATACCTCCGGATACTCCTGATACAGATCCCAGCTCTTGCAGCCGCCCATGGAGAAGCCGGTGCAGTACACCCTGGTCTCATCGATGGGATAACGGCTCTTTAACTGCTCCAGAAGCTCTACTGCCTCCGTTGCGGTACTGTTCATATGATGCTCTACGCCGATCAGCAGGAAATCGTGGTCATGAGCCACCATCTGCCAGCCGGACACATCCGCCATATAGAGGGCGCTGTCACCGCCGCCGTGGAAGCACAGCAGAACGGGAAGCTTTCTTCCTTCCTCCAAAAGGCCCTTGCGGTAAAATGCAAAGTAGCCGATCTCATGTTCTTCGGTACCCTTGTCATCTCCTAAGTTGTCGGGAGAAGTCTTTACCTTGCAGACGCCGGGTTCTCTCACGATGCCGATCTCCTCCAGATCAGGCTCCGTGGTCAATGTGCCGTTCCATCTGCGGTAATGCTTTGCAAAACGCTCATACAGATCACTGTAGGGAGCATGCTCCGTGATCATTCCGTGGTCAGCCAGGGAAAGGATCTCATCATTGATCTCCTCTGAGTTGGCAACGGAAACCACAGCCACGTCACGGCGGTCAAAGACCGGTACCTCGGACAGGCCTTCCAGCAGGTAAACTGCCGGTGCAATATCCGCTTCGCCCCAGAGGCCCTGGCCCCGGATCTCCCGGATCAGTTTTGTTGCGATATAATCCGCAGCTGCGCCCTTTCCGTAAACGTAAGTACGGAAGTTCGCACCCCGGACAAACCATTCCTCATAATTCCCGGTAAAACGGTTCCGGAAATGGATGAGACCGTCCTCATAATACTGATGGATCCTGGAATGATCGATCAGCTCCTTAAACAGCTCGGGACCTGCACCTGCATAGCCGCCTTCCGCAGAAGGGTACAGGAACAATACACTGCTTCCGTAGCCTGCGGCGATCTCGGAGATCCCTTCCCGGTCTGCATACGCCTTTGCTTCCTCATCACTCATCTCCTGCTCTTCAAAGAAGATCAGATAAGGGGCTGCAAAACCGTAGTTGATCACATCATCACGGTATGCCTTGCTCACCGGCAGATACATCTTGGCCCGGAACAGCTCGAATCCGATCCTTTGGATCCGGCTTCCGTCCTCAAATGTCTTCATGTCGGAAAACAACATTCCGCCCTTTTTCTCTTCCCTCATAGTTCTAAACCTCCCAATCTGAAATACCCTAACTTAAGTCCCAATAAACCTTTGTTCACAGCTCTGTCAGTTTCAGAGCTTCGTTCCGATCATTTCGGAGTCATTTTCCTGAGGAATAGATCCTCTGTCTCTTCACATAGCGGATCACGATCAGCGTTGCAAGAAGAAGGATCACAACCCCGGCAACGATCAGGAAGGGAGCCGCCTGCTTTAAGGTAAAGCAGCGCACATTGATCCACATCCGGTTGATCCGGGCCTGCTCCTCATCATCAAAGAAGCCCATGACCGCACAACGCTCAATGATCTCCTCCGTGGGGTACTGAGCGATCAGCTGAC
>JAGACB010000120.1 GCA_017614345.1 Lachnospiraceae bacterium
ACAGTAAGGCAATGAAAGACAGGGAGAAAGCCATCCAGGAGGTTTCGGAAGAGATTTCCGGATACGATGCCGTGATCATGGGCGGACCGACCAGTGTCATGCATTTTTGCGGACTCCCGACTGTCACGGTTGCATTCGACCGGAAGGATGCGAACGGTGTGAGACAGACAGTCATCCTTTACGGAACGGACGAGTGCCGGTTGTACACTGCGGCACTTTCGATCGAGGAACTGGTGAATGATCACGGATGATTTCGGGATATTCGGATCACCAAAGACTCAGCCATGAAGAGAGCCTTTCATTTCCCTGCCGGGCCACTCTTGATGATCTTGTTCGGATCATCTGGGGTGGCCTTTTGTTTTGCAGTTTCGTAGTGGTTTTTCTTCCGGCATCTGAACCCTGTTTCGTGCCTGCAAAATGTAGACAGGAGGCCGTTTTTTTGCTATGATAGATAAGTATTACCAAAATAGGGGTGGTGCGGCCTTCAGGGAGAAATGAGGCGGAAAGGAACCTGTTCATGAAGAGAAACGGAAGCAGATTAAAAGACCGGGTGCTGGAGCTCTTGGAGGCAAACAGAAGTACACCGGTTTCAGGTGAATATCTGGCCGGGGAACTCGGAGTGACCAGGACTGCTGTGTGGAAAGCCATTGCAGAACTGAAGGAGCAGGGCTACCGGATCAACGGACAGCGGCGCAGAGGCTACATTCTGGAGGAGTCCAGCGATGTGCTCTCCGAGGATGCCATCAGGCAAATGCTCGGTGCCGAGGCAGAAGGGATCCCGGTTCAGGTCTTTGACACCATCGATTCCACCAACCGCCTGGCCAAGGAACTGGCCGCAAGAGGCACGGCTCACGGAACGCTCATTGTGGCGGATTCCCAGACCTCGGGAAGAGGAAGACGGGGACATACCTTTTATTCTCCTGCGGGAACCGGAGTGTATTTTACCATTGTGTTCCGGGCGGATACGGATTTCTCCAACGGAATCTACTATACGACCAAGGCTGCCACGGCCGTAAGCCATGCAGTGGAGCAGGTTCTGCCGGACTGCAAGGCAAAGATCAAGTGGGTCAATGATATCTACGTGGATGATCGGAAGATCTGCGGGATCCTTTCGGAGGCCGTTACGGATATGGAGACCGGCCGCATCGCATATGTGGTCTGCGGCATCGGTATCAACGTGAATACGGAAGCATTTCCCGAGGATGTCACGGTGGCAGGGTCACTGATCTCCGGAAGAAATACGGATGAGATCCCCTACGGGATCCGAAACCGGCTGGTGGCTGAGGTGTGGAAGGAAATGGTTCCCTGGGCACTGGATCCGGAGGAGCACTCCTTCATGAAGGAATACCGCGAGCGGTCCATGCTCATCGGCCGGAAGGTGGTCTACACCTTCGGCGAAGAGATGCTGGAGGCAGAGGCCGTGGATATCACGGAGGATGGCGCCATGGTGCTGAAGAAGCCGGACGGAGAGATCATCACCGTCACCAGCGGTGACTGCAGCGTGAAGCCTGCAAAATAATCAATACGAATGAAAGAAGGACTGAAATATGTCTAGAGATTTTCCTGCGATCAGTGTGACCAAGAAGGCAGAGGATTCGCTCCGTGCGGGGCATCCCTGGGTCTATGATGCAGAGCTTACCGGGGGACTTCCCGAGAATCCCACGGATTATGACGGCGAACTGGTGGATGTATTAAGCAGCAAGGGACGTTATCTGGGAACGGGCTTCTACAACAGCCATTCCAAGATCCGCATCCGGGTCATCAGTACCAACGCCAACGATCGCTTTGATGAAGCCTTCTGGGAGCGCCGGGTACGCTACTGCGTGGATTACCGCAGAACCGTTATGGGAAATGATTTTTCCTGCTGCCGTCTGATCTTCGGCGAAGCAGATCAGTTCCCGGGACTCACGGTGGATCTGTTCACGGATGTACTGGTGGTCCAGACATTGTCCCTGGGGATCGAACGCAGAAAGCAACTGATCCTGCCGGCCCTGGTAAAGTATCTTGCGGAGATCGGTCATCCCGTGAAGGGTGTATACGAGAGAAATGACAACGCACTTCGGATCCGTGAAGGTCTCACGGAGGGGAAGGGCTTTTATCAGATCGCCGGGCTCACTCCCGATCCCGAATGGAACGAGACCGAGATCTGTGAGAACGGGATCTTCTATAAAGTGGATTTTGTGAACGGACAGAAGACCGGGTTCTTCCTGGATCAGAAATATAACCGCAAGTCCATCTGGCCCATTGCAAAGGGCAGAAAGGTGCTGGATTGCTTTACCCACACCGGTTCCTTTGCCTTAAATGCCGCAATGGCAGGGGCTGCACATGTGACGGCGGTGGATATTTCCCAGGAAGCGGTGGATATGGCCAGAGCCAATGCCGTCAGAAACGGCCTGGAAGGCGTGATGGACTTTGTCACGGCAGATGTTTTCGACCTGCTGACCAGGTTGGATGAAGAGGGCCACAAGGGGCAGTTCGATTTCATTATCCTGGATCCGCCGGCCTTTACCAAGTCCAGAAAGACGGTGGATTCCGCCATGCGCGGTTACAAGCAGATCAATCTTCGGGCCATGCGCCTTCTGCCGAGAGGCGGCTACCTTGCCACCTGCTCCTGCTCGCATTTCATGGAGGATGAGCTCTTCCGCAAGATGCTGAAGGCAGCGGCGAAGGACGCCGGCGTATCCCTTCGTCAGATCGAAGGCCGCACCCAGGGACCGGACCATCCCATCCTGTGGAATGTGCCGGAGACAGATTATCTGAAGTTTTATCTGTTCCAGATCGTGTAAGGGTGAGTGCCTGTGATCAATAAAGATTACAGAACACCTGAAGGTAAGAGGATGGAGAATCCGATCGAACCGGTCAGGTTCCCATGAGGTTATGATAAGAAAGGAGCAGCGATGTTTTTCAAAAAGAAAGAAGCAAGAGAGCT
This sequence comes from Lachnospiraceae bacterium, assembly GCA_017614345.1. GTDB lineage: Bacteria > Bacillota > Clostridia > Lachnospirales > Lachnospiraceae > JAGACB01. The sequence goes on from JAGACB010000120.1 coordinate 2,930, forward strand.
TGAAAAAATGATCAAAAATATCCAGTCGAATCTGGAAAATAATTACAAAGACATGGCCAAATCCTTTCTGAAGGATGCCCAGGAGCTGCTGGAGCGCTGTAAGAATGAGAAGATCCTGAATGAGAAGGAACTGAAGCATTACAGCGAGATGATCGACGGCTATGAAATGAAAATGAAGGGCTATGAACATACGGATATTTCAAAGTTCCTTCATGACCGGATGTGAGGATAGGATTATGGACGAGATTCATTATCTGGAATATGAGGGACGGAAGATCCCCTACAGGATCGAGTTGGCGGATCGCTACCGGAGGCTCAGTGTCATCATGGGTGAGGACGGCAACCTGGTCATCCGGGCTCCGAGAAGAGCCGGTATCGCTATGATCCACGGCACTGCAAGGAAGAATGCAGCACAGTTTGCCGAGATCTATGACCGGGGCAGACGGAGCTTATCCGACCCGGAAGCCGAAGGCATGAGAAAGACCGTGACCGGAGAAGACGGAGTGGAGCGGGTCCTCCTGGGCTTTGAGTGTGTGGACGGGGCCAGCCTTCCTTACGGAGGCAGAAACATTTCCCTGCATGTGATGATGCAACCGGGATTTAAAAAGCCCTGTATTACCGCCAAGGACGGAGCGCTTTACGTGGAGCTTCCTGCGGAGAATGAAGAGCAGGAGCAAAAACTTCTGGAGTCCGGCATTGTGCCTGCGCTGGTGGAGGCCTGGTACAAGAAGCAGGCCGAAAGAGTCCTTCCCGGCCTTGCGGCTAAGGAGGCGGAGCACATGGGAGTGACCTTCGGGCGCGTGACCATCCGTAATCAGAAGACCCGCTGGGGAAGCTGCTCTGCGGACGGCAATCTGAACTTCAACGTGCGCATCATGCTGATGCCCTCGTATGTGGTAAGGTACGTGGTGATCCACGAACTCTGCCACAGAAAACATATGGACCATTCTCCCGAATTCTGGAGCATGGTGGAGACCTATGATCCGGATTACCGCGAGGCAGTCCGGTTCCTGAATGAGAAAGCAACCTATTACAGGTTAAGGTAAAATACAATGAAGATATTTCGATTGGTCGCCCCGTGCCACTTCGGCCTGGAGGCGGTGTTAAAAAGAGAGATCGTGGATCTGGGATATGAGATCGATCAGACAGAGGACGGAAGAGTGAGCTTTACGGCGGATGCCGAGGGCATTGTCCGAGCCAATCTGTGTCTGAGATCTGCAGAGAGAGTTTTGTTGGAGGCCGGCCGTTTTCATGCGGAGACCTTTGAGGAGCTCTTTGAAGGGACTAAGGCCATTCCCTGGGAAGAACTCCTTCCCCGGGACGGAAAGGTCTGGGTCAAGAAGGCCGGGAGCGTGAAGAGTAAGCTGTTCTCCCCGGCAGATATCCAGAGGATCGTGAAGAAGGCCATTGTGGAGCGGATGAAGACCGGCTATCATACGGATCTGGTTCCGGAGACCGGCGCTTCCTATCCTCTTCGGGTCACCATCCGCAAGGATGAGGTGGTGATCGGCATGGATACCACGGGAGATTCCCTGCATAAGCGCGGTTACCGGTTAAATGAAGTCCAGGCTCCCATTTCGGAGACATTGGCCTCGGCGCTCATTGACCTGACCCCCTGGCAGGCGGACAGAACCCTCATTGACCCCTTCTGCGGAAGCGGAACCATCCTCATTGAAGCGGCCAGAAAGGCGGCAGGCATTGCCCCGGGCCTTCACCGGCACTTCCTTTCCGAGACCTGGGAGAATCTGATCCCCCGGGAAGAGTGGAAAGCAGTCCGTGAGGAACTGAGGGAGCAGATCCTTATCCCCAAGGCCTCTGAGGTGGATCTTCGGGGCTATGATATTGACCAGTATGCCGTGGAAGCTGCCATGGAAAATGCTAAGCGGGCCGGAGTGGCATCGCTTATCCGCTTTGAAAGACGGGCTGTAAAGGATCTTCGGGATCCGAAGTCCTACGGCTTCATTGTCACCAACCCTCCTTACGGAGAGAGACTGGAGGACCGCAAAGCCATTGTCCCGATCTACAAGGATTTCGGTCGGAGACTGGCGGAGCTCTCGACCTGGTCGGCCTATGTGATCACCTCTGCGGAGGATGTTGAGACCATGATGGGCCGGAAAGCGGATAAGAACCGGAAGATCTACAACGGAATGATCAAGACCTATTTGTACACCTTCCAGGGACCGAAGCCGCCCAAGGGCTTCCGGCAGTAACCAAGGGATTCCGGCAGTAGGCCCAAGATACCTGAGAAGCCTAAGGAACTTCAGCAGCAGAAGGAAGCCGTTCAAGAATCTTCTGCAGCGGAATACGGAAAATTCCGAAAGAAATGATCCCGAAATAGTAAGAAAAAGTGAAAGAAAGAATCAAGGATACACAGTATCATGAAGGAGATAAGGTAAAATGCGCCACAAGCGGTATTACATCGTGTTGGCGATCTGTCTTCTCCTGTCCTTCTTCTTTGTGAACGCACAGGACCTTTCCACGATCAGTATTGAGCGCGGAAGCGGTGCGGCAGAGGTGGACAAGAGATTCGGAACGCTGATCGAACAATATGTGAATAATAACGGTGTGACCCTGCATGTGGACGGCAAGGAGATCCCCGGAGCCGGCAGGAGCGTGATCCTGGTCCGTGACCGTGAGACCGGCGTGGGCAACTGGCTCATCAGCGCCGATGTGCTGACGGAGCTTTTGTACTGCTACGTGGGCTGGGTCGGAGACGAGGATCTGACCATTGCAAGAGGCGAGAACAAGCTGCAGTTCCATTTTCTGCCGGAGGGCGGAGCCACCGTGTATGTGAACGGCAGTCTTCTGGGGCAGGAAGGAGAGCCCTACAAGGGTGTCCTTCGGAAAAATGATACTGCCTTTGTCAGTGCCAAGCTTCTGCAGGAGACCTTTGACTGCAGATTCGAGTGGAATTCCACGGATTACATATTCTCCATGACCCGGACCGGTCAGACGGAGAGCAAGATCTATCCCGCAGCCTATGATTACCGCAAGGAAGGACGCCTTCCTCATGTGGGCAATCAGGGCAGTCAGGGAACCTGCTGGGCCTTTACCGCAGTCCATGCACTGGAGTCCTCCATGCTTCCCGAGCTTTCGGCGGATTTCTCCCAGGATCATATGATCCATCAGAACAGCTTCGGCCTAACGGATGATGAGGGCGGCCGGTATTCCGTGTCGTTAGCGTATCTTCTGTCCTGGCAGGGGCCGGTGGGCTACATCGAGGATCCCTACAATGACGGCAAGTCCAATCCGGACGCCGAGGTCCTCTATCATGTGCAGAACGTCAACATGCCCGGCAGTAAGGATTTTGACGCCATCAAGAGAAATGTATTTCTCTACGGCGGTGTCCAGACCTCCATCTACTTCGAGCCTGCGGACAAGAATTCTCATTCCACGGAGCCCACTCCGGAGACTCCCGAGACGGATCCCAACGTGATCCCTTACGTGGATCCCAATACCAATCCCTACGTGGATCCTTCGACAGGCCTTTACACGGATCCCTACGGCAATCCCGTTCCGGATCCCAATGCGCCGGCGGAGACCCCTGCAGAGTCTGAGAAGGCGGCAGGCTATTACAATCCGGATACCTACTCCTACTGCTATATCGGTACGGAGAAGATCAATCATGACGTGGTGATCGTGGGCTGGGACGATACCTATCCCAAGTCCAATTTCAACACGGAACCTGAGGGAGACGGAGCATTTATCTGCCTGAACAGCTGGGGCGAGTCCTTCGGCGAAGGCGGCTGCTTCTACGTTTCCTATTACGACACCAACATCGGTATCTACAACCTGGCCTACAAGGGCGTGGAAGACGTGGATACCTACGAACATATTTACCAGACGGACCTTTGCGGCTGGATCGGTTCCCTCGGTTTCGGGAAGGATACCGCTTACTTTGCCAACGTTTATACCGCTGAGAGCGATGAATCCCTGAGAGCTGTCGGCTTCTATACCACAGGTCCTTCCACTACCTACGAGGTTTATGTGGAGAGTGCCAGAGAGGATTACCGGGAACTGTCACTGACTCACATGGTGGCCGGCGGTTCCTTTACGGAGGCCGGATACCACACGGTGCCTCTTGACAGGAGCATTACTCTGTATCAGGGCCAGGAGTTCGTGATCGCAGTGAAGATCGAGACTCCGGGTAGCGCCGAGCCCATTGCCGTGGAATTCTACAGCCCGGATCAGGTATTGTCCTCGGGCGTGGATATCTCGGACGGCGAAGGCTACATCAGCTCCATAGGCCGTTACTGGACAAATGTTGAAAAATCTCAGAAATGCAACCTGTGCCTGAAGGCTTATACCGTAGATAAAAAAGAAGAACTGAAGGCAGAGTGAGCTGCCAAGGAGGAGAAAAGTGAACGATCAGAATGAAAAGAAAGTGAAGGAAATCGTATATTCGGAGCCGGAGGGATATTTTCCTCAGTATGCTCTTGATATCCTGAACGGAAAGAAAAAGCCCATGGAGATCCTGTTTGCCACCACCAATCAGGGCAAGCTTCGTGAGATCCGGCAGATCCTGGAGGAGGCCGGTATAGACGTGGATCTGAAATCCCTGGCGGATCTGGAGAACCCCATTGACGTGGAGGAGACCGGAACCACCTTTGAAGAAAACTCCGTGTTAAAGGCAAATGCCTACCGCGGTCTGGTAGGGGAAAATGTGATCATCCTGGCAGATGACTCCGGCCTGGAGGTGGATGCCCTGAACAAAGAGCCCGGCATCTATTCCTCCCGCTACATGGGCGTGGATACCCCTTACTCTGAGAAGAATCAGAACATCATCGACCGCCTGGAGGGCGTTCCGGATGAAGAGCGTACCGCCCGCTTTGTCTGCGTCATTGCAGCGGCTCTGCCTGACGGCACCACCAAGACCGTTTACGAGACCATGGAAGGTCGCATCGCCTACAAGATCGCCGGCTGCGGCGGCTTCGGCTACGACCCCATCTTTTTCCTTCCCGAGCGCGGCATGACCAGCGCAGAACTGACCGCCGCCGAAAAGAACGCCATCAGCCACCGCGGCAAAGCCCTTCGCAAGATGTGCGCTTTCCTGAAGGAACTAAATGAAAAATAAAGGAATAAAGCATGAAACGATATCTGATCGTCAGTGATACCCACGGAAGAGACGCAGGGCTTTTGACTGTGCTCGATCGCGAGGAACCCTTCGACCTCCTGATCCATCTGGGGGATGTGGAAGGCAGCGAGAATCTGATCGAGTCATTTGCCAAGTGCGAGTGTCTTTTTGTCCGCGGAAATAATGATTTCTTCACGCCCAATCCCCGTGAGCGGGAGATTGAGATCGGCAAATATCGCGCGTTTATGACTCACGGCCACAATTACGGTGTGTCCTTGGGCTACGAACGACTGGTGGATGAAGCAACCTCCCGGGGTTGTGATCTGGTCCTGTGCGGCCATACCCACAAGCCGGTGGACATGATGGTGAAGAATGTCCGTGTTATGAATCCGGGAAGCGTATCCTTCCCCCGCCAGGAAAATCATATCGGCACCTACATTATCATGACCGTGGATGAGGAGGGCGAGATCAAGGCCCGCGTGTACTATGTATAAAGAACCTATGTATAAAGAACCCATGTTTAAAGAAAACCATGTGACCTACTTGTAATGGAAAACATGAGTATTATGTGTAAGGAAAGGAGAGAGAACCATGTCAGATCCTAAAGATGATGCTGTATTTGAAGATGTTTACGCAGGTCCCGAATTCTTCGGAGAGCCCGAAGAACCGGATGTTTTGTCAGCTCCTTCTGCTGAACCGGAAAGTGCATCCGGCGCAGCTGCAGTTCCGTCGGAAGAGCCCGAAGAGGCACCGTTTGCACCGGATCCCGATGATCCTGCGGCGCCTGAGATCGCAGAGGATGAATCCGGGGAATCTCAGACCTATCCTCACAATTTTGAAGAGCCCGAGGATACTCAGCCTGAACGTGAGCCTCAGTCTCAGCCTCAGCCTCAGCCTCAGCCGCAGCCTCAGCCCCAACAGGAGCCGGTTCGGCGGGAACGTCCGCCCATGCCTCCTGAGGATCAGATCGGCTGCGTTTATGCAGGCCCCGGCTATTTCAGCGGAAATCCGAGTGCTGATCTGGCACCTGCATCCGGCGGCCCTTCCATCGGCGTTATTATGGGAGCCGGCTCTGCGGATATGACCGGAATGATGGGCATGATGGGAATGATGGGCATGATGAACATGATGAATCAGCCCCAGACACAAGGTGCCGGCCCTGCTCCTACGGCAGGTCCCGTAGCTCCTGCAGGCCCTGCGGGCAATATGAACACCGGCTGTCAGCAGATCCAGCCGAGCCAGGTTCTGCCTCCCGGCCACTGGAGATGCAAAAACTGCGGTAAGGTCAGCGGCGGAAAGTTCTGCCCCGAGTGCGGAAAGCCCGGTCCCTGGAGGTGCGGCAAGTGCGGAGCCACTGCAACCGGAAACTTCTGCCCTGAGTGCGGAAATCCCCGACCTTAACTGACGACATAAGTCAAAGATTAGAATGATTAAAGATACCGGATCAAAACCTGCGTTCTGAACAGGATCATTCCTGCGAAGAACGTCAGGACTGAAAAATGAGGATGTCTATGGCTTACAGATTAAGATCCTGCGTATGGGAGATCACCTTGGGCTGCTGCTTCTCCTGTAAATACTGCGGCTCCTCTGCTGACGGACGGAAGCGTAATGGTGAGCTCACCACGGAAGAATGCCTGAAGGTGGCGGAACAGCTGGCAACCATGGGCTGCGGCCGTGTCTCCATGATCGGCGGTGAGGTCTTCATGAGAAATGACTGGGACCTGATCGTCAAAGCCCTTACCTCAAGAGGTGTGAAGGTCAACATCATTACCAACGGATTCCTCTTTACGGAGGAGTACATAGACCGCCTGAAGGCAGCGGGGATCGAATCCGTGGCAGTCTCTCTGGACGGACCAAAGGAGGTTCACGACAAGTACCGCCAGACCGGAAGCTATGATCGTGCGGTCCGTGCCGTGCAGATGCTTTCCTCCGCCGGCATTCCCGTTTCCCTGATCTCCACCTTAAACAGCGAGAACGCACCGCTTCTCGAAAGCTTCCTGCCGACTGTGAGGACCTTTGATATCTTTGCCTGGCAGCTCCAGGCCTGCTCCCCCATGGGAAATGCAGCCGCAAGCGGCATCGACTTTGCCTTTGATTTCGCCTCCGTCATCGCTTTTGTGGAGCGCCATCTGAAGGAAGTACCATTTGCCCTTGGCATTGCCCACAACATCGGTTACTACACCGAAAATGAGAGCATTCTTCGCGGACGTTCCGTATATCCGGGCTTCCGCGGTTGTGCTGCAGGTTTATCAAGCATCGGCATTGACAGCGTGGGAAATGTCCGTGGCTGTGAATCCATGTATGACGATTCCTTCATCGAGGGAAATCTTCGTGAAAAAACGTTAGAAGAGATCTGGAATGATCCGGAGGCATTTGCCTATAACCGGAAGTTTGATCCTTCCATGTTGACCGGCAGATGCCGGGAGTGCGAGAAAAGCATGATCTGCGCAGGGGGCTGCAGATCCTATAATCACTTTGTACACGGAAAAATGTATGAGTCACCGGGATGTGCGAAAAAATGAATAGATGATGCTATGTACCATCGATTGAAGCAACATGATGCATTGTATCATCGCTTTGAAGAAAAAATATTCATCAAGGAGAAATCGGAAAATGAAAAGAGGGATTCTTCCGACCCTTTCGGGGCTGGTTCTTTTGATCTGCCTGACGGGCTGTTCGAATAAAAACGGTTATATCAAGATCGATGCAACGAATTTTCCTGATTATGCTTTTCGGAGCAGGATCAGTGCGAATTATGATGCCGATCAGGACGGTTACTTAAGCCCCGAGGAGATCAAGAAGACGACTGAGATCCATGTGGCTTCCGGTGGGATCGCCGATCTGAAGGGCGTGGAATTTTTTGAGTCTCTTCAATATCTGGATTGCTCCGGCAACCGTCTGACGGAACTGGATCTGAGTGCAAACAAGGAACTGATCGGATTGGATTGTTCTGTCAACCTTCTGGAACATCTGGATCTCAGCTCCACTCCGAAGCTTTCGGAACTGAGTTTCTCGGAATGTCCCATTGCTGAGGTGGACCTCTCCAAATGCCCTCAGCTGACCAGATTGAATTGCAAGGGAAGTTCACTTACGGAACTGGATCTTTCGAAGAATGAGGAACTGACGTATCTGGATTTCTCCAATACCTTTGTGGAGACCTTTGATACCGCCTATAATACGAAACTGGAGATGCTTCTTTGTCAGAATTCCGAACTACGTCATCTGGAGGTTAATCAAAGCCCGGATCTGAAACAACTTTACTGTAGTTCCTGTAATCTGGACGGTCTGTATCTGAAATATAATACAAACCTTCTGGAACTTGATTGTTCCGGAAATCTCCTGACTACACTTGATGTGAGCCAGAATTCGAAGCTGACCATCCTGCGCTGTGCCGACAACAGTCTGAAACGGATCAATCTGGCACGGAACGAAGAACTGGAGGAACTGGATATCCGTTCAGCCAGCCTTTCGGAGCTGGATGTCTCTCAGAACCGAAAACTGTTGACGATCGAATGTGAGGATAATGATTTCAAAGAACTGGATATTCGAAACAACAGCAAACTGACCAGCGTGGACTTAGATGAGGACGTGAAGGTCCTGGGTGAGCGTGATGATGTTACGATCAATCGGCGGTGATCCCGTTTTCAGAACATAGGCAAAGTAAACATTCCCCCTTTCCGGACAAGCCGGGAAGGGGGAATTGTCTTTTCATGTTATAAGGTCTGAAAGCTATGCTTTCTTCACACTTATTATTCCTCAGCTGCTCCGATCTTGTTGAAGCCTACGCGTGCAGAGTAAGTGGTATGCAGCAGTTCGTGGGCCTTGTGGCTGTTGGGCTCGCCCAGGAACTTCTCGTAGAGCTCGCGGATCTGAGGGTTGTTGTGGGACTGACGGTGAGTCTGTCTCTGGTCCTCTAAGTAGAGGGCTTTGGCTCTCTTTTCCTTGTAGGTGTCCATGATGTCATCGTCCTCGTGAGGAAGGAAGAATTCACGGACATAGGGCTGACCGCCACCGTTGATGCAGCCGCCGGGGCATCCCATGATCTCGATGAAGTGGTACTTGGACTTGCCTGCACGGATGTCATCGAGAAGGATCTTGGCGGACTTCATGCCGGATGCAATGGCTACGTTGATGGTAGTACCGCCCACATCCAGGGAAGCTTCGCGGATGCCTGCTTCATGACCGCGGACAGCGGTGAAGGTGATGGGATCTGCTTCCTGACCGGTCAGCTTGAAGTAAACGGTACGAAGGGCTGCTTCCATAACACCGCCGGTCACACCGAAGATCACGCCTGCACCGGAGTAATCGCCCATGATATCCTGATCCCAGCCTTCTTCAGGGAGACGCTCGAAGATGATGCCGGCTCTCTTGATCATTCTGGCCAGCTCTCTGGTGGTGATGACAGCGTCCACATCCGGAAGACCGTTGACCTTCAGCTGATCACGCTGACGCTCGTACTTCTTTGCGGTACAGGGCATAACGGAAACCACGAAGATATCTTCGGGAGCCACGTCGTGGATCTTTGCCCAGTAGGACTTGATCACTGCACCCTGCATCTGGTGAGGGGACTTGCAGGAGGACAAATGAGGCAGCAGATCGCTGTAGTTGTACTCTGCGTAGTTTACCCAGCCCGGAGAGCAGGAGGTGATCATGGGAAGGGTTCCGCCGCTCTGTAAGCGGCCGAGGAGCTCGGTGCCTTCCTCCATGATGGTTAAGTCTGCGCCGAAGTTGACATCGTAGATACGCTTGAAGCCGAGACGTCTCATGGCTGCGATCATTTTCCCGGTAACGGGAGTACCGATGGGATAGCCGAACTCTTCGCCTAAGGCTGCACGGACAGCGGGAGCTGCCTGAGCGATCACAACCTTGCCCTTGGCAAATGCTTCGTCAATGAGGTCGATCTCGGAGTGCTCCATGAGAGCACCGGTGGGACATACGGAAACGCACTGTCCGCACTGGATACAGGGTGAATCGTTGAAACCGCGGTCTTCAGCGGGAGCCACAAAGGTGTTGAAGCCTCTGTTCTCGTAGCCCAGGATGCCGAGACCGTGAGCGTTTTTACATCTTTCAATACATCTGCCGCAGAGGATACATTTGGAAGTATCGCGGACCAGGCCGGGAGCAAGCTTGTCGATGTGGACCTCGGAATGAACGCCGCCGAAAACATCGGCTCTGGCGCCGGTCACATTTGCCACATGGAGCAGCTCACATTTTCCGTTCTTGTCGCACTGCTGGCAGTTTACGGAATGGTTGGAAAGAAGAAGTTCAACGGAAGTTCTTCTTGCTGCGGTTGCTTTCGGGGAAGAAATGCTGATTTCCATTCCTTCGAAAACAGGGAAAACGCAGGAAGCAACAAGGCTTC
>JAGACB010000018.1 GCA_017614345.1 Lachnospiraceae bacterium
CAGATTCTCCTTTGGCGGATAGGTATAGACGATCCGCTTTTTGGATGAGGCAAGCTTGCTGATCACCACCTTACGGGGCAGAGGAAAGGGCTTACCTGCAAGGATATTTTCCATAATGGGAAGGTAGTCCCTCCGGTCTATGAATTCCCTTAACTCATTGGCATGCTCCGCCGGACAGCAAAGGGAGGTCTTGTATTCATAAAAGGATTCCCATAATTCTTCGGATGAAAGTGAGTTGATAAGAGACATGTGAGTTTTCCTCAATTTGTGACAGTCGGAACCGTCCCCGCTGTCACACTCGCACAAAATAAAAAAACAGAAAGGGAAGAATTTAAAATTCCAAGAAATTCTTGGAATTTCCACGGGATCGTACACGAAGAGGCTGCCTGCGAAGCCGTCCTTTTCCTCGTGCCTGACCCTTCGCAGGCGCTCATGAAAAGCGTTCCCTTTCTGCTTTTTAACTTAGTATTATAAACGATTATCTACTCTGCCAAAAAAGGTTGGCAGGAGTGGAGAGGGCAGCACCCACACGGCCCGTCACATAACGTCTGGTGTTCCACCAGGGGCGGTGATTGTAGTAGAAACGAAGATACCGGATCCCGTTAGTCCTGCATTCATTTCTGATCTTCTGCACGGAGCAGGTCTCACTCATTAACTCGATACAGAGAACTTTTTCATTGCCCTGCCACAGGTAGATCAAGGTTGCGTATCCGTGTCGGATCGATTCCTTCTCCAGTGTGTATTCCGGAAAATCTTCTTTCAGCACGTGCATGAAGTAATCGATATACGAACCGTTGTAGTTATACTGATTCTCTTCCTCCGGAACAGTCATAGGCCATGACTCGGAAGAACCCCCTGAACGGGATACTTCATAGGAGCCGCCTGACATCCCGGCAGATCTGCTCTGAACCTGTTCCTGACGATTCTCCTGCTTCAGATCAACAGAATCGGGATCGTTCTTGCCGAGCTGATCAATGATATCGTCGAACGGATTGTTGTCTCCGAACAATTTGGAAAATAAACCCATAGTGTAACCCTCCTCTATTGACCCTGTAATGATTTTGTACACCCTCAGTCCGATCGTCGGAAAAGTTTGAGGCACGAAGTACACCAAACGATCCTTTTCTTACGAACCTTATAGGAATCTTATCATATTCATGCGTTTCTTTCAATCGGGAATATGCTATAATACGAAAAAGCATAACGCTAAAAGCATAATACGAAAAGAATAATTTGAAAATGAACGGCGAGAGCTGTTTATATCAAAAAATCGGTGATATGATAAGCTGTGAAAAGACATCTGACTTTTCATCAATATCCTGATATCAGAAACTTTAAAAGCAAGGATGGTAGATTATGGACCAGTCAGCATTTGAACAACACATCAAAGACGCAAGGGCAATGCTGAGGCGAAGAGGTGCAGAGTGCACGGTTCTCCTGAAAAAGGACGGAACACTGCCGCTTTCCGCCCCCTGCAGTGTGGCTTTATACGGAAACGGAGCCAGACACACGATATTCGGCGGAACAGGCTCCGGGGAAGTAAATACCAGGGAGCAGGTATCGGTTGAGGAAGGGCTGAAGCAGGCCGGATTTCAGATCAGCACGGGAGAATGGCTGGATTCCTACGACCGGATCCTCACCGGTGCGGGAAAAGCATTTCGTAAAAGCCTTCGGAAGGAAGCCTTTCAAAAGCATACGCTTACTGCGCTCCTTGCCATGGGACGGATCATGAAGGAGCCGGAGTATGAGCTGCCCCTTACAGGGGAGGGAGACCTCGGAGTCTACGTGCTCTCCCGGATCTCCGGAGAGGGAGCAGACCGGGAGGCTGAGCCGGGGGAGATCCTGCTGACAGCGTCAGAGACCCGGGATATCCTTGCGGCAAATGAACGGTATGAAAAGTTCATTCTGGTCCTGAATACCTGCGGTGTTGTGGACCTCTCTTCAGTAAAGGACGTGAAAAATATCCTTGTCCTGTCCCAGCCCGGAATCGAAGCCGGGCATATCCTGGCGGATCTTCTGCTGGGAAAAAGTGCTCCCTCCGGCCACCTGACCACCACCTGGGCAGCCTGGAAGGATTACTGCCCTCACGGGGAATTCGGTGAGCCGGATGAGACCCGCTATCGTGAAGGGATCTATGTGGGTTACCGGTACTTTGATACCTTCGGCATTGACCCTGTTTTTCCCTTCGGACACGGTCTTACCTATACGGATTTTCAGATCACGCCCCTTTCCGTGACCCTGGAGGGCGAGACGGTAACCGTAAGCGTAAAGGTGGAGAATACCGGAAACTATGCAGGACGCGAAGTCCTTCAGCTCTACGTTTCCGCCCCTTCCGTGAGTCTGGACCGTCCCTATCAGGAACTGGCGGCTTTTCGCAAGACTGGAGAGGTATTGCCCGGAAAAGAGGAGGTTCTTGCACTTTCATTTTCCATGAGTGATCTTGCAGCCTACAGGACTGAGGATGCCTGTTATCTGCTGGAGTCGGGGGATTATCTGCTGCGCATCGGAAACAGCAGCCGGAACACGGTGCTTTGCGGAGCAGTAAAGATCACGGAAGAGATCATCTGTCTGAAGACGAAGAATTATATCGGTGTGCCGGATTTTGAGGATGTGAAACCCGGTGAGCAGACAGTGGATAACCACGCGGATGTGATGAATGCTCCTGTGGCTTTTCCGGTCCTGATCATGAATAGGGATGCAGTTACTTTGAAAACCGTCACGGATCAAGGGGAAATGCGTCCTGAGGATCTGGACCCTTCCGTTCGGACCATGGAGCCGGAGGAACTGATCCGGATGACATTGGGGCATTTCGATTCCGGATTCTCTTTCAGCGCCATGGTTGGTAATTCCGGCTTTTCCGTTGCAGGTGCTGCCGGAGAGACCTGGCTCGGCGGAAGAAAGCATGGGATCCCGACCCTGGTGATGGCAGATGGTCCTGCAGGGCTGAGGCTCGCCAGGAGATGCGCCGTGGATGAAAAAGGAGTGGCACACAGTCTGGATCTTCCTATGCCGGAATCCATGCATGAGTATCTTCCCGGGATCGCAAAAGCATTTTTGAAGCTGGAGACTTATCATCCCGGGAAAGGTGACATTGTTTCGGAGCAACCAGTTACTGCCCTTCCCGTGGAGACAGCCATGGCCCAAAGCTTTGATCCGGACTTTGCCAAAGAGTGCGGCATACTGGTGGGAGAAGAGATGGAGCATTACGGAGTTCATCTTTGGCTTGCACCGGCACTGAATATCCATCGGGATATCAGGTGCGGACGTAACTATGAGTACTACTCGGAGGATCCCTTACTCAGCGGCCTCATGGCAGCGGCTGTGACAATCGGCGTTCAAAGCCGGCCCGGGTGCGGTGTGACCGTGAAACATGTGGCTGCCAACAATCAGGAATACTCTCGGATGCAGAGCAATAGCCAGGTCAGTGAGCGTGCCTTTCGTGAGATCTACATGAAAGGCTTTGGGATCGTGATCCGCACGGCACATCCGAAGGCACTGATGACCTCCTACAACCTGATCAACGGAACACATGCCGGGGAGCATGAGGGGCTGATCCGCGGGATCCTCCGTGATGAGCTGGATTATCAGGGCCTGATCATGACAGACTGGGTCTTCAAGAAGACTCCGAGAAATCCCATGAGTCCTCATCCCCTGTCCCTTTCTCCTTTGGTGATCCACTCAGGGGGCGACCTGTTCATGCCCGGAAGTGCCGGGGATCGAAAGGATATGGAATCATCGCTAAAGAGCGGTGATCTGACCAGAGACGAGCTCAGAAGCGCAGCATCGAGAGTGGCGACTCTGGCGAAGGAGTTGAACCGGAAAGAAAACAAAATAAGTATATAAAGGGTGTGTTGAAAAGAATATCAGGCGTATGATCGGTAAACTCGAAATGCTTTTTGGTAAACCCGGGTTGTTATAAATTTGATCTATGGTACACCATAGTTATTTGGTCTCTACCCTCAATGCTCCTCCCGTGGTAGGATAGCGCTCAACATAAAGTCGTGATCAGTGGTGTTCATCACTGTTATGATCTTACGGCAGGAACGGTGGTTCAAAGGAGGAGCGCATATGTCATACATTACACCATTTCAGAGTATTTCACTGTTTGAACAGACTTTTCGTCATCAGATCAATCGGGAGAGCAAACGGGTGGAGGAGCGGAAGTTTGTCTTCACACATCGGTTTGACGGAGATCTTAAGGCAGAACCGGATCGCTACCGGCTCATCTGGATGCCCGGTTGCCCTCATTCCAATAAAGCGGTTCTGGTACTGAGGCTCCTGGGGCTGGACCGGGTCATCAGTATCGGCGAGGCAGGGATCCTGCGTGATCCCAGAGGCTGGGTCTTCTCTGAAGATCTCGGAGAGGTGGATCCGGTCCTTCATGTGCATTACCTTGATGACCTGTATCTGAATGCGGATCCGGATTTTACAGGGCGTTCCACGGTTCCCGCCCTGGTGGAGATCTCCACCGGCAAGGTGGTGAACAATGAAGCCTGGGACCTTCCCACCATCCTGACGCAAGCCTTCCGCCCTTACTACCGGGAAAATGCCCCCGAACTCTATCCGGAGGCACTTCGGGAGGAGATCGACTCCTTGATCCTCGACATCAAACGTGTCAATGCTTACGGTTGCGGATTTGCCAGAAGTCAGGAGATCTACGATGAGGAGTTTCGAAAGTATTTTGCTGTGCTTGATGAATATGAAAAGCGCCTGACGGACAAAAGGTTTCTCTTCGGGGACTATATCACCCTTGCGGATATCCATCTTTATGTGGCGCTGATCCGGTTTCACATCAATTATCATCTTGTGTTCGGCGTCAATTTAAAGCGTCTGCAGGATTATCCCGCCCTCTGGGGTTACACCCGTGATCTGTACCAGACGGAGGGCTTCCGGGAATACACGAAGTTGGAACCTATCAAAAAGCATTATCAGTTGTCCCCTCATATGAGAGCAAAACTGGGAAATGTCTATGGCCTTACGGCGGTGGGCCCTGATGCGTCCATTCTGGAAACGAATCCTGACCGTGCACGTCTTTCCTCCGATCCGGAGCATCGTTTCCAGAGGATCGCAGAGGATCGTCAGATCTTCCGTCATGATTCGGAGGAGAATGAACTCAGATACTTAAATGACTATCTGCTCGAGCCCATCCGAAAGGCCGGGGAAGCCCGGTTCCAGACGGATTACGAACGGTTTTCATACGAGGTGAAGGATACCCTGACGACTCTGAATGAACACCTTGGCAGCAAAGATTTCCTGCTCGGAGAAGAGCCGGGAAAGGCGGATCTTCTGCTGTATCAGACCCTTCTTCGATTTGATCACATCTACTTCTATCTGAATAAGCTGAATTTTGCCAAAACAACTGATTTCCCGGCCTTGAAGTCTTATGAAGAGCGGCTTTCCTCGCTGGAAACTTTCCGGGATTCCATTGACATTGTCCGCGAGCGGGAGCAGGCCTTCCGGGACCTGCCCGAAGAGCGCAATCCCTATCATCTTGTCTTCCGCGGTCCGGAGGGATGAATGCAAAGATGAAAAGAATGGCTGACTTCAGGTGATTCCTTTTAGGCAATTTACTATTGAGTTTCCCGGATCTGTAAAAGATGTGGTATCCGGCCGCTTTCTGTGTTATATTAATACTGACGCTGTCCTTACGACAGCGTATACAAACCACTTGAGCGGAGGAATAATAAGTATGGCATTTGATTTTTGGAAGAAGAAAAAGGAGAATACATGGAGTCCCGTCAAGGCATCTCCACTGGGATACTGGGAGGAAAAGTCCTATATGATGGCGGTTCCCGAGGTACTTCCCAGGGAAATCCTTACTCAGGTTAAGGACCGACTCGGAATGATCCCCGGAGCTATCCTGACCGGATTTAATTTCGATGCTGAGACACGGAAAATGACATTTACCATGTTCTATGAGGACGAAGAGTATCAGGGCGGCATTGATATCGGCGATGCTCCTAAACTTCCCTCCACCCCTCAGACACTTCAGATGTTTACACAGGATGAACTGGCGCGCCTGCAGAATGCGACCCACGGTCTGATCGTTTATATGAAGTTCGGAAAGAAGCCTTATGATGCTTATCACCTTCAACTGAAGATCCTGACCACCCTGGTTCCGGATCTTATCATGATCTTCGATGAAAGTGCCGAGAGAAATGTCAACGGAAGATGGGCCAAGATGGCAGCTGCTTCCAAGTATACTCCCGGTCCCAAGGACCTGTTCCAGGTTCAGGCGGTTCAGGGCAAGGACGGAAAGGTTTGGCTCCATTCCCACGGCCTTTGCCGGTTCAACCTGGCAGAGCTGGAAGTCCTTAATACAGATGTTGAGCATTATCAGGCTCACTACAATGTCCTGGCAACTCTTGCCGGAATGATGCTTGACGAGGGCACCACCGAGAAGGAAGGCGGCTTCTATATCGGTATGCTTGCCGACAGGATCCCCGTAGTTGCAACAGCAGTTCCTTGGACAGAAGCGCTGGCGGAATATCCCGGCATCTCCATGGGCGGCTTGGAGGATCGTAAGGACGGACACAACAGCAAGACCAATGTCATTTTCCTTTATAAGTCTGAGGAGGATCAGAAAAATGACGTTCGCTCCAAGCTTTCCATTTACGACAAGCTTTGGGAGGAGAACCCCTTATTCTTCTTCAGCAACGCGGAGACAAAGCGTCTCAGCATGGTTGCCCGGGAACGTTTTGATTCCGCCAAGAAGGCATTTGCCAAGGGTTGCCCTGTGCTCATCAAGATCGGCCTTCCCGTGGATAACTGCGAGGACGGCTCCGAACGCGAGCACATCTGGTTCGAGCTTAAGTCCTTGGAAGAGCGCGGCTTTATTGCCACTCTGACCCAGGAGCCCTACAACGTATCCGGTATTCACACCGGCGACGACCGCTTCCTGACCGTCGACGACATCACCGACTGGGTGGTAATGTCCGAGGAGCTGAGAAGACAGATAAGCCCTGATTTGGCGTATTTATTGGAGTGAAGGTGAGACCTCTCAGGGAGTATAATAGTCAACAAATATGTTGATAAGGGGAAAAAACATGATCGATCGTATCGTTATCGAAAAAGACGGGCTCCGGTTCGGAGATGAGCTGATCAGCCCGCCCTTTACAAGAGAAAAGGTGGACGGAGTTCTCGGGACACCTCGGATCGAAGAGCAGGATTATCCCATGGGAAATGGTAAGACTTTTCACCGGGTTCATTATCACTGGGACTCACTGGGAGTATATTGTTCTCAGGATCAGCTTCAGAATTACTATGATGATTTCGTGATCGATGTGGCTCAGCCAGAGTCCGGTCCGGATGCCGGGAAGCCGTTTTTTATCGGAAAGGTTCTGATCGGAAAGACGGAATACACGAAAGCGAAATTCAAAATGGGTGAGTTCGACTTCAATCATCATCTCAGATACGGAGCTTTTGAGGTCAATACCTATCTGCCTGATGAAGTGGAGTCGGCCGATGATCCGAAAATGGCAAAGATGCTTTCCACGCAGGTGGAAGTCACTTACCATGCGCCGAGACCAAAGACATCGATCTACGACCTGAAGAAATCAGAGGAGCCGGTTCTGGCGTTTTCTTCATTTCCCTTCAAACTCCTTGTCATGGAGGAATTGATGTACCGTCAGTGCGTCCTGGAGCCGAAGTTTGACATTTATGACTTTGCCGAGAAGAATACGAAGCGTGAGATCGATGTGGATGATGAAGGCTACGATCCGATCCCCGCTGCAAAGAAATGGTTCCGGGACTACGAGATCCCCGCAAAGTATGCAGGAAATATCACCAGACTTTTGTGGGACGGCGGCCTTATGGTATACCACCAGATCTGGCCCTTCTGGGACGGCGAAGATGAATATTTTCATGTGAAAAAGCTGACACCGGAGGAAGTGGCTCAGTTCCCCAACCTGAAAACCATTGTCGGGTCATACGGCTTCTCCAAGAAAGCTCTTGAGGTATTGAAGGATCAGGGGATCGAATTGGAAGGTTGAGAAATGATCCGTTAGTCAGAAGCGGTTAATGGTGTTCCTCGCTGAGAAGAATCAGAACGCAGTCGGACTTGGAACTGTCGGCTTCGGTATTGTGGATATGCCGTGGGACAGGGACAGCTTTGCCGAAGACAGATTAAGAAGAATATAAACGATGAAGGCGGGCCATTTGGTCCGCCTTCATGTTATTTATCATGGAATAAGCGCAACCAATTGCGCATCGACACTGTTAGAATGAGAAGTATCCGTTGGGCAGAAAAATCTTCATTTTCTTTTCGAAGTCCGTAGATTGTAAGGGTTCTGTAATGACAAAGCGGGGGGAAAAGGGTATAATGAGAAATGTAAGTTTGCGGGTTGAGAAGATGTGAGGGAGGACGGCTATGACCATAGAGGAACTGCTGAATTATTTAGAGAGCATTGGCGTAGAGGATCTGGACAGGTTCTACCGGACCATGGATCAGGACCTTGCCGAGTGCGGGTTAGATGCCGGAGAGGGCATGAGTGAGGATGAACGTGAAAACATGCTCCGTTCGTATATGAAGAAGACGCTTGTGAAGGATTCACCGCATCTTTGTGAGCTGGTCAGCTCGATCCGAAATACACTGGAGCAGGCTATGGGCTGAACCGTCAAAGAGTCTTGTGGAAAGTGAGGTGATCGTATGGAGGTTGTAAGAGTTTGCAGAATCTGTAAGGTCAAGGAGATCCCGTTTGATTCGGAAAGTGATCTGTGTCCGGAGTGCTACCGGAAGGAGCGGAAGAAATATGGGATCCTGGTGATAGTCTGCTGGATCCTGATCGCAATCTTTTCCGTGCTGATCATCAGTCCTATTGATCTGTTCTCCTTCAGTCCCGTGGATGACATCCTCATGATCATCCCGCTGGCACTTTCCATGGTGGGGGAGATCTATTCCTCCGTGCAGAAGGGGAAGATCCGGAATCCCGCGGACGATACATTTTGAAGTGCATAGCACTTCAAACTTACATCTGGTGAAATGAGCAAAAAGGGGCGGAAAAGCTATGACCATGAGATATTCGAGAGAAGAAGCGAAGGAGATCCGGGATGTGTTCCGGGATGCGCTTCTCATCATGAAAGATATGATCGCGGCCAATGACCGCGACGAGCTTAAGCTGATGAAGGAGATCGACCTGCGGGCGACTGCGAAGGCCGATACCTTGATCAGACGTCTTTCCGTGCGCAGTTTTTCCGATGCCGAATATGACGAGATCAGGGAAATGATCTTTGTCCCCCTTGATTCTCCGGAATACCCGGGAGACCGAAAGGCCTTCCGAAAGCTCCTGACAAAGTATCAGGAGGGTGCCGAGATCGCAGACCGATGCAGAACCCTGCAGGGCCTGTACGGAGCGGCCATCACGGAAGCACTTGAGGCTATTGAGCCTGTGGCAGACGGCTCCCGGTTTTTGTTTTCATCATCCAAAAAGAATCGTGAGAAGGCGGATCGGGCGTATGAAGAACTGATCGTTCTGAAGCAGAACGGTTTTCTGGAGGAACTGGACTCCATGTGGAAGGCCTATCGCGTTCTGCACGGAAAGAGTTCCGCAGGAAAGGACAAGTCAGCCTCCGGTAAGGATAAGACCGGTTCGGGCAAGGAGAGTACATCCAGAGAGCCCGCAAGCGATCGCTCGCTGCAGGACACCCTTTCAAGGCTTCATCCGGGCCGGATCAATGCGGACCGCATAGGCCTTCCCGAAAACCTGACAAACGGTGTTGCCGCCCATGTCTACGAACGGCTTGCCAAAATAACCCGCAGGATCACAACTGCCCTGGAGGAGAAGGAACGATTGACCGGTCAGATCATCGATATTCTGATAAGTGATGACCATTCGGGATCTGCTGTCGATGGCAAGGCTTCGAAGGATGGCTCTGCTGCCGGTAAGAAGGAGAGCCTTACCGCTCGATTTGATTCTCTGACATCAGATGAACAGTCAGACCTTCTTTACCTGCTGGCCGTGTACCGAAAGAAGGAGGCATACTTTAAGGTGGCGGAAAAATATCGGAATGACCCGTATTTTGCCGAACAGACCTTTACGGATCTTGAGCCCATGTCTGACGTCATGGAGTGGCTCAGGGCCGATGATACCGCGCGGCTCTTTGCCTACCGCGCAATGGAGAACAGTGAAACCATTATGGAGGATTACCGCAAGGAATCCGACGCATATGATGAATATTTAAAGGCTGCTGACATCACAAAGGAAACAGCCCTGCAGGATCACAGACGAAACGAAGCTCCCTACAGAGAATTGCTGGAGCGGATCAGTGAAACCATGAAGCTTTCTGAAGGAAAATGACCGGTGTGCAGGGATGGATCTTCAGGTGATCCGTTATGAACTATACCGAAAAACGATCGTTATGTTCATACGGATCAGCCGAATGTCGCTGCCCGTAACGAATAGGAGGTTTTATCGTTATGAAGATTGAAATTCCTGAAACCAAGCCCGGAAGAGAGCATATTTATCCCTTTAAGAGCAAGGCCGGAGAGGTTGTGGCCATTTGGGCCATCATTCTTCTGTCGGTCTATCTGTCTCTGGCATTTGCAGATGCGGCGATCAACTATGTTTCCGCGACCTATCAGCTGCCGGAGTGGCCGTTTTTTGCAGCCATTGCAGGTGTGGCGCTGATCGTGGGACTGATCCTTACCATCAAGGTCATCCAGAAAAATGCCTACATCCGCCTGTTCGGAAAGACCCTGACGGTGGTGTCGAAGTCTGAGAAGGAAAAGGATTATTATCTTCCCGATTTCAAAGAGTATGCCACCAAGTCTACCGGTCTGGAGCGCTTTTATCTGATCTTTGAGCAGGACGGGAAAAATGAGTGGATCCCCATCGGATCTCTTGGGGAAGAGAACCGTAATAAGCTGGTAAATGACATCAAGGTAGTGATGGAGAAGGGCGATCTGCCTTTTGAGCCCGGCGCAGAGCAGACCCCTGAGGACCTTCGTCTGGAGGAGAAGCAGGTGCGGATGGAAAGAAGAGAGCGCGCCGAGAAAAGGGGGATGTCTTTAGAGTCCATCAGGAAAGAAGAGGATGAGAAGATCCTTGAGGTGCTGCAGTCTCTGAATCTGACGGATCGTATGATCGTCCGTCGTTTTCTGGAGCGCGGCGATAAGGTGAATGCCATCAAGACCATCCGCGAGAAGAGCGGCGCAGGCCTGAAGGACTGCAAGACCGCATCGGAGATGTTCTTTGAAGTGTTCAAGGATGCGGAAGCACAGTGAATCCATTGACGAGGACAGTTGCTATAATTTTTTGGAAAGGACAAGAATATGAAACTGATACATTTATCGGATCTGCATCTGGGGAAGCGGGTGAATGAATTCTCGATGCTGGAAGATCAGGAATTCATTCTCCTGCGGATCCTGAAGATCGTGGAAGAAGAGGCGCCGGAAGGCGTTCTGATCGCGGGGGACGTCTATGATAAGTCCGTGCCCAGCGAGGATGCAATGAAGCTTTGGGACCGTTTTCTGATAGCCCTTGCGGACCGGCAGATCCCGGTCTTTGCCATCAGCGGAAACCATGATTCCGCAGTCCGGTTTTCGGACCACGGCGCGTTGGTGGAAGGGCGGGGGATCCATCTGTCCCCGGCCTATGAAGGCGTGATCCCCATGTATACCCTGACCGATGAATTCGGCCCGGTCAATATCTACCTGCTGCCCTTTGTACGCCCGGCACAGGTCCGTTCATTTTTCCCGGAGGAGAAGATCACGGACTATACGGATGCGGTGAGGACAGCGCTTTCGAAGGCCCCGGTGAACCTGGAGGAGCGGAACATCCTTCTGTCTCATCAGTTTGTGACCGGTGCGTCCTGCTGTGACAGTGAAGAAGTGAACGTAGGCGGACTGGCAAATGTAGATGCCTCTGTCTACGCTTCTTTTGATTATGTGGCTTTGGGCCATATCCACGGCCCTCAGTGGGTTTCGAGAGAAACCATCCGCTACAGCGGAACTCCCTTAAAGTATTCATTTTCCGAGAAGGACCATAAGAAGTCCGTGACGGTGCTGGAGTTAAAGGAGAAGGGAAATGTCCTGATCCGGACCATTCCGCTTAAGCCGAAGCACGAGATGCGTGAGATCCGGGGAACCTTTGAGGACATCATTTCCCAAGGGGCAAATGAGGATTATGTAAAGGTTGTTCTTACGGACGAAGAGGAAGTCATGGAAGCCATGGGTAAGCTTCGGCACGTGTATCCGAACATCATGGAGCTGTCCTATGACAACCGGCGGACCAGGAACAATCAGGTGATCCGGGATCTGGCGGATGTGGATCATAAGTCGCCTGTGGAACTGTTTGAAGAATTTTACGAGATCCAGAACAATCAGCCTATGGATGATGAACAGAGAAGATTTGTCACGGATCTGATCGAAAAGATCTGGGGAGGAAATGTATGAGACCATTAATACTCAAAATGTCCGGCTTCGGACCTTATGCCGAAGAGACCGTGATCCCCATGGAGGACCTGGGAGAACAGGGCCTGTACCTCATCACCGGAGACACCGGTGCGGGCAAGACCACGATCTTTGATGCCATCTGCTATGCACTTTATGGGGAAGCCAGCGGCCCCACCCGTGAGGTATCCATGTTCCGCTCGAAGTATGCGGATCCCGATACCCCCACGAGAGTGGAACTGACCTTTCTCCATAACGGAAAGACCTACCGGATCGAACGGAATCCGGAATACTATCGTCCCAAAAAGAGCGGAAACGGCGAGACAAAGCAGACGGCCGGAGTAAACTTTTATCTGCCCGACGGTCAGGTGATCTCGAAACAGGGCGATGTTGCCAAGGCGGTTGAGGATCTGCTGGGACTGACGAGAAATCAGTTTTCCCAGATCTCCATGCTGGCTCAGGGAGACTTCTTAAAGCTCCTTCTGGCCTCTACTAAGGACAGACAGGAGATCTTCCGGAAGATCTTCCAGACGGATCTGTATCAGAAGCTTCAGAATGAGATCGATGAGAACCGCAGAGAGGTCGCATTTGCGACGGAGCGGGCGCAAAACAGCGTAAAACAATATATTCAGGACATTACCTGCGATGAGAACGATGTTCTTTCGCAGGATCTGAGGCGTGCAAAGGATGGGGACATGCTGATCACGGAGGTGCTGGAGCTCATTGCCGGCATTGTGGAGCATGACGGAGAATCCGCCGGAAAGAGCCGGGAGCTTCTTTCGGAACTGCAAAAGCAGGTGGAAGAGGTCAACAGACGGATCGGTGAGCTGGAGATCCTCGATAAGGAGCGCATCAATCTGGAAAATGCCCGCAGAAAAATGACCGTGCTCACCGCCCAAAAGGAACCCTTACAGCTCCGCCTGGAACATGCGAAGGAAGCCTGGGGGAAGAAGGATGAGTATACCAGGGAAGCGGCCAAGCTGGAGAAGGAGCTGCCGGATTATGAGAAGGCCGGCAATCTGAAGGCGGAGACTGCAAAGCTTGAAGCGGAGCTGAAGAGGATGCAGACCGGATATGCAGCGCTTTCCGAAGAGATCAAACAGAAAACAGAACTTCTTCAGAAGGCGGAGCAGGAGCTGGAAGGCCTGAAGAATGCTGGAGAATCCCTGGCCAAGCTGAAGGCGGATGAAGAGAAGGCCTCACTCTTTCAGGATCAGATC
>JAGACB010000121.1 GCA_017614345.1 Lachnospiraceae bacterium
ATAACCCCTTTCCAAATAAGAAAAATGTGTGAGTCTGACGAGCGTATGCTCGGCAACCTATTCTATTTGCTTCCCCATAACACTAAGAATAGCAATCTGCACGAAGTTTGTCAAGGAATTGCGGCCTCACCGTGCCAATGCTTCCTGTCTGCTTCCGTTGGTGCTCTGATTCATGATCAGCATCTGCAGACGATTCTCCAGATTCGCGAAGCTCACATCCGGATCATAATCCGGAGGAAGCAGCTCGATATCCGGGAACATCTCCTTCAGTTTCTTGCAGACACCACGTCCAATAACGTGGTTCGGGAGACACCCGAAGGGCTGCAGGATGACAAAGTTCTTGCAACCGTGCTGAGCATGATAAATGATCTCGGCAGGGATCAGGATGCCCTCGCCGGTATCAAAGGTGTGATGGATCACCGGATCACTGATCTCGGCCAGATCATCCATCAGTAAGGCTTTTTCGTGAAGCGGCTGATCCTTTGCCATATGATCCACCAGCTTACGTGCGAAGTCGAAGAACAGATTCGCCACCTTTGACCAGAACTTTGTATGGAATTTCCGTGTTGCCTTAAACTCCGAGATCTGCTTGCCTTCGCAGAAATAGGACTTCTGGATGACGTCCGTCATTTTGGCTTCAATGATCTCGAAATTATTATCCTCTAAGTATCTTTCGATCTCGTGATTTGCTCCCGGATGGAAATTCAGCAGATACTCGCCGACAATAAGCACCGTGGGTTTCTTCCTGCTGTCATCATACTTCACCGTATCAAAGCGGTGCAGGGCTTTCTTAAAGCCCTTGATGAGGCCTATGGTGCCGTGCTTTACCATTCCTTCCGTCATGTCATCCAGAGCGGCATTAAAGGCTGCATCTGCACTGCCCTGTTCCAGCTCATAGGGACGGATCTTCCGGAGGATCTCCTCCAGCGTATCGATCATCGGAAGGGACAGACTGATCCGGAGCATGGTGGTCGCATTCATTGTAAAGCCCGGATGCATCTGATGATAGTCCACGTCATCATTTGTCAGGATCGCAATATCCGCAAAGCCTGCATCATCCAGGGCCTTTCGAAGGATAGTCGCATAGTGGGGCAGTCGGCAGCATCCGAGATATTTTGCCATGGCTACGGATACCTCTGCCCGCTCGTATTTTCCGCTCCGGAGGGCACCGATGATCTCACCGATCACGATCTGTGCCGGGAAGCAGATATCATTATGAGTATATTTCTTTCCCAGGGCAATGGCTTCTTCCCGGCCCACTTCCAAAGGAACCGCCTTGATCCCCTGGGATTGGAAGGCCGCCGTCATTACCCGGCAGAATGCGTGGGAACTGTTGGGCACCAGAACGATCTTCTCTTTCCGATCCTTCTTCGTAAACTTCACGGGATAGGGATCGGGAAGCTCTTTTACTTCCGAGCGGACGTTCTTGCGACGCTTGCGCTCGATGGTTTCGATGAAGGAACGTACCCGGATCCGAAGAGGTCCCTGGGCGTCACTTTCATCTACCTTGAGGATCAGCGGTGCCTTATTGCTGATCTCCTTCATCATACGGACGATCTCATCGGAAAGAACCGCATCATGACCGCAGCCGAAGCTTACGATCTGGATGTATTCCAGATGGGGATCCTGAGCAGCGAGGATACTGCTGCCCAGCATACGCGCATGGAAGTTGTTGACGATATCGATACGGGAACGGCGAAGTTCCACCTTCGGCAGCTCCGGCAGACAGTCTGCCGTCAGCACCGGAACGCCCATTGAGACTAGCAGCTCCGGAAGCTCGTGATTGATCAGGGGATCGTTGTGGTACGGACGACCGGCCATAACGACCGCATAAGCATCACGCTTGATCACATCGTCCAGTACTTCCTTGCCCTTTGCCTTCAGTTCCCGGTCATACTGCTTCTGGGCTTCGATGGCAAAATGCACCGCCTTGACAGTTGTCTGGGGATCGATCCCATAGGTTTCCTGCATGTATTTACTGAGCTGACGTTCCTTGTCCTCATCCGTATAGAAATAGAAGTACGGAGAATCAAAGATCACGTCATTTTCCCGTTCCGGATTATCGGAATTCTTGATGACAATGGGATAACCCTTGACCAGCGCACATCTGGAGAAGCTGGTGTACTCGGTGTTTTCCGACTCCATTACCACGATCTCCGGCATGAAGATCCGGTCCACGCCCAGCTTTTCCAGTTCACGGATATGGCCGTGTACCAGCTTTGCCGGGAAACATTCCGTATCGGAGGGAACGGCATGGATACCGTTTTCATAGATCTCACGGGTACTGATGGGGGAGAGCTTCACCGTAAAGCCCAGGGATTTCCAGAAGGTTCCCCAGAAGGGCAGCTCATCCCAGTAGTTTAATACCCGGGGGATACCGATGGTGATATGCCTGTCCTCCAACAGCTGCTCATAAGGGTATTCCTTGTTCTGCAGCTCCTTCCGGATCTCGTACATATTGACGGGCTTGTTTTTATTGCCGACGATCTCCTTGATCTTTGCCTGGATCGCCTTGTCCTTCGGATCGCCGATGACCTCACCCTTTTCACAGCGGTTGTTGGTCACCCAGCTTTCTCCCGTAGAGAAGGACAGGATGGTTCGGTTACAATGATTCGTGCAATACGGACAGGGGGAATTAGCTTCCTGTCTGTAGGTAAAGGCCTTAAGTTCCTCATAGCTTAAAAAGGTCTTCTGAAAGCCTTCCTTCTCCGTTGCTTCCTTGGCCGTCAGGGCAGAGCCTATGGCTCCCATGAGTCCGGCGTAAGGCGCACGGATCACCTCTTTGCCAACATACTGCTCCATGGCACGGAGTACGGCATCATTCTGGAACGTACCTCCCTGTACCACAATGCGGTCTCCGAGAGATTCGATATTGGATACACGGATCACCTTCGTGAATACATTTTCAATGATGGAACGGCACAGACCGGCCATGATATCATCCGGCTGTTTTCCGTTACGCTGCTCCGTGATGATGGAGCTGTTCATGAACACCGTGCAGCGGCTTCCGAGCTTTGCGGGATTGACCGAGGCAAATGCTCTCTCCGCAATGTCACCTGTCTCAATGTGCAGGGTCTGGGCAAAGTTTTCCAGGAAAGACCCGCAGCCTGAAGAGCAGGCTTCATTTACAACGATGTTGGTGATGATACCGTTTTCCACCCAGATGGCCTTCATGTCCTGACCGCCGATATCCAGGATGAAACTGGGATCATCCACATATTTGGAAGAGGCCAGAGAATGGGCAACCGTCTCAACGATATGGGCCTCTGTGCGAAATGCTTTGTGAAATAAGAACTCTCCGTAACCGGTAGACGCAGCTGAGATGATCTCCAGCTTCGCATTTGCATTACGGTATTTTTCATAGATATACAGAAGGGCCGCCTTCGCCACATCCAAAGGATTTCCTTCATTATGCGAATAATAGGCGTCGATGATCTCCTCGTCCTCATTCATCAGGACCAGCTTGGTGGTGGTGGAACCGGAATCGATACCCAGATATGCCCGTACTGTCTCCCCTGCCTTGGGCTTATAATCGGGGAATTCTCTCTTGGGATGACGGGCCTTGAAGGCCTCCCGTTCTTCCTCCGAAGAAAAATAGAGCTGTCCCGCCTCCTGTGCTTCTTCCTCCTCATCGGAAACACTGCGAAGCATTTCGATCAGCTCCTGCAGAGTATAGACCGAGGCATCCGGATGCAGTTCATCAATGGAAAGGGATGCACCGTAAGCCACCATCATCTCGGGATGTCCCGGGACAAGGATGTCTTCTTCCTTTAAGCCGAGACGCTTGGCAAAAACCTCGATGAGTCTCGGATGAAAGGTAAGGGGTCCGCCTTCAAAAGCCACCGGAGGTTTGATCTCCAGACCCTGGGAAAGTCCGCCGATGGTCTGCTTGGCAATGGCGTGGTAGCTCGAAAGAGCGATATCCGCCTTTTTCACACCCTGATTCAGAAGTGCCTGGATATCCGTCTTTGCAAAGACACCGCAGCGGCCGGAAATATCGTAAACGCTGTTTCCCTGTTCGGCCAGATCCCGCATCTGGGCAGCTTCGATACCCAGCACCGTAGCCACCTCATCGATGAAGGCTCCGGTACCGCCGGCACAGCTTCCGTTCATTCTCATGTCATAGACCTGGGACTCCTCTTTCTCATCTTCGCGGAAGAATATGATCTTCGCATCCTGTCCGCCAAGCTCGATGGCCGTACCGATCCTGTTGTATTCCTTTTTCAGGGCAAGGGAGTTGGCCACGACCTCCTGAGTAAAGGGCACGCCGATCTTATTTGCCAGGGATCTGGCACCGGATCCGGTCATACAATACCGGAAGGGGGTATCCCCGATGTATTTCTCTGCGCCCTCCAGAAGCTTTAAGATGCTTTCTCTCTGTCTTGCAAAATGACGGATATACTTGTGATGTATCATTTCTCCGTCTTTGGTGATGGCGATCTTTGTCGTTGTAGATCCGACATCAATGCCGATGGTAAGTACCTGATTTGTTTCCATTTCTTTTAATTCCTTCTGCTTTCAAAAGCGACTTGTTTTTACAAGCCCGAACACTATCTTACCTCGAATCGGCGATTCCGTCAAATGATATTGACCCCGAAAGCGGTTTTTGAGAAGTTCCCGGGAGTTTTCGAGCAGTCAGGTGAACCCTTAAAAAATGATTAAGAAACAGAGGGGTTGCGATTTAAGATTTGTTCGTTATAGTGACGGCAGAAACAAAAAAATCCCAAGTGAGGTAAAAAAATATGGAAGAAAATATTCAGTCATCCGTTCCCGGAACGGAAAACATCACAGCGGAAGGGGGATCCGCAAACGCACAGGAGGCACTTGCTGCCGGTGCGGCCACTGAGCCGACAGTAACTGCTGCACCTGTTGCGGCTGAACCTCAGCCGTCAAAACCCCGCAAAGAGAAGAACTACAGTAAGGCCATCACGGTACTTCTGGCCCTGATCCTGGCCATCATGCTCCTTTCCATCGTGACCCTCCTCTCCGCTTTGGGAGTGGGCTTCTGGGCCATCCGGAACGGAAAGGTGGATCTGGGAGCCGTGCTCTTCCCGAACATGCAGAATCTCTACAGCGATCCCGGAGATCCGGGGCTGTACAGTGATCCCGGCATCGATGATCCTCAGATCTCAGGCGAGACCAAGGAGGATGATGTGGTCATCGGCGAAGAATACGTGATCCGCTCCACCAAGCATATCTCCGGCGCCTACTTATCCGGCGATACTTCTGCACTGACGGATAAGGAAAAGGAAACCCTGGATATGGCCAAGAAGGTCATCGACGAGGTGATCAAGGACGGCATGACGGACTACGAAAAGGAAAAGGCTATCTACGACTGGATGACGGCAAACTTAGGCTTTGATGAAAACGCCATGGTAGTCATTCCCCAGACCGGCGGCGATTCCGATAATCCTTACGGGGTCTTAAAGTATCACAATGCAGTCTGCGTCGGCTATGCCACCACCTTCCGTCTCTTCATGGAAATGTGCGAGATCCCCTGCATGGTGGTTCATGAC
>JAGACB010000122.1 GCA_017614345.1 Lachnospiraceae bacterium
CTTCTTCAGGAAGTCTTCTTTGACTGCATAAAACGCCGTTTCAAGCTTTTGTGCAGTCGAGTTACCAAGTATTCTTCTTCAGCAAGACTCCTTTGACTGCATAAAACGCCGTTTCAAGCTTTTGTGCAGTCGAGTTAGCAAGTATTCTTCTTCAACAAGACTCCTTTGACTGCATAAAACGCCGTTTCAAGCGTTTGTGCAGTCGGGTTACCAAGTATTCTTCTTCAGGAAGTCTTCTTTGACTGCATAAAACGCCGTTTCAAGCTTTTGTGCAGTCGAGTCACTAAGGATTCCTCTTCAAAAAAGTGACAACGGGGGGCGCTTCCGGTTGTCACTTTTCCTTGAAGTTTTTCCTGAAGTGTAATAATATAGAAGCAGGCCGCTTTGAAACGATCAAGGTCGGCTTGAAAAGAATCATAAGGGGGAGTTACAGATTATGTTAGATAACATTCTCGAAGCAAAACGGGGTTTGTTTGAGGACGGTGTTCAGACGATCCTCAGGGGTCATGAGAATCGGTCCAGGTCTGTCGGATTCGTGAAGGGAAATCTCGTTTCCAATGCCCGGAGCGAATCAAGAGGCATCAGCGCCCGGGTAAATGCCCGGGGCACCTTCGGTTTTGCTTCGACTGCAGATTACACTCCGGAGGGCGTAGAGCAGGTGCTGAGGGCCGCTACGGAGAACGCACGGCTCTTAAGCCGGCATTCCGGCAGAGACACTGCCCTGCCGGCATCTTTGGGAACCGGCTTTATTCCGCTGAATCGTGAGATCGTGGATGCACCCCAGAAGGACATCATCGAGTTCTGCAAGGCGGTGGATCAGTACGTGGAGCAGAAGTATCCGGATCTGGTCAGCCGTTCCGTATTTTATACCGAGGATTCTCAGGAGAGACTCATTGTGACCTCGGATGCCTATAACGGACACCTTTGCACTCCGAGATGCTTTATCTATGTGATCCTGGATGCAGAGACAAAGGACGGCGTTCCCGTGGAACTGTACAAGAGCTTCGGAGGCTTCGGAAGCTTCTACGATCACTTTAAGGATCCGGCGGATCTTTATGAGGGCATTGACGAAGTCTACAGGAAGCTGATGGACAAGAAGGAAGGCGTTTACGCCGAGGCCGGCTACAAGACCGTGATCCTGGGCGGAGACTTGGGCGGTATGCTGGCTCATGAAGCGGTGGGACACACCGTGGAGGCGGATCTGGTCCGCGGCGGTTCCGTGGCGGGACCGAACCTTGGAAAGCGCGTTGCCAGCGACCTGGTATCCCTGGTGGATTTTGCCCATACCTATCTGGACGGACTTGCGCCCCTTCCCGTTTACATGGACGATGAAGGAACCAAGGCAGAGGATGCCGTTCTCATCAAGGACGGGATCCTGGTGGGCTACATGCATGACCGTGAGAGCGCAGCCGAATACGGCATGAAGCCTCAGGGAAATGCCAGAGCCTGGGCCTTTTCGGATGAACCTCTCATCCGTATGAGAAATACCTGTGTCCTTCCGGGAACTCATTCCATCGAGGATATGATCGCCTCCGTGGACGACGGTTACTATCTGATCCAGTCCGGCAACGGTCAGGCGGATCTTACCGGCGAGTTCATGTTCAGTGTCAACTGCGGCTATGAGATCAAGAACGGAAAGTTAGGCCGTGCGCTCCTTGACACCACTGTGACCGGCGTTGCTTTTGACATGCTGAAGACCGTGGACATGGTTTCCGACAAGGTAGAATGGACCGCCTCCGGCTTCTGCGGCAAGAAGCAGAGTATGGCAGTGGGCATGGGCGGCCCGAACATGAGATGTAAGATCATGATAGGAGGTAGATGACCATGGATTTAAGAGTTCAGGGCGCTCTGCTCGAAAACATCCTGAAAGAGCAGGGGACCGAGAAGTTCACATATGTTCTGGTGCTTTCGGAAAAGCAGGAGTTAAATGTGGAAAGCGGCTCCTTCAAGCTGATGCGCACCACCTTCAATAAGTACGGCTCCGTCCGTGTCTATGAGAATGACCGGATGGGAAATGTCAGCGGCAACGATCTGTCCGAAGAGGGCCTTCGGAAGCTTGCCGAGGGTGCAAAGACGGCGGCACAGTCCGCAGAAGAGGATCCCTGCCATGACTTAGCTCCCGGTCAGGGAAGCGATGTGTTCCGCCAGGGAGTGTTAGAGCCTGATCTGGACAAGTTCATTTTCCGGATCCGGGAATTCCTGGATGCGGTGGCAAAGGAATATCCCACGGTAAGAGTCATTTCCTCCATGGGTTCCTATGACTGTTCTCACTGGTACTCCAACAACTCAAACGGCACTGAATTCGAGGCCTATGAAGGACAATACTCCTTCAGCATCGAGATCAGCGCCACAGACGGAGAAACCACCACCAGTGCGGATTATACGGGTTTCTGCACCAAGGATCTGGACACCCCCTTCCTGGAGATGGGAGATCTGAAGAGCCATATCGAAAATATCGCAAAGAGCATTTACCCTACGGCTATGGAGGGCAAGTTTGAGGGCTGTATGGTCTTAACACCCGGCGCTGCCGCCAATTTCCTTGGCATGCTCATCGGCAATTATACAAGTGACACGACCCTGATCGAGGGCACCAGCCAGTGGCTTGACAAGGTGGGAGAGCAGGTGTGCGATGAAAAGCTCACCGTTACCTTTGATCCCTATGACGAGAGGATCGTTATAGGTGAACGCGGAACCAGAAACGGCTTCCGTTCCGAGAAGGTGACCCTCATCGACAAGGGCGTTCTCACCGGCCACCGCTTAAGCCTTTACGGCGCAAAGAAGACCGGCCGCCCCGTGATGAAGAATACGGGCTGGGACCTGATCGTGGAGCCCGGTGACACCTCCTTTGAGGACATGATCGCCTCCATTGAGAAGGGCATCCTGGTAGGCTATTATTCCGGAGGAAGCCCGGGAACCAACGGTGAATTCTCCGGCGTGGCTAAGAACAGCTTCCTGATCGAGAACGGCAAGATCACGGGCGCCGTAACGGAGACCATGATCAACGGCAACTTAGGCGAAGCCTTCCGACACATCCGCAGCATCTCCAAGGAGCAGCTGGCAGACGGCGGAAGCGTGGTTCCTTACATTGCCCTGGACGGGATCGTTGTTTCGGGTAAGTAAGACAGACATTTTCCTTGGTCAGGAATGCTTCATTCTGAAAGGAAAACGGAATCCATTTTCCCAACGGGAAAATAGATCAGTATAAAGAAAGGATCACACTACCATGAAGAGAAAAAGAAAACTCTCGATCTTTGCGCTGATGCTCGTGCTGACTATGTGCATGAGTCTGATGACCGCTCATGCGGCTCCGGATTATAAGATGACGATACCTGCAAGCAGCGGAACCATTTTTAACGGATCTGTCGGAACCAATATTAAGGTGACCGGAACACTGACGGCCATGAAGCCGAATAAGACATATACTTTCACGATCAAGGAAAACGGCAGTGTCGAGATCTGCAATTACTCGTCCTATGATATTCCGTTCTGTATCCTGGATCAGCAGGGATATGTGCTGGCATCTGAAAACCTGCTGGTACAACCGGGATTTGACTATTATCGGGTCTATCTGATGGCAGGTACGTATATGCTGTTCGTCGGAACCGAGTATCCGACGGGAGTGGATCAGATTGAATATGATCTGCGTTTAAATATCTATCCTACTTATGAGGATTTCCCGGAAAGCCCCAAAAAGAACAATGATACTCCGGATAATGCCGATCCCATGGTTCTCATTAAGGGTGTGTCCGGAATACTCTGTGCCAATGAGGCCTGTCAGATGAAGGAGAAACTCAGTTATCCCGCTACTGATTTCTATAAGTTTGAGGTAGCCTCGGATAAAGATCAGTCACAGACTATTAAAGTGGATCTGACTTATACCGGTCCGATCAAGCTTTATATCCTGAAGAGTGATAAAAACATTGTTGCCTACCAACCGGAGAATCTGTTTGAGCCTGTCGGCGGTGCGGTATATAAACACTTTACCGATGAGTTTACCTTAGAGGCCGGGGTCTACTACCTTGGACTCGAGGCAAAATATGAATGTGGGTCCTCCTATTACAACGTAAGTCTGAAAGATGTCAGCAGAACGACAGTTTATGATTATTTTGGTACTTTTTATACTACAATAGGGGAAAGTGCTCAGATCTTTAATAAATTTGACGCAGCTCCTCTTGTGGTTACGGATCATTGGGAATCCTTCCGGCCGGATGTGGCAGAAGTAACGAAGCTAAACGATGTCAATTCCGTAGTCGGAAAAAAGGTCGGCAATACAGTGATCTACGGCTACCCGGTAAAGAACGGATTTTCCAACAGTCTGATCAAACTGAATGCGGTTGTTGAATTCGATGACGTTCTTCACACCAACAAAAAATATTACTACGATGCAGTTTATTGGGCTGTAGATTACGGCATCACTGCGGGCTACAAGGACAAGAACGGTGATTTTACTACCTTTAAGCCGGAAAATGAATGTTCCCGCGGGCAGATCGTGTCCTTCTTATGGCGTATGCGGGGTTGCCCCGAGCCGAAAAAGAAGCCTACCTACTCTGACGTAAAGGAAGGGGATTATTTCTATAAGGCTGTTGCCTGGGCAGAAGAGCAAGGGATCACCGGCGGTTACAAGGACGGAACCTTCCGGCCCCAGGATCCCTGCACTCGCGCACAGATCGTGAGCTTCCTGTGGCGTATGGCGGGAACCCCTGAGCCTACAAACAATCCTTCCTTCAGTGACGTAAAGAATAAGAATGCTTACTACTATAAGGCAGTGGCCTGGGCCGATGAAGCAGGGATCACCGGCGGCTACAAGGACGGAACCTTCCGGCCCGACAATAAGTGCAGCCGTGCGCAGACAGTGACCTTCCTGTATCGTTATAACGAAGCTTACGGCGGAAAAGGCTGATCATTAACATCAAAAGAATAGTATGTGAAGTTATTTTTCCGATTATCCGTATTTTTTCATACACTGCCGTTCTGAGAATAGAAAAATTTAATAGTTTTTTTTGATTTTGACTATTGAAAATAATCGGGTAAAATCGTACAATAAACTTGCTATTGATTTAGACTATTCTTGTGGAGGTAGATGTTATGGCAAGAAGAAAAAAAGTACAGGACGGCAGAATGAGTGACAAGGAATACCTGTTACTCAGCTATATCTGGGAATTGGAACCGGTTTATCCTTCGGTTGTTGCGAGACGTTGTGAGGAGGAGGTAGCGTGGAAGAAGTCCACTTCCTACACGATGATCAAGATCGTAAGGGAAAAGGGTTTCATTACCAGTGAAGACGGCAAGGTCGTTTCCCTGATCTCAAAGGAAGACTACGATCAGGTTGAGACCGATTTCCTCATCGGAAGAAATTTCGGCGGATCCATGAAGTCCTTCCTTGCAGCTTACTTAGCTCACCATGAACTCGGTGAGAAGGAAGCAAAGGAACTTGTCCGCATGATCCGTGCAGATCAGAAGGAACGCCGTGGTGCAGATGCTGAGTAAGTTGCAGATCCGTTGGATCCGCATCGATCGACGATAGGCGGAGCTTGATCGTCGAACCCGTTTGATCACCATTCAAAGAACAGTGAAATGATGAAGGAGGCCTTACCGTTCACAGGTTTTAAGCCTGAGAACAGGGCCTCCTTTTCATTTTAGTTGCAGATTCAAAGGATCTGCTGCGATCGGCGATTTAATCAAAAAAGGAAAATGAATATGAAAAAGAAAAATTTATTTGTCCGTGCATTATGTGTTGTAACCCTGATGACCATCCTGGCCACCGGCTGTACCAAGGAGCCGGACGGCGGAAAGACAGAGCCCGAGAAGACAGAGCCTGCTTCCAAAACGGAAACAACAGAGCCTGCTTCTGCTACGGAGTCTCAGACAGAGGAGGCTTCCAACCTTCCCGCAAAGGATGAATCCGCGGTTCAGGTCACCATTGACCCTTCCGTGACCTATCAGACCTGGGAGGGCTTCGGCTCCGGATTTACCTGGTATGCGGACTGGATGACGGAGAATGCCAATGCCGAGAAGGCGTATGATGCATTTTTCTCGGATCTGAAACTGACCAATCTCCGGTTTCGGAATACCTATCAGTACGGTTCAAAGGAATCCGTGGGCTTTAAGACCGAGAAGGCGATCTACGATGCCGCTGTCAAGCGTGCAAAGGAAAACGGTGAAGAGATCACGGTTCTGCTTTCCTCCTGGTCTCCTTCCGCAGACCTGAAGTCCACCGGCAAGATCGAGGGTGACTCCACCATTGCCAAGAATGCGGACGGCACCTACATGTACAAGGAATTCGGCGAGTACATGGCAAATGCGGTGGAAGCGTACGAAGCTGCCGGCGTTCCCATTGATGTTCTCAGTATCCAGAACGAGCCGGACTATCTGGCAGAGGATTATGACTGCTGCCTCTTAAACTACAAAGAGGATGAGAACACGGCCTGCTATGCGGATGCCTATCTGGCAACCTACAAAGCCATGAAGGACAAGTTCGGTGAGGATGCTCCTCACATGATCGGCCCGGAGTGCTTCAGTATGGAGAGCAGCAACCGCCTGAAGCTGTATATGAATCCGATCCTGGAACAGGAACCGGATTCCGTCTGGGGCATTTGCCACCATCTTTACGGCGGCGGTGATGATGAGAATCCCATCAGCTATATCCAGAACATGTGGAACCTGAAAAGCGCATTTCCCGATACCAGAAAGTGGATGACCGAGTATTACACCGAGACCGGCCTTCAGATGGCCTTCCTGATCCAGGAAAGTATTGTGGAAGAGCGGGCAAGCTCCTACTTCTACTGGGACGGAGTCTGGGATACCATGGGCGGCATGATCTGCTTTGAGTGGAATCGTAAGTCCGATTTCGTGATCAAGGAAAAATATTATGCCTACAAGCAGTTCTCCCACTTCATCCAGCCCGGTGACGTGAACATCGATGCCAAGGCCAAGGGCGATTCCAACGTCAGAGCCGTCAGCTTCCTCTCCGAGGACGGCACCAAGGTCACAACTGTTGTGATCAACGGCGGCGAAAACGAACGCAAGGTTCAGCTCTGGCTTGGTGATCAGTCCATGTCCGGCACCACCATGATGTGCTCCGACTTCCAAGACTCCTACGATACCCTGGATCTTTCCGGTATCCTGTGTCAGGATGCAGGCACTCTTGATGAGTCCCAGATCTTCACCTGCCCCGCCGGCTCCGTGACCACCTTTGTGACGGAAGTGAAGTGAAAAATGAAACCATAATGATATCGATGAGTCCGAAATCCGTTGTTTTCAATGGGTTTCGGACTTTTTGCTTTCGGAATCTTCCCATTTCCTCCCTAAACTTGATTTACAGCCTGAAATTCGCTATATTTATGTAGTATGATCCAAGTGTAAGTTTGGCGTCTGTTATGAAAATGACGACGCCGGGGCTTTGATTTTGTGAGGAACGAACGTGGAACTGATCAGAGAAATCTTCGGCTGTGTAAAAGTGTTTCGGCTGCGCTCGCGGGAGGATTCCCGGGGGCTTTTGACCTATGCCTACGAGGAGATCGAGGGCTTTGAGGTCCGGGAGAGCCGGATCTACCGGATGCCCCGAAAGGGAACCTTTTTCGGGATCCATTACCGGGAGGAGAGGGACCCCATGACCAAGTTTGTGTCCCTGATCCACGGCCGGGGCCTCAACTATGTGGTGGACTTAAGGCCCGGTTCGGAGACTTATCTGAAATGGGAATCGGTGGAGCTTTCCGGGGAAAACGGTCTTGCGATCCTGGTACCTGCCGGCATTGGAAATGCATTTCTCTCTTTGGAGGATGGGACGGAACATCTCTACATGATCGACCGGAGCGGGAATGACGGGCATTCTAAGCAACTGAACTATCTGGAAGAGAAGATCGGGCTGGTTTTGCCGGTGGAGGTTACGGAGATCTCCGATTATGACCGAAATGCTCCGTTTCTGAGCTGATAAGATACAGAAGACACAGAAGACACAGATTCAGATTCTGAAGGATAGATAC
>JAGACB010000123.1 GCA_017614345.1 Lachnospiraceae bacterium
GTGATATCCCTCCCCGCGAGTAAAGAGAAGGTGGTCATATGACAAACACGGACAAAAAAATACTGATCGAACAGTTAAAACATATGGCCTACCGTCTTCTGGAAGAGGGAAAGAAGATCGATACGGAGCCATTGATCATCGACTACGACAATGGTGGTGGTCAGAGCGGAGTGAGGGAGAATCCCTTCTATCCGGCTTATGAGAAACTGATCACCACCTACACAAAGACGTTGACGGTGGCGAAGGATCTGATCGGAGAGGAGAACACCGAGATCAAGAGCCTTGATTCTCTCCGGGCCAAATTCAAGGTGGCAAAATGAAAGGGGTAACAGCGGCCAGGGTTTACACCTATCCGAAGCGACAACTGACTCCGGAGACTTCCCTGGGCTTCGCATGTATAGAATACGCGCATACAGTGCTGCATAAAAACCTGTACCCGTGGCAGGAATGGGCACTGATCCATGCATTAGAGATTGTAGGGGATTTACAGACCGGATGGAGATTCCGGTTTCGTGTAATCCTCTTTTTAATATCAAGACAAAATGGCAAGACGGTGCTTTCAGAAGTGATAGCATCGTTTTTTGCTAATGTCCTGCAGGTGGAAAGCATCTTCGGGACATCTCTTTCCCTGGACAAGGCGGAAGAGGTATGGGAGGCGGTCATCAATGACCAGGAAGCTAATCCCGAATTAAGTGCAGATATTGTGCGAGTATCCCGGACCAACGGCAATAAGAGACTGATCCTGTCCGGGAACCGTCAATATAAGGTCGGAGCGCCTACTCGCCGGGCAGGCAGAGGCGACTCCAATGACCTTGTCATGCTGGATGAGATCCGTGAGCAGAGGGACTGGGAAACATGGTCGGCCTCCGTGGCATCGACCAATGCCAAACCGAATGGATTGGTCATCTGCTTTTCAAATGCCGGTGATCCTGATTCCGTGGTCCTCCGGCAGTTAAGGTCCCAGGCGATCGCAGAGATCGAAGGAACGGAAGCTGCAGACTTCGGCGGGGATGTTGATTCCTCCGCACTGGGCCTGTTTGAATGGTCCGCACCGGACGGAGCCGCTACCGACGATATGGAAGCGCTGGCCATGGCGAACCCGGCACTGGGTTACGGATACCTTACGGAGAGAGCGCTGATGTCTAACCGAGCAACATTCCCTGAAAACAAATTCAGATCTGAGTGTATGTGCCAGCAAGTGGAGACCATCCTTCCGAATCCGTTCCCGGATGGAGCATGGGAAGGTGGCCTGGACATGCAATCGAGCATCGCACCGGAATCGGAACTGTTCTTCGGCCTTGACCTGTCACAGGACAGGAGATGGGCGACCATCGGAGTCTGTGGCATGAGGACAGACGGGAACTACCACATCGAGGTCATTGCCCGAAGGGTGGGGACTTCATGGGTGGAGGACTGGTTCAGGGCAAGAGCCATGAAGCAGAACATGAACCTGGCATTTCAGTCGAGGGGTGCTCCGGTATCCGGCCTTGCTGAACAGATCTGCACGATCCCGGGAGTGGAACGCATCCCGATCGAGGGGAAGGAGCTGACAAACGGGTGGGGACGGTTCTGGGATGGCATAGCAGCCAACGCGCCGGACTCACAAAGCGGTGGCATCCATATCTACCACCTTCAGCAGCCGATCCTGGACCTTCCGGGGAAGACCATGCAGCTGCGTAACATCGGCGGGGGCCTGGAGCTTCCCGATCGCGTGAAAAGTCCTGATGATATAGCGCCGCTCTTTGCCTGTTTCGTGGCATTCGCAGCGGCTACAAAGATAGAGACCAAAGAAACCAAGATATATGAGTCTGCATATGCTCAAGGCGCAGAGCTCATCTTTATCTGAGACAGGAGGCGGAAAAATGCCTAGTATAACTCAAAAGTTGCGGGATCTGTTCGGGCATACAACCGTCCATGTGAGCATCACACCGGAAGAGAATCCATATGTGGACGGCCTGACAGCAAGACAGCTTTACGCAACACAAGCAAACCTCCATGCTGTGGTGTCGTTCCTTGCTGACAGTGTGGCACAGCTGCCACTGAAGGTTTATGTGAGGGATGGAGAGACTGAGAGAAGGCGCGACAGAGAGAGCAATGCAGCCTTACTTCTTTACCGGCCGAACAGGGACCAGACATCGTTTGAACTCTGGGATGCGGTCACGACAGAACTGCTGCTGATGGGTGTGGCCACCCTGTGGGTGCTTCCGGATGCAGACAGTGAGAGCGGTTACCAGCTCCGTCTGATCCCGAAGGAATGGATCATGAACACGGAGAGGGAGACAAATTATGCTCCGGATAAGCTGTTTATCACATCCAAAACAGGTGGCGGGGTCATCGAGATCCCCAGAAAAGAATTTGTACAGTTCCGGATGTATTCACCGGGGAACCCGGGCGGATACCAGAGTCCGATCTCTGCTCTGAAGCAGACACTGCGTGAGCAGATCCAGGCGGATAAATTCCGGACAGAGATATGGAGATCTTCCGGGCGGTTCAATGCATACATCACCAGGCCGGCCAACGTGCAGCCCTGGGATGATCAGACCAGGAAGAAATTCGTCCAAGCCTTCCGGGAATCCTGGGGCCAGGGCGGAAGCAATGCCGGCAAGATGCCTCTTCTGGAAGACGGTATGGACATCAAACCGTATCAGTTCAATGCCAAAGAGGCACAGTACGCAGAGACCAAGCAGTTGTCCCGTGAAGATGTGGCCGCTGCCTATCATGTGAATCCGTCTCTGATCTGGCATACCACCACACAGACCTATGCTTCCAGTAAGGATAATGCCAGAGCACTGTATGCGGAATGTCTGGGACCTATCCTTCAGATGCTCCAGCAGAGGATCAATTCCTTCCTTCTGCCTATGATCGGAGCTTCTCCGGATACCTATGTTGAGTTTGATCTTGCTGAGAAGCTCAAGGGCTCATTTGAAGAGAGAGCATCCATCCTCCAGAGTGCTGTCGGTGGTCCGTGGATGACCAGGGACGAGGCCAGGGCAGACAATAACCTGCCGCCGCTTCCGGATGGACAGGGAAGCCAGATCATCACTCCACTCAACGTGGTGGAAGGTGGCCAGGCATCTCCACAGGATACGCACATGGACGAACAGGAACCGATGACTATCGAGCAGAACTGCGGATGCCATCATCATAAATCAGATCCGATCCGGATCAAGGCCAGATCCACCGAGGAAGAGGACAAGCGCATGGAAGAGACCATGAGCAAGTTCTTCCACCGTCAGGCAAATTCCATTCTTCCGAAGCTGGGTGCGAAAGCAGCCCGATGGTG
The DNA here is from genome assembly GCA_017614345.1 of Lachnospiraceae bacterium. Lineage (GTDB taxonomy): Bacteria > Bacillota > Clostridia > Lachnospirales > Lachnospiraceae > JAGACB01. Next base: position 3,284 of record JAGACB010000123.1, read on the forward strand.
GGATGAAGAGCGATGGGATAAGGAACTGGCCGACGATATCGAGCCGGTAATGGATGATATCGCGGATGCCCACGGAGAGGAGACCGCGAAGGCAATCGGATCTAAGTACAATACAGAGCAGACCCGGAAGTATTTACGGGCCATGGCTGAAGGCAGAGCCCATGCCATCAATGAAGGCACCAGGAAGAAGCTGGAGGAAGCCATGGAGTCCGATGATGAGGAAGATACACCTGAGCATGTCTTCGACCTCCGGGAAAACTCCCAGGCTGAGATGCTTGGTCAGTCCCTGGCCATCTGTGTGGCCGGATGGGCTGCCACCCATGAAGCACCGCAGCAGGCCGAACAGCAGGGCATCCAGAAGACAGTTGAGAAGAGATGGGTCACGGGTACTAATCCCAGGCCGGAACACGCAATGATGAATGGCGAGGTCGTTCCGATCGATGAAGCATTTTCAAACGGATGTTATTGGCCAGGCGATGAGAACGGTGATCCTGATACTACCTGTGGCTGTAATTGTTCCACAGAAGTGATCATTACGGTCGGATAGGAGGAAGATATGAAATACAAAGAATTTAGTGTAAAGTATGAGGATTCTGGGAACGGAACCATTGAGGGATATGCATCCACATGGATCAGAGAACCTGATTCATATGGTGATGTCGTGAAAGAGGGAGCCTTTGCTAGGACATTAAAAGAAAGATGGAATGGAGGAAAAGGTATTCCGTTGTTATGGGCACATCAAATGGATAATCTGAGTTCTTACATCGGAACAGCAGAAGCAACGGAGGACGAAAAAGGCCTCCATTTTTTGGCTGGTTTTGACGATACCAGCGAGGCCCAAAGGGTTAGGGGACTGTATAAAGATGGACGGCTATCAAAGTTCTCCTTTGCTTTCGACATTAAGGATGAAGGACCGGTAGAACTAGATGGTGGTATCAAGGCGAACGAATTGCGTGATTTGGATCTTTTCGAGATCTCATGCGTTTGCGTACCTGCAAATGATGATGCAGGTGTTGTAGACATCAAGGCAGGCCGGAGAAACAGCAAGTCCGACGAGCAGGCCATCAGGGAAGCTATTGCACTCCTTGAGAGTGTTTTAGATGACGAAGAATCCGACGATGGAGAGGACAATGTGGAAGCCAACGGGGCACCGGAGGAGCAGAAGCAGAGCAATCCAAAGAAAGAGGCTTTGTTAGCAGCTATTAAGGCAATAGAGGAGGAAGAATAATGAACCTCAAAGAACAGTTAGCGGCAAAGAAGGATGAATTTGTCGCACTTAAAGAGAAAATCGAAGCCGGTGACGCGGAAGCGATCAAGGCCGGCGAAGTCCTCTCCACAGAGATTGAGGACCTGAATGGAAAGATTAAGGCTGCCGAGAAGGCAAATGCCCTTCTTGAGCAGATCGGGGACAATACCATTCCCGAGGAAGGAGACGACATGAGCACACAGAAAGCCAATTCCCTTGGTGAACATTTCATCAACCACTTAAAAGCTCATCCGGCTGAGAAGAGATTCAGTGTCATCGCTGATGAGTTTGTAAAATCCTACAATGACGTGCAGAAGACACCTACCACTTCCGGAGTGAGCGCATTTGCGACCACATACGACAGGAACGTGGTGACTGGTGCCCGTACCCCTTTAGTGATCCGTGACCTTTTCGCGGCTGAGACCATTTCCGGTTCCACACTGGTATACCTGGTTGAGGGTGCCATCGAAGGTGCTCCGGCAGCTACCAATGAAGGAGCAAAGAAACCCCAGGTACATTTCGCAGATCCGACACCGAAGACTGTTTCCCTGGCAAAGATCGCATGCTTCATCAAAGAGTCTGATGAGTACATCAACGATTATGCATTCCTGGAGTCCGCAGTCAACGGCAGACTTCTGTATCACCTGGGACTGGTTGAGCAGAACAAACTCATTTATGACCTGATCAATACTTCCGGCATCCAGAGCGATACCACCAGCCTGACAGCTTCCAGCACTGCAGCACAGATCGCTGATGTGATCATGAAGGAAGCTATGGACGTTCAGGATCAGTCCGGATTCCCGGCAGATGCCATCGTGATCCATCCGAATGACTGGTACAAGCTGAGAATCGGCAAGGATGCTGAGAACCGCTACTACGGAAACGGATACTTTGGTGAGCAGAGCATTCCGAATCTGTGGGGCATCCCGGTATGTGTATCCACCGCAACATCTGCAGGCACCATCATCGTTGGCGCGTTCAAGACCTGCGGTTCCGTTGTACAGAAGGGCGGAGTCAGAGTAGAAGCTACCAACAGTGATCAGGACGATTTCGTTAAGAACCTCATGACGATCCGTGCAGAGGAAAGACTGGCCCTGGCCGTAAGAAGACCGGCAGGCTTCTCCAAGATCGTCATCGGAGCAGGCGGCGCAACAGGTGCAACATCCTAATTGATCAATAACCTAGGGAGGGCTTAACCGCTCTCCCTTTTTGGAAAGGCGGTGAAACCGATGCTGAAACATTATATGTATAACGGTTGCGAATGGCAGTATGAAGAAGGCGAACAGCCTGCCGGTGCCGTGGAAATCGTTAGAAAGAAGGCGGTCGAACCGCCAGCCAACAAAGCAAAGAAGCCTGTGAATAAGGCCAGGAAAGCGGTGAGGAAGAAATGAGTTTATTGACAACATGGGGCTATACATTGACAGAAATCAATGAATTGCCTGATATGCTTGAGTCAAGTGATTTTAATGATCTTACCGCTGGAAAGTATGCCAATGATAAACGTGTTGAGCCTGATATCGCTGCAGCCTCTGCCGCAGTCAGGAACTATTGCGGATGGCATGTCTATCCCAGTGAGGCCTGTCAGTTGAACACCACCTTCTATGACCGACGCGTGGGAGTGGTATACCGAGAGATCATGATCCAACTGCCGGCTGCCTATGTGACTGAGATCACATCGATCAAGATCGGCGGTGTGGACCATGAGGATTATGTCCTGGAAACGAATGGAATGCTGAGGATCTTCAATGTGGAGTGGAGTAACGTGCACAGGTACACGAAGATCATCATAGACTACACAGCAGGGCTCCCGGATGAACTCATGTATGCGGTCAAGGAACTGATCGCACACAGGGTCACCCATGCTCTGGCCTCATCTGCCGGAGTGCAGTCCGAGACAGCCGGAGGGGTATCCATCACCTACAATGCCGGCTGGGTCAATTCAGCCAGGGCAACCGCTCTGGCGGATGACAACAAGGAGGTCCTCCAACCTTACCGCATACAGGGGGTGTTCTAAATGGCAATACCATCCTGGTGTAAGCAAGAGATCACGATCATCCGTCCTGGGACGGCCACTTCCAGGGGCTCTTCCGTCTATGACTGGTCGAACCCGACTTCCTGGGTGGTCAGCAACTGCTCAGTGCAGCCTGCTTCCACAGGATTGTCCCAGGACGGACGTGTGCTGGGCATTAATGAAGGATACACCGTATACCTTCCGCCCGGCACGGATGTCAAGGCAGGGGACAGGGTAGAGTTTGAAGGCGAGACCTATACGATCCTGGGCAGACCGAAGCCGTGGGTATCTGCGACTGGTGCTGTCAGTCATATCCAGCTTTCGATTGAGAGGTGGTCCGGCTGATGGCAACAGTAATCGAGATTAAATTCAATCCGGCAGGGTTTGCGGAATGCCTTCAGGGTTTATCCGGAACAGTGCAGGGAGAAGCTGAGAAGATCGCATCCAGGGCAACGTCATATCTGCCTAAAGGCGGCGGATTCCATGTGGAGATGTCCAACGAACCAAGGTTCCAGGACTCTGCCTACGGTGTTACCCGTCCGATCGGCAGGGTAGTGGCCAATGATGAGGAGTCCTCAAAACAGGAAGCAGAGAACAAGATACTGAGTAAGGCGGTGGGCAGATGATCATAAATAAATCCATTGATATTGAAAACGAAGTCCGGGAAGCCTTATCAGATTATCTGACTGCTTACTGCAGGCCGCTTCCGGAGGAATATGATCTGCCAAACATTCTGATCACATTGGTAGGTGGAACGGATTCGCAGACCATAGACACGTTTGAAGTGGTCCTGGACTCCAGGGCCCAGACGGAAGCGGATGCCCTGGACTATCTCAACACAGCAACAGGCATCTTAAAACAGGTGGCAAAGGAGCAGACATCTGCCCTTCGCCACGTTGTAGTAAATTCATCCGGCTCATGGGGTGCAGATCCCGTGCGGCCGGATTTGTCGATGTGTTCGGCCAGACTGGCCATCGTGGCACATCAGGAGATAACGGAGGTTGATAATAATGTCTGACGTAAAACTTGGATTAGGAGACGCGACAGGAATGTTCTACCATGCTCCTGCAGGAACAGCCCTTCCCAGTCTGGGAACGGCACCCGGCAGCACATGGAAGAAAGTCGGCGATGTAACTGATGCGGGGATCACCCTTGCATTAAACAAGAGTGTGACAAACCTTAAGAACTGGGCA
>JAGACB010000124.1 GCA_017614345.1 Lachnospiraceae bacterium
GAAGCTGAAACGGCCGAAAACGAAAGCCAAAAACCGGATAACAAAAAATCCGATAACAACAAAACGGATGAAACCAAAGCGGAAAGCAGATCAGCTGACGTGAAAGAATGAAAAGATAACATCAAATCGAGGGATCTCTGCTCACAGAGATCCCTCTTTTTTTCTCCTTTGATGACAGGCGGAACCGTCCCCGCTGTCACCGGGGGGAGATGACAAAAGAACCGCCCCTCTGTCACCAAAATTTGTTGTAGCATTTTATTTTGTTCTCTGCTATAATATAGGGCAGTCTGCCTTGTGATATGAGTCAGACCCTTCGCCGGATCAACAGGATGATCGGCGATTGTTACAGATTTCAGGGAGGTTCCCGGGAAGCTGTAATGAAAGTGTTTTTTACAAACAGGAGGTTTTACCACTATGAAGGAGATCGTTGAGATCAGATGGCACGGCCGCGGCGGACAGGGTGCAAAGACTGCTGCGCTGATGCTGGCCGATGTTGCGTTTCTGACCGGCAAGCATGTCCAGGGTTTTCCGGAGTACGGTCCGGAGCGTATGGGTGCGCCGATCACGGCCTATAACCGGATCAGTCCGAATCATGAGATCCGTGTTCATTCCAACATTTACAATCCGGACTTCGTTGCAGTTGTTGACGAAACTCTGCTCGAAACAGTCGATGTTACAGCCGGCTTAAAGCCGGAGGGTGCGATCATCATAAACACCTCCCGTTCCAAAGAAGAGATCCGTAAGGAGTTAAGAGGCTATACCGGACGGATCTATACCATTGACGCCCGCAGGATCAGCATGAGTGCACTGGGTAAATATTTTCCCAACATGCCCATGCTTGCAGCAGTCGTAAAGGTATCCGGCGTGCTGGACGAATCCATTTTCCTGGAGGAAATGGAGATCTCCTTTAAAAAGAAATTCGCTTCCAAGCCGGAAATGATCGAAGGAAACAAGAGAGCGCTTGAGATGGCTCTCGAGGAGGTACAGTGATGAAGAAAGAAGAATCCAGCATCAATTCCCTTGGTGAGGACTGCAAGTGGACCGACCTGACCGAAGGTCTCCAGATCCATGAGGCTGCAACCTCCCGTTTCTTCAATACCGGTGAGTGGACCGCCATTAAGCCGGTCTTCCTGGCAGATAAATGCAAGCAGTGCCTGCTCTGCGTTCCCTGCTGCCCTGACAGCGCCATTCCCGTTGAGGATTACAAGCGTCAGGAATTCGATTACGATCACTGCAAGGGCTGCGGCATCTGCGTAAAGGCCTGCCCCTTCGGTGCCATCACCATGGAAGGAGTGAAGAAATAAAATGGCAAAGAAAAATATTTCCGGTAACGAAGCCGTTGCCAATGCCCTTCGTCAGATCAATCCCGACGTTATGGCGGCATTTCCCATTACCCCTTCCACTGAGATCCCTCAGTATTTCTCCAAATTCGTCTCCGACGGCAAGGTAACCACGGAATTCATTCCCGTGGAAAGTGAGCACAGCTCCATGAGTGCCACCATCGGTGCGGAAGCCGCAGGTGCACGTGCAGTCACCGCTACTTCTTCCTGCGGTCTGGCCTACATGTGGGAGCCCCTGACTCTGGCAGCCTCCAACCGCCTTCCCTGTGCGCTGATGCTGGTGTGCCGTGCTCTTTCCGGCCCCATCAACATCAACTGCGACCATTCCGATGCAATGGCTGCAAGAGATACCGGCTGGATCCAGATCTTCTCCGAAAACAATCAGGAAGCCTATGACAATGCCGTTATGGCCTTCCGGATCAGTGAACATAAAGATGTACGCCTTCCCATCATGATCTGCCAGGACGGTTTCATCACCAGCCACGCCGTAGGTGTGATGGAGATGCTTTCCGACCAGGAAGTGAAGGATTTTGTAGGCGAATACGAACCCGAGCACTACCTCTTAAATGAAAATGAGCCCATGGCACTTGGACCCTATGCGATCTCTCCTTATTATATGGAAGCCCGCCGTGCTCAGGAACAGGCCATGGAAAATGCTAAGCAGGTCATCCTTGACGTAAGCCGCGAGTTTGCTGAGATGTCCGGTCGCTCCTACGGTCTCTTCGAGGAGTACGCCCTTGAGGATGCAGATGCTGCCATTGTCCTCATCGGATCTGCAGCAGGAACTGCAAAGGATGCCGTAGACGAAATGCGTGAAAAGGGCCTCAAGGTAGGTCTCTTAAAGATCCGTGTATTCCGTCCCTTCCCTGCCGATGAGATCGCAAAGGCATTAAAGAATGTGAAAGTCATCGGTCTGATGGACCGGAGCGAAAGCTTCTCCACTCAGGGCGGTCCCCTCATCAGTGAGGTTTCCGCCGCACTCTTCAAAAACCGCGTACAGGCTCAGGCTGTGAACTATATGTACGGCCTCGGCGGACGTGATATCACCGTGGAAATGTTTGAAGAGATCTTCGAAGAACTGCTGGCCGTATCCGAAGGCAAGGATCCGATCGTAAAAGAATCCGGACGTGCTTACCGTTACATCGGCCTCAGAGAGTAATAGGGAGGAAGCAGTAAGCTATGGCATATAATTTCAAAGAGATCATGAACAAGCCCGAACGTCTGGCACCGGGCCACAGAATGTGTGCCGGCTGCGGCGGAACCATTGCCGTACGCAACGTCCTCCGTGCTCTGAAGGAGGAGGATCATGCAGTCATTGCCAACGCAACAGGATGTCTGGAGGTATCCACCTTCATGTATCCTTATACCGCCTGGGAAGACAGCTACATCCACAACGCATTTGAAAACGCAGGCGCATCCCTCTCCGGTGTGGAGACCGCCTATCACGTATTAAAGAAAAAGGGCAAGATCGATTCCACCTACAAGTTCATCGCCTTCGGCGGTGACGGCGGAACCTACGATATCGGTTTCCAGTCCCTCTCCGGCGCCATGGAGCGCGGACACGACCTGGTTTATGTCTGCTACGATAACGGTGCTTACATGAACACCGGTACACAGCGTTCCTCTGCAACCCCCATGTACGCAGACACCACCACCACTCCCGTAGGTAAGGTCAGTGCCGGAAAGCCCCAGTACCGCAAGGATCTGGCAGCCATCATCGCTGAGCACAACGTACCTTACGTAGCTCAGACCACCTTCGTTAAGAACTTCCGTGATCTTCACGAGAAGGCAGAGAAGGCAATCTACACGGAAGGCCCCGCTTTCTTAAACATCATGGCTCCCTGTCCCCGTGGCTGGCGTTATGATTCCTCCGACATCATGGAGATCTGCCGTCTGGGCGTAGAGACCTGCTACTGGCCTCTCTTCGAGGTCATTGACGGCCGCTGGATCCTGAACTACGAGCCCAAGAACAAGCTTCCCATCGAAGACTTCCTTCGCACTCAGGGCCGCTTCAAGCACCTGTTCAAGCCGGAAAATGAACACCTCATCGCCGAGTTCCAGGCTGAGGTAGACCGCCGCTTCGAGGAACTGAAGTTCCGTTGCAGCCGGTAATAACCCAAATATCAGACAAAAAAATGGCGCTGTTTCAAAAGTACGAACTCTTTCCTTCTTTGGAGGACTGGCGCGGGCGGATCCTTCGGCATCCCCGCCACCGTGGACGCAGTACACCAGGTCATCACCTTCGAACATCCGTAAACGTGCCAAAATGTATCAATAATGTTCCACGTTCCGAAGGAATGTGGAACATTATTGATACATTTCACGTTCCGAAGGAATGTGGAACATTATTGGCACATTTTACCGTTCGCAACCGAAAAATTATATTTGGCAACAGGTTTTCCCCTGAAAAGCTTGTCCCTGCCAACAATCACCGCATCTCGTTTGGCTCGCGAAAGCGGGCCAAACTATTCCTATTGGTAGAACTTTTTTGAGGAAAATGAAAGTATATGGCATATGTGAAATTGATCCAGCCGAAAATGCATCGGCGTCCGGTGGATTCGGACATGAAGCTTCATATGTCTCCGCCGCTTGGCCTTCTGACGATTGCCAACATTCTTCGTGATGACCATAAGATTGTGATCGAGAATGAAAACATCCGGGATCTGAACCTGAATGATCCGGAGGATGTGCCCGATGTGGTCGGCATATCGGTCACGGTGGATGTGTATCCCCGGGCAGTGGAGCTCTCGAAATACTACCGGGAGAAGGGCTCCGTTGTCGTGGTGGGCGGGATCCATATCACCAC
>JAGACB010000125.1 GCA_017614345.1 Lachnospiraceae bacterium
GATATGAAAAGGTGTGGGATAGGTTTTTACGATCTCCTCGATCTCTTCTTTGGTAACAAACGGTTTTTTCTCCATAGTCTTATCCTTTCTGTCACAGTTCTTTCGGGTCTTCCCTGAACGTATCCGAATCACGTCCGCTGCCGGATCCCCGATCTTCCTCTCTCGGAAGTGTCACTTCCTTTAATACATGTACGTGAGTGTAAAGATGATTCTCACAGTATTCATAATTGCCCTCACACTTCGAGCAGAACCGGAAGGACATGGACGGATCGTCGATGTCGGTAATGCCGCAGGTGTGGCAGATATGTCTTGCACGCTTTCCGGGTGCTGCAGGGCTCCCCTTCATTCCCTTTGCAACCTGACTCTGGAACTTGGCTCTCCGGACGGCCTGTTTTACCTTGCCGCCCTTGAAGGTCCCGCGGGTCATAAAAAGGAAGAAACCGAAATTCATGAGCGATACTACGATCGCAACGGCTGTTCCGAAATCCATGGTAAGAATGGCGAAAATAATGCAGATCAGATAATATCCGATATCAAAATAGGCCAGATACTTTGCCTTGACGGGGATCATGAAAAACAGATAGAACACATTTTCCGGGAAGGTCAGGGCATAGGCCAGAAACAGCGACATGGTGATAAATGATGCCGATGTGGGAGAACTGATACCTGTGATCAGATACACCAGAAAGCTTGCAAGAATGGTGCCGATCACTCCGCTGAAATAATAGAAATTAAAGCGGAAGGATCCCCACACGATCTCCAGCGACCGCCCGATGGAATAATACAGGATACACATCAGGATCCCGAAGATATAGGAATCGCTGGGCGGATCTATGAGAAATGTGGCCAGTCGCCAAACCTGTCCCTTCAGAACCAGCGAAGGATCCAGGCACAGGTACATGGGATAGACCATGGGACGGAAATAGGCCAGGGCCAGTCCCACACCGTAAAGGACCACGATGTAGTTCATCAGACCCGGAATGGCGAATTTTCCGAATTTCAATTCCAGTTTCAGAAACCACTTCATAAAATGAAGCTCCTTTTACAATTAAGAGGAATAGTTTGCCTCGCTTTGCGAGTCAAACGGATTGCCGTCGTTAACGCTGCGCGTTAGCGACGGAAATGAATAGTTTGTCTCACAAGTGAGCCAAACAGATTGCGCCGTTAATGCTTCGCATTAACAGCGATTGTTGAAGGTCCTGTCGAACCTTCAACTAAAACATATTCTTCTTCTTAAACCAAATTGCAACAAGTCCGGCCAGAAGAAGGGCCATCAGTGTGACCACGCAGAAGGCGTAGGGGCCGGTGGAAAGAGGGATTCCTTCCACGTTCATTCCGTACAGACCGGAGATCAGTGTCGGGATGGACATGACAATGGTCAGTGTGGTCATCAGCTTCATGACTATGTTCAGATTGTTTGAGATAACGGAGGCGAAGGTCTGCACCATTCCATTCAGAATGCCGCTGTAGATGTTGGCCATCTCCATCGCCTGCTTGTTCTCGATGATGACGTCTTCCAGAAGCTCGGTATCCTCGGGATACTTCTTCACGCGTTCGGTACGCAGAAGGCGCTCCAGAACCACCTCATTTCCACGGAGGGAGGTGGTAAAGTATGTCAGGGACTTCTCCAGTTCGAGAAGCTCGATCAGTTCATTGTTCTTGGTGGATTCCCGGAGCTTGTTCTCAATCTCCTCGCTCTTCTTGTCCACCGCACGCAGGAACGCCAGGTATAAGGAGGCGTTACGGTACAGGATCTGGAAAATGAATCTGGTGCGCATGTTGGTGGAGAAGCCTCTCACCTTATTTTCCTCAAATCCCTTTAAGATGGAGGTCTCCTGCAGACAGATGGTCAGCAGTGCATCATCCACAAGAAAGATGCCTAAGGGAAGGGTTCCGTACCAGTCTTTGTCATTCCGGGTCTCAACGATGGGGATGTCCACCAGGATCATCATATACTCGTCTTCGATCTCCACACGGGAACGTTCCTCTTCATCGAGAGGGGCTCTCAGGTCGTTTAAGTCCACCTGAAAACGGGTGGCGATCTCCTCTGTTTCCTCTACGGTAGGGGCCACCATGTTGATCCAACACCCCTTAGGAAATTCCCGGCCCGCCAGTTCTGTGATGCTCCCTTCTACGGACAGATAGGTCTTGATCATAATATTCTCCTTTCGGAACTGTGTTTTTTAACAGACAGCAACATAATCGACCGTTACTTCCACTACTATCCAAGAGATCACATCCTTTCCTGCCCAAGATGCTATTGCGGGCTTGTATATTATAATTTCTGACAGGTGAAAAGTCAAACTTTTTCTTTCTTTTAAGGGATTCTCTGCTTCTTGATTTTTGACTTGATTTCCATTATAATGTTTTGATAAATGCCTTTTAACGGGAGAGGGCTGTTAAAAGGACCAGCATATTGCTTAGGAGAAAAGATCAATGAACTCAACAATCACGAATGCCGACAAGGTCTACCGGCTCGGGATCGATATCGGTTCCACCACGGTCAAGATCGCCATTCTCGATGATAATGACAAGGTACTGTTTTCCGATTATGAACGTCATTTCGCCAATATCCAGGAGACCCTTGCCGCTCTTTTGGAGAAAGCATCGGCACAGCTTGGTAATATCCTTCTCTACCCCATGATCACCGGTTCCGGCGGTCTGACACTGGCCCGTCACTTAGAGATTCCCTTCGTTCAGGAGGTTGTGGCAGTTGCCACCGCACTTCAGAAGGAAGCTCCTCAGACAGATGTGGCAGTGGAGTTAGGCGGTGAGGATGCCAAGATCATCTACTTCACCGGAGGGATCGACCAGCGTATGAACGGCATCTGTGCCGGAGGTACCGGATCCTTCATTGACCAGATGGCTTCCCTTCTTCAGACGGATGCTTCCGGTCTTAACGAATATGCGAAAAACTATACCTCCATCTACCCCATTGCGGCAAGATGCGGTGTATTTGCCAAAACAGATATCCAGCCTCTGATTAATGAAGGAGCAACCAGAGAGGATCTGGCCGCTTCCATTTTCCAGGCAGTGGTCAATCAGACCATCAGCGGACTTTCCTGCGGTAAGCCCATCCGTGGTCATGTAGCCTTCTTAGGCGGACCGCTTCACTTCTTAAGTGAGCTGAGAGCTGCATTTATCCGTACCTTAAACCTGACGGATGACTGCGTTTTTGCCCCTGACCACTCTCACCTCTTTGCTGCCATCGGTGCTGCAGAGAATAATACGAATACAAGCTCTGTTGCCATTTCGGATATGGCCTCCAGACTCCGGACCGGCATCAAGATGCAGTTTGAGATCAAGCGTCTGGATCCTCTTTTCAAGAATGAAGAGGATTACCGCAGCTTTGTGAACCGTCATGCTCAGTATACCGTTCGTAAGGGCGAGCTTGCCACCTACAGTGGCAAATGTTTCCTCGGCATTGACGCCGGTTCCACTACCACCAAGGCTGCCGTTGTAGGCGAGGACGGTTCTCTTCTGTATTCTTTCTATCGGAACAATAACGGAAGCCCCCTTCAGACCACCATCGATGCCATCAAAGAGATCCATTCCATTATCCCGGAAACCGCACAGATCATTTACGGCTGCTCCACCGGTTACGGTGAGGCTCTGATCAAGGCTGCCCTTCAGCTTGATGAAGGAGAGGTTGAGACCATTGCCCACTATACGGCGGCATCCTTCTTCCTGCCTGAGGTGGACTGTATCCTGGACATCGGCGGTCAGGATATGAAGTGTATCAAGATCAAGAACCAGTCCGTTGATACGGTGCTCTTAAACGAGGCCTGCTCCTCCGGCTGCGGTTCCTTCATCGAGACCTTTGCAAAATCCCTGAATTACTCCGTGGAAAGCTTTGCAAAGGAGGCTCTCTTTGCCGCCAATCCCATTGACCTGGGAACCCGTTGTACCGTATTCATGAACTCCAACGTAAAGCAGGCTCAGAAGGAAGGCGCCACCGTTGCCGATATTTCCGCCGGTCTGGCTTATAGTGTCATCAAGAACGCCCTTTACAAGGTTATCAAGATCACCGATCCCGGAGACCTGGGACGGAACGTGGTGGTTCAGGGCGGTACCTTCTATAATAATGCAGTGCTCCGCGCCTTTGAACGTGTGTCCGGAGCTTTAGCAGTGCGCCCGGATATCGCAGGTATCATGGGTGCCTTCGGTGCGGCTCTCATCGCAAGAAACCGCTACACCCCCGAAAAGAAGACCTCCATGCTCTCCATCGAGGAGATCATGAACCTGACCTATTCCACCAAGATGGTCCGCTGCGGAAAATGTACCAACAACTGTATGCTCACCATCAATCTCTTTGACGATCCCGTTACCGGCAAGAAGGCCAGCCGTCGTTACATCACCGGCAACCGCTGCGAGCGCGGTCTCGGCAAGGAGATCACCAACAAGGAGCTGCCGAACCTCTTTGATTACAAGTACAAGAGAGTATTCGATATTGCCACTCTGACGGAAAGCGAAGCCACCAGAGGCGTCATCGGTCTGCCCCGGGTCCTGAACATGTACGAGAACTATCCCTTCTGGGCAACATTTTTCCGGAAGCTCGGTTTCTCCGTAGTCCTCTCTCCCGCTTCCAACCGGAAGATCTATGAGATGGGTATCGAGTCCATTCCCAGTGAGTCCGAGTGCTATCCCGCAAAGATCGCTCACGGACATATCTCCTGGCTCATCAAGCAGGGCATCAAGACCATCTTCTATCCCTGCGTTTACTACGAGCGCAACGAGACTCCTTCGGCCCAGAACCACTATAACTGCCCTATTGTGCAGTCCTATCCCGAGAACATCAAGAACAATGTGGAGGAACTGGAGACGGAAAATGTCCGCTTCCTGCATCCCTTCGTGGCTCTGACGGATCAGGTGGTCATCACCAATCAGCTGGTGAAGGTCTTCAAGGAAGAATACCCTGAGATCCCCTCCAAGGAAGTCCGGGAAGCTTCTCTTGCCGCTTGGCAGGCTCTTATTGCCCTCAGGGACGATATCCGCATTGCCGGCGAGCAGGCCTTAAACTACATGGAGGAGCACAAGCTTCACGGTATTGTCCTGGCAGGACGTCCCTACCATGTGGATCCCGAGATCAACCACGGTATCCCGGAGCTCTTAAACTCCTACGGCTTTGTGGTATTCACCGAGGACAGTGTTTCTCATATGGCTGACTGCGAGCGTCCTCTCATTGTCATGGACCAGTGGATGTACCACTCCCGTCTGTACCGGGCAGCCAACTTCGTAAAGACCAGAGACGACCTGGACCTTGTTCAGCTAAACTCCTTCGGCTGCGGCTTAGATGCAGTTACCACGGATTGTGTCTGCGATATCCTGACCAACTCCGGCAAGCTCTATACCGTATTGAAGATCGATGAGGTCAGCAACTTAGGTGCGGCAAGGATCCGTATCCGCTCTCTGATGGCAGCCATCCGTGAGCGTGAACAGAAGAAACGCCCCCGTACCATTGTATCCGCTGCCATGAACCGGGTGGAATTCACCAAGGCAATGAAGGATTACACCATCATCTGTCCTCAGATGTCACCCATCCACTTCGATCTTCTGGCCGCTGCCATCAGAACCGGCGGCTATAACGTAGTCATTTGTCCGGAAAGCAAACGTTCCGTTGATGTAGGCTTAAAGTACGTGAACAACGACGCCTGCTATCCTTCTCTGATCGTTGTGGGTCAGATGATGGATGAGCTCATGAGCGGAAAATACGACCTGAATAAGACCGCTATTTTCATGACCCAGACAGGCGGCGGCTGCCGTGCCTCCAACTATATCGGATTTATCCGCCGTGCCCTGGCAAATGCCGGCATGAGCCAGATCCCCGTAGTTTCCTTAAGCCCCTCGGGCATTGAGAAGAACGAAGGTCTGAAGTACACGCCCAAGATCCTGATGAAGGCCCTTCAGGCTCTGACCTACGGCGATATCTTCATGAGAGTGGTTTACCACACCCGGCCTTATGAGGCGGTTCCGGGCTCCGTTGACGAGCTGCACCGCAAATGGGAGAAGATCTGTATCGAATCCCTGCAGAAGCCCGGCTTGATGGCTGACTTTAAGAAAAATGTTCAGGGTATTATCCGCGACTTTGACAATATTGAACTGAAGGATGAGAATTCCAAGCCCAAGGTAGGTATTGTAGGAGAGATCCTGGTAAAGTTCCTGCCTTATGCAAACAACCACTTGGCCGAGCTTCTGGAGGCGGAAGGTGCCGAGGCTGTCTGCCCCGACCTGACGGACTTCCTGCTCTACTCCTTCTACACCAACAACTTCAAGGCGGAAAACTTAGGTACCAGCAAGAAGACCGCTGCTGTCTTCAATATGGTCATCAAGTTCATCGAGATGGCCCGCCACACCTATTATGTGGAATGTAAGAACAGTAAGCGTTTCACTCCGCCCAGTGATATCCGTGAGCTCGGCCGTATGGCTGAGGAATTCGTCTCCTTAGGGAACCAGACCGGTGAAGGGTGGTTTTTGACCGGAGAAATGATGGAGCTGATCCACAACGGTGTTCCGAACATTGTCTGCACCCAGCCCTTTGCCTGCCTTCCGAACCACATTGTAGGCAAGGGTGTTATCAAGCAGATCCGCCGTCGTCATCCGGAGGCCAACATCATTGCCGTGGACTACGACCCGGGTGCTTCAGAGGTAAATCAGCTGAATCGTATCAAGCTGATGCTCTCCACCGCCAACAAGAACCTGGCGGCACAACAAGGGAAATAAACCAAAACCTATACAGTGTCATTAATGCTGACACGGATCCTTCCGATTTTTGCTCAGAATGCAAAAATCGAAAGGATCCGTGTTTGATTATAAAATAATATATTATTTCAACTCTCTTTAACCCAGTCTGTGCCGTTCCAGCCGTATGCGCAGCCTACGGGAGCTTCCAGGTAGGCCAGGATGTCGGGGCGAAGGTTGCAGATGGTGTTCAGGCTGACGATGGTGATGTTATCCACGTTGTTGACGTAATCTTCAGGCTCGTCTCCGTGGAAGAAGCGCCATCCGCTGTCGGGATGATCCGGTGAAGGCTCGTCACGATACATATAACCGATGCCCTGTTCATAAGCTGCCTTGGTCAGGAAGCATCCGGGATTGCCGGGATAGATCTGGGCCCACTCCCGCTCCTTCGGCTTATACCAGGCATAGTTGCTCCAGGGAGCATTTTCCGCAAACAGCATCGAGATCACACGCTTCTGGATTTCCAGGAAGCGATCCACACCTTCATTGTCGCATTCGGAGGCCATGAAGTAATAGCCGCCGCAAAGGTAGGACAGGGCATATTCCTTAAAGGAATGATAGAAGGCCTGAGCCTTTGCCACAAAGCGATCCGTGATCTCGTTGTATTCCTCTTCACTGATAAGGCCGCAGGCATATGCCACACGGCAGACGCCGATATATTCGGAGATATCAAAGGCATAAAAGCCGCGTTCTGCAACGAGGGGATAAAAATTCTCCGCCTTCTGCTTGCAATCCTCAAAGTTGGCCTTGGATTCCGGCTTCAGCTCATTTACATCAAACAGAGGGGCACCCTTCCAGAAGGTCATGAACTGCTCGTAATGAACGCTTCCCAAAAACTGCATCCGCTGATGCTCGATGAGGCTTTCCTTGGAAGTGATCCGGAACATCCGGTCTAAGAACATCTTTGCTTCTGCAGCCTCTTCCTCCGTACAATGATAATCCTCTTCCTCAATGAGCCGGTTGGGGATCCCGGGAACCTTCCGAAGAGTGAATGCAGAAGAAAGAAGTCTCTTGAACACCTCTCTGGACGGCATGACCGCGTCCTTACGTTCCTCAGGTAAGCTTTCGATCAGGGTTTTGATCTCTTCCGCTGTTTTTTTCCACATGATGTAACCCTCATTCTTTCCTTTTATTTTCGGATATGATCCTTTTTTTTGATCGTGGTTCCTCACACCCTTGAACCATAATCCTGTCATTTCAGAGAAATAACCTCTCCATTCAAAGGTATTACACAACACCTGTTCTGTCAATCTCAAATTCCTGAAACAACCGAGTCGAAGTTCCTTCGAACCTCCAACCGACTCGACAGTTTGTGTGAAAATTCCACAACCTGTGCAAAAAAGTGTGAACTTTTCGGTTTTGCCCCATTTTTCTGCGCTGAAACCATTGAAGTGAAAATGTCCGTATGCTACCTTCAGATCGGTACGGAACAACTCTGACACTTGGCGCAGAGGCTTTCTGTACCGAAAAGAACATTTTTCAGGAGGTATTTCATTGATCGGTCACGTCCTTTCCGCATCCCTTTTTGGGATCAACATTAATCTGATCGACGTAGAGGTTTATTTTATGTACGGCCTGCCCGGGGTGGATATGGTGGGAATGCTCTCATCCGAGGTCAAGGAGGCAAAGGAACGGGTCAATTCCGTGCTGCACCATATCGGCTTTCCCCTACCCTCCATGAAGATCATTGTGAATCTGGCCCCTGCGGACCTGAGAAAGCACGGGAATCTGTTTGATCTTCCCATTGCCGTGGCTATCCTGAGCGCCATGGAGGTGATCCCTCCGGCCTCGGTGGATAAGACGCTGTTCGTGGGGGAACTGGGTCTCGAAGGGCAGCTGAGGCCTTGTCGGGGGATCCTTTCCATCTTGGATGAGTGCCGTCACAACGACCGGATCGATTCCGTAGCCCTTCCCTTAGCGAACCTTCAGGAGGCCCTGAGCATCTGGGACAGCCCCAAACCTCTCTATGCCGCATCCACTCTTCCGGAGTTCATCAGCAACCTTCTGGAGGGGAAAACTGCGGATCTGAGCCTTGCACCTTCCGCTTCCGCAAAAAATGAAGAAGACCAGCCGGACTTTCTGGACATCAACGGTCAGGAAGCTGTCAAACGGGCCACCATCATAGCAGCCTGCGGGATGCATAACATCCTCTATTCCGGCTCTCCCGGAAGCGGTAAGACCATGATCGCCAGGCGGATCCCCTCCATTCTCCCGGAAATGACCCTGGAGGAACGGATCGAGGTTTCGAAGATCTATTCTCTGGCGGGAATGCTCCCTCCGGGCGGGGGTCTCATGAAGTTCCGGCCCTTCCGTTCTCCCCATCACTCCGTTCCGCCGAAGGCCCTGGTGGGAGGCGGTCAGAGTCCCATGCCGGGAGAGGTATCTCTTGCCCACAGAGGAGTCCTCTTCTTAGATGAGCTGGCAGAGTTTCGCAGAGAGACCTTAGAGGAACTGAGGCAGCCCATGGAGGAAGGCACCATCTATATCAGCCGCTTAGGAGCCGTCTATCAGTATCCTGCCCGCTTTATGCTGGCCGGAGCCTCCAATCCCTGCCCCTGCGGCTATTATCCCGACCGGAAAAAATGTCATTGTACTCCGGGGCAGATCCGCAGATATGCAGCCCGGATCAGCGGTCCTCTCCTGGACAGGATCGAGCTCTATGTTTCCACTCCTCCCATTACCTATGCGGACTTTTCAGCCGAGAAGAAGAACCCTTCCTCCGCAGAGATCCGCAAAACCGTGGAACGGATCCATGAGATCCAGAAGGAACGGTACCGGGATCTGCCGGGAGTATTCTTCAATTCCCAGCTTACCACCACTTCCATGATCCGGAAGTACTGTCACATAAGCAGGGA
>JAGACB010000126.1 GCA_017614345.1 Lachnospiraceae bacterium
AAATACTCGCAGGTATTATCCGCCAGTTCTTTTTCATCATCAATGATGAGACAATCGTACTGCATAGCCCTTCCCCCGTATGATACCGACTGCTGCTTCTGATGGTTTATTCCTTATTATCCCTGCGGACAAGTAAGCCGCCGATGATCGTAAACATCAGATAAATGATCGTAGGAACATAAACAAGTATCCTTGAAATGGTCATAAGACCACGAGAATATCCCGGATCCGTAAGTGCACTCATGAAACTCACCTGACTTAAGGCATGGGTGAGGTTAAAGAATCCCATGGAAACCATTTCCACGTACAGTACCTGAGCAAGGAGTCCTACGATCACAAAGGGCAGGGAAATGAGTGCTGCCAATAGAGGATGGGACTTGCACCCTCCGAACCGGCCGATCAGGATCGCTGCAAGAAAGGGTACCAGGGAAAACTCCAGATACCGGAAGATCAGTGCCAGGTTAAACAGCACCGGCATATGGCCCAAAGGGCGCCACAAAAAATAAAGAACCGCAAGAGTGACTGTCAGGATCACAAAGGACCCGGCAGCCGCTCCGCAGGATAAGAACACATTCTTTTTTTCTCTTTTATCTGCGATCTTTAATGCATAAATGAGTGCGATCATCGCTGCATGGATCAGTAAAAACACACCCACATCCATCATATTCATGATGCCGAAGCCTCCTCGGGGATCTTATCTGCCGCCTTTTCCGCGGTCATCTTATTATACACGAGAAGCAGGGTTGTTACAAGCAGAATGACAGAAGCTACGAACAGAACAGCCTCCACCACATATACATCAACAAGCCCCTTCTGATACAGACCGGCAGGAACATCATACAAAGCATGAAGCAGAACCGCCAGGAAATAATATCCGATCTTCGACTCCCTCACTCCGTAGAACACAATAATGGAAAATGCCACATGGGCAGCCATGGCGGAGATCCGCTCCAGAATCGTAAGCAAAGCGGTAAATGCAGTAACTGAACGGATCTGATCCGGAAGTGCTTCCAGAGCCGACACATCTGCTCCCGTTGCAGCCGCCTGATCGATCACGGTCTGAAAGCTGCCGCTGTTGATCATCAGTGCATAGATCAGAACCTGGATCGCAGAGAGCCCCACAATCAGCATGGCCTCCACACCGCCGTGTCCGATACCGTAGGAAACGGATGTTTCCCGGTTCCTGCGCTTCTTCAGAACCGTCTTAAACGCAAGGAAACGTCCGGTCTCCTCAAAGATCCCGGCAAGTAACACACCTATGGTGACAAAGGCAAAGGTATTTGCCGAAAGCGCCTTTCCGATGGGTGTCAGATTACTGAGCAGGATGACCACAGGGATCTTCTCTAAGATCATGGCAAACAAAAACCAGACCAGCGCTCCCACCAGAACCGTGGTGATCTTCTCTTTTTTCACTGCCAGCCACCCGATGCAGACACCGAGTGGAAGGACAAAACCACCGATAAACATAAAAGCGATACCGATAAACGTTGTTGCTCCGATCATTTCATTTTCCTCCTTTTTGTGTCAATGGGGACGGTTCTGAAAAACACATTTTTGTGTAAATGGGGACGGTTCTAAAAAACACATTTTTAATCCGTTCCAAGATCAGACTTCCCCGATTTTTTCTCAGATAAATATATTTTGTAAGCGTAGATCAATGAAATCGCAGTTGCCAGGATCAGAAGCCCGACGGCGACTGACATGGATATAATGGAATCCTTTATGATCAGCCCGATCACCACGCTGAGTGCCCCTGCGATCATAAGGGCAATGCCGCCGAAGAAATTGCTTTTTCTCCAGGTAACCTCGTTATACCGGGTAAAGCTGGTCCGGATCCCGATGAGACCGTTTTCCTTGGTTTTCGAGGTGATGTTCCCCATCACGATAAAAAGAAGTCCCATCATGATACAGAGAAGTCTTCCGAGATCAAAGGGTGCAGTCACGGTGTCCGGGCCGCTCTTATAGCACATATAGAGGATGCCGCCCTGCATCACGGTAAAAAACGCCATCATGGCTGCCCCCAAGCGTGCAAGGGACTTTGCATTGACCTTTGTTGCCACGCTCTCACGCCCTTCGGAAGGGTCCTGCGATCTCTTATTCATAAATCCGAGCATCACTGTAAAGAGCAGGCAACCGACCAGCATGATCACCGGAAGCAGAAACAACTCATACTTTGAGCCCCAGCGATCCACCTTCCACTGACTGTCAAAATGCATGGGAACGGTATCCGGCAGATATTTCATCATAAAAAGAGTTCCGATCACAGAAACGGCTCCGAAAAACCACATAATCTTCTTCATCACTTTTCACCTCCGAATTGACCGATCCACAGGATCAGTTCCTCAAACACCGATGTGTTGATCTCATAATAAATAAAATTCTTCTGTTTGTACTCCACGATCAGGTCCGCTCCCTTCAGGAGCTTTAAGTGGTACGACAGCGCTGCCGGCGTGATATCAAGCTTTTCCGCGATCTCACCTGCATTCATCCGGCCGTCCTTTAACATGACCAGGATGTCTCTTCGTTGCTTGTCGGCCAGTACTTTAAAGATATTTGTCTCACCCATAATGCACCAACTCCGTAAAAGCTATTTAAAAATATTTTTAAGTTACATCTTCATTATATCCGCCAAACAATCTCCTGTCAATATCTTTTTAAAAATATTTTTAAATAGTCTCATTTCCCCGGAAAATATTAAGGCACCGGATCAATATCGATCCGATGCCTCCGTACAATCTGATGTGATTCTGATTTAAATGTTTTTTCGTTTAATATGATGTAATTCTGCTTTTAATATGCCTCGACCTTCGCTTCCGGTGTCTCTTCTGCCTCGGAATTTTCTTCGCTCTCGGCTTCCTTTTCCTTCGCGATCAGCTCTCTGTAATATCCGATATTATCGGCAGCCTCAAAAGGAATGAAAATACCTGAGATCCCGATGTCGCTGAGCCGCTCCATCCCGATCCTCTGAGAGTTGATAAAGCCTTCCATGGTGCCGCCCTCCGGCAGAGTGTCACTGCATACGCCGTAGGTCTCGCTGAACCATTCCTCGGAAAATGTTACCGCCTCCGGATCTTCTCTGAGATAATCCGTACCGCAGGTTTCATTTACCAGGCGGATAAAACCGGACCATTCCTCCGGGAAGGAACCGTATCCGTTGATCTGATAACGACCGGACCCCTTATTCTTCCGGTAGGTGATCACCACCTTGTAGGCAAATCCGTCTTTGCTGCCGGTGTTGGTATGCTCTTTGAGTTCCTTTGCCGATGCAAGAAGCGCCTTCAACTGCTTTTTGGTCACGTTCTTCGGATCTGTGATACTTGCGGAAGACTTCATGGAAACCGCTTCCGAATATCCGTAGGTCACCCCGTCTCCTGCCGGAACCAGATAGGTAGCACGACTGGGATAATCCATACTGTGGTATACGTCCGGATGAATATCTGCGGTACAGATGGTGATGGTCTTAAGCTCCACGGGAGTATCCTCCCACTTTGAATAGGCCTTCTTTCCGCCGTATACGGAAAGAGTTATCACCGCTGCACTTCCCACAGTGATCAGAACGGTTTTAAAATACCGGTTAACCAGTGAAAGAACCAGCCATGCGACTACAGCCAGAACCGCAACACAGATGAGCAACATGAGAAAGGAGAAAGAAAATCTGGGAGTGGAAGCTGCCACCGGGTGCTCCGGAGAGGACATGGGCTCGGGGCTCAGGATCCACCAGTATGCTCCCTCGTACATAATACAATCACCGCCGTACCGCATCCGGTAGAAGGGTAATCTCTTGGCGAACAGCACAAAGGCCGATTCAAACAGCAGATAAGCTCCGTTCACACAGAAGGAAAAGATCAGGCTCACCAGAATGATGGCGGGCATTCCCATGTGTTTCCTGCTCTTTTTCTGAGGGATGTTCTTTGTATCTGAAGTGTTGGTAGTAATATTGTTCTGATCCATGGCGAATCCTCCTTTAGCCATAATGACCGCAAGCAGGCGTATATGGTCACAGAGATTTTCAGAGAATTTCAGAAAATATCAACTATTCCATATATAATTCCCCGTCATAGAATCGTTCCTGGAATTCAATGGCCTTCATGATCTCTTCCGCGGTAAAGGTCTTTCCGTCTGCCGCCACGATCCATTTATCTTCCGCATCGTTCAGCCGGTGATAGACCGCAATGATCCGCCCGGAATACTCCTTCACGGGCTTATCCACACCCAGAAGATAGATATCCTGCTCCGCTCCGTCTCCTGCGATAATGCCTTCAATATATCCGTAGTTGATGGGATAGACGAGAGACGGTGTTCTGGGGTGCGCAGTTCCCAGAGGCCGGTCGATCTTACAATCCACCTGCCTTCCTATGATCCCGGAATAATCCGGACGGAACGCTTCCTTATGAACCGTTGCTTCTATAAAATAATGCTTCTCCAGTCTCCATTTTCCTTCGGAAAAGCAATCATCGATGTGTCTGACCTTCACCAGTTCAAAATCAGAGAACAGGGAAATGATATCCTCCCGATCCACAAAGTAGTGAGGAACACCCTTTTCCGGTCCTTCCGTTTTGACCACCGTATTGGCATCCACCTTCGGAAGCCCGGAAAGTGCATAGGTCCAGGTCTCCTTCGAGCACAGGGTCATGAACACCGTTCCCTCAGGCTTCAGCACCCGGCGGATCTCGCTCATGATCTTCTTCATTCCCTCGCTGTCGGCATGTCCCGCCGAATGCATGGCAAAGATACAATCAAAGGCATCATCTGCAAAGGGCAGTGACATCATATCCGCCCTGACACAGGTAAAGTCGATCCCCAGCTCTTTCCGTGTCTTTCTTAAAAAGGAAAGGGCCTCATCCGAATAATCCAGGGCCGTAACCTTAAAGCCATACTTGGAAAAAAGAACGGTATGACGGCCCAGGCCGCAGCCTAAGTCCAGGACACTGCGTCTGCCCTCCCGCTTCCATTTTTCCGCATAATACCAGCTCTCCTCACAGGGTACCAGCCATCCGGACTTATCTTCCATCTTACTCCAGTCAAATACGCCGTACTCTTCCATAACAAACAACTCCTTTTTACAGTTGCAACAAAATAGTGATCAGTAAAAGGATCAGGCATAGAAACAGCGCAAGGAAGAATAAACACTTAGCACGGTTTCTGGCGATCCATGGAATTTTTTTCCCGAGAAAATACAGCGGAATACTGAGTACTGCCTCAAGCAAAATGACACAGAATACGCCGACTGCTCCTGCCACAAAGTTTTTCAAAGTCAGACTGCGCCGATACAGACACAATATACCTCCGGTGACTGCCATAACGATCAGGGCATTAAACAGAATCTTCCCCCAGGAATCATACGGATTACCATCCCGGTCCACAGCTGAAAAATAGTGTGCAAAAACCCGCTTTTCTTCCTTAGCTATATCCGTTGCGATCGAAACAAACCGATTTCCTGCTTTTTCCTCCGTTACGATATAGTTCAAATACTCATCCGCATCCAAATCGAAGATTCCTTTGTCGGATTCTCTGATCTTCTGACTCAAATGAAGAGAACCCTGGAGTTCCTCCAACTGTTTACGAAGATTCTCGCTATTCCGGTCAATTGCCTCTGAAAGGCTTACGGCTCCGTCAAACACATCCGAAATGTCACTGACCGGCAGACCCACCTTTCTCAGGACAATGATCTTTTTGATCCGTTCCAGATCTTCTTCGGAATAATCACGGTATCCGTTTTCTTCTCTCTTCGGGGAGATAAGTCCCTCTTTTTCATAAAATCTTATGGTAGCTCTCGGGATATCCAGTTTGGTTTCCAGTTCTTTGATCGTCATTTTTCGCGACCTCCTCTTCACTTGATGATGCCATGCTAACCCGTAAACAAGGTTTACAGTCAAGAGGTTTTTTTGATTTTTTGGGGCATTTTTCATGATTTTTTGCAGAAAAATGCCTGTAAAGCCGGTTTACTGTCCGGTTTTTTATTCAATGACCACATTTTCACTAGTACCGGTTGTGCACCTTCTCCATGAAGCAGAGAAGGTCCTTTACCTCAATGACGGTGCCGTCATCCAGGACTGCCTTTCCGGACATCCGGCCGAAAACCTGATGCTGATCGGAAACGATCACCTTGAAATCGATGCAGGCTGCCCGGTCCAGAACGGGAACAAAATCCATCTCAAACCTGCCGTCTGAGGAGGTCACCTTCCAGGGTTTCATATAACCCTCATCCGGCATCACAAAAGTGACATCATCCAGTTTGTGTGCCTTGCCGTTATAGAATATCACATTTTCGGAAGCTGCGGAAGTGTTTCCGAAGCCGTAGCCGATATTAAAACCGAAGGAATTTCCATTAATATCCGCGTTTCCGTTCCCCCAGAACCAGGTGTTGTCATAGGTCCAGACGCCCCTGCCCCAGTCCAGAGTACCGAAATCCGTTTTGGGATCAAACTCATAACGCTTTCCGTCATATTCCACCCAGCCGGATGCCCGCATACAGTTGATCTTCTGATTATAGTAAAAATGTCCCTTTTTCTCCCAGGGAGTGGCAATGACCATGGAGTCCATCTCCGGCTGTCTCAGCACAATATCACACGCTAAGGCCTTACCGTCACAGAAGTTTTCGAAGCGGCAGCGAAGTCTCCGCCTGCCCTTCAGGGCATCAAAACGCATATTAAGCCGCTTATCTCCGTATCTCGTGGAACCCTCAGAGGAATCAAAAGGCAACTTGATCCGCCCCATGGGCAGCACATTCAGAACCGTCTCCGTATGCTCCCACGCCACATCCCCAAAAAGCAGAAGACTGGCAGACTGCAGACCCACATAGCCGTCATCCGAGATGGTCAGTGCTATACCGAAGTCCCGGCCCATCACAAGATAATAATCCCATTCCTTGATCCGCCACTTCGGTGCCTTGACCATGCTCCGGCTGTAAGTTCGGACCATGGATCTGGCCCATCCGGGGTCACAGAGCTCTCCTTTTTCATCCAAAAGCCAGCCTTTCGTTTTCACCTCATGATTTCTTGCCATGCTTTTTCACCCTCCGTTTTCGTGAAGCCGGATCCGAACCGGATCCGGGCAAAAATTTACATATACAAAACCTTCAACCCGCTCCAAGGATCTCCGCCAGATATTGATCCGTAAGGTCTCCATCCTCAAAGACCGGGCTGTGTGCCGCCTCCGGATAGGAGAATAATTTCTTCTCCGGGGCAGTCAGAAACTCAAAATATTCCTTCTGCAGATCCTTATCGCAGGTATGATCATACTCTCCCACAAAAAAATATACCGGGATCTCCAGAGCCGGAACAGCCTCAAAGGCATTCGAAGAAAAACAGTCATCCGTCACTGCAAAATGGTTGGCCCCGATCTTCCCCTTCCAGAGATCGATCCTCTCCTTCTGCGTATAGGCCGTACATTTTAAACTCGGAAAAAAGATCCCACTCACCACCGAATCCATTTCCCTGGTGGTACCCACACCTAACTCGTGCATAGCCTGATCCCTGAGTCCCGAGGTACAAAACTTCCGATAAGCCTCCTCATCGGTCCGAATGGGGTACTCTTCAAACTTTTTGACCATCTTTGTGTTTCCCTCCACCCGGTACTGCTCCAGCATATAATCATAAGCCCGAAGCTCGGATTCCCGGGAATCCACCACCTGAGAGACCGCCAGATAGGCCTCATACTTTTCCGGATGCTCACAGGCAGCGTGAAGAGCCATGTAAGAGCCGAAGGAATGCCCCATGATGTAGATCTTATCCGCAGAGAATCTTTCCCTCAAATGATCGGTGATGGCATCCACATCCGAAAGGAACTGCTCCGTAGTCATCTCCTCCGGATCCGCCTTCCGGTAAGACAGGCCCGTTCCGCGATAATCAAAATAGCAGACCACAAAGTGCCGGGGCAGAACGGAAGGATAAAAAGATTCCAGCAGATACTCCGGGATCCCCGGACCTCCACCACAGACCAGAAGGACCGGCGCGTTCTTGTTCTCACCGAGTATGATCATGCCGATCTCGGTTCCGTTCACCTTGATCCTCGTCTTTTCGGCAATGCTCCCCTCCAGGAGTTCTCCGTTCTCATCCGTAAACTGCAAAACCTCCCCCTTAGAAGGCGGAAGAATGATCAAAAGCACGATCAAAAGTGCTGCAAGGATCCCCGCCAGGATCACACAGATGAGCTGATACCTTCTTTTGATCTGATGATTGCTTCTGATCTGATGATTGCTTCTGACCCGATCTTTTCCGATGATCTGATCATTACTGTTCTTTTCCATGATACCTACCTCTTTTCGTTGATTTTTCCTAACGATAAAGTATGGTACGGTACCAAGGTCAAGAGCTTTACAAAAATTTTATTCCTCCAAAGGAATGATGATCTCCAGAAAACACTCGGTGGAATCCCCCAGGTGTGACACCAGCATGGGCCTGATATAGCAATACCGCCCGATACGGACACCCTCCTTCAGGATCCACTGCCTGCATTTTTCAAAGGTCTCCATCATCGGCTCTTCTCCTGCCGTCTCTTTGATGACCGTATAAACACAGTCCGTTTCCTCAGAAGCCTCTCCGCCCATCAGAAACAGAGCATTTTCCCCGATGCCCTCCAAAGACACCTCGATCCTGCGGACAATATTCCGGATCACAGGCTCCTGACCGTCTGTTTCCCGGTTCAGTTTCTCATAGGAGGCCGGATCATACAGCCCCTCCAGGCGCTCCGCCAGCTGAAACAGCCGCACCTTCTTCACGGAGATCACATCCAGATGATGAAGAATGTTCTCGCAGTCTGAAAGGCTCCGCTCCACATGATCGTTCTGCGCCGTAAGCTCGGCTATGGCAGCCCGGATGGTCTCCTGTCTTTCTTCTAAGATCCTGCGGATCTCCTCAATGGATCCGGCCTCCTGAATGGAACGAATCTCCTTCACTCCCAGATCCATGGCACGGTACAGCTGAATCCCCAGCACCTTCTCGATCTCCTCGAAATCATAGCTGCGGTAGCTGTTGTCCTCTCCCCGTGCCGGGGAAATGAGCTTCTTCTCTTCATAGTATCGTAACCGGTCCTTGGAGATCCCGGTGATCTTCTCGACTTCACTGATGGAAAGTTTCATTCATTTTCCCCTTATCTCTTCATTTCCCTGACCACCCTTGGAAGCCATCAGCTTTGATACGCCTCCCGTGATCCGGTCACAGATCCACTTACAGCCCAAAGGCCCCAGCACTCCAACCACCATGTAGGCCAGTTTGAAATTGGGACTGATGGCCCACTGATACCACTCCGATTCCTGAAATGCAAGGTCATCAAAGTACAACAAGGTCGTGATATGATCGTTCACAAACATGAGAACACAGTTCAGGATATTGTAAAAGGTGATATGCAGACCCATGATCCAGAAGGTATTGTTGGACATGTAGTTCACAAACCGGCTCTCATGAAGGGGCTTTCCGATGAGGTCAACAATGGTGAGCCA
This sequence comes from Lachnospiraceae bacterium, assembly GCA_017614345.1. Classification (GTDB taxonomy): domain Bacteria; phylum Bacillota; class Clostridia; order Lachnospirales; family Lachnospiraceae; genus JAGACB01. The sequence continues at coordinate 9,440 of JAGACB010000126.1, forward strand.
GAAAAGGATCCCCACCAGGGATGAGATCATGGGCGTCACAAAAAAGGGACTGGTAAAGCCGGTCAGATCATCAAGCGAGTCAAAGGCCACGTCATAGGCCGAGGGCAGATACATGGTCCGGACCATATTGAGGAGCAGCATTCCCGCCAGGATCGCCACCTTTCCTCCTCCGGGA
>JAGACB010000127.1 GCA_017614345.1 Lachnospiraceae bacterium
AAGGAAACACAGAAAAAGACCTTTGAGAAGATCAAGGCGCTGGGAAAACGGAAAACCTACTACGGACACGGAAAGCCCACGCTCTGATGCGGGAAGTAAAAGCATGAATAACAAACTCATCATTAATGAAAACGGGATCACCATCAAAAAACTCTTTCGATCAAGGCAGATCTCCTATGAGGAGATCCAAAGCATCGTGGAGGATGGTGAGCATAATTTTATTAATACGAAAGACGGTGAAACCATAGATATTTCCCTTGGTTTTTCGAACATCACCTGGAACTACCCGATCCTCTTCAAATACATTGAACAGTATAATATCGATTTCAGGGCGGAGGACGATCTTAAGAACGGTGCTCCCGTCTATACCTGCGAGGAAGTGCTGCAGGTAGCCCAAAGCGTGGCAGAGCGGATCAAAGAGTATGTCAACTGCCTGCTCGTATCCAAAATCGGGGCTGAGTACAGCATTGAAACGGAGTTTTACGGCCTTAACGATCCGGAGTCCGGAGTCAATCTGCTTCTGTTAAAGAACGGGACTAAGGTTACATTGCCCGAAAAACTGAGAAACGGTTCCGATGGTGAGGATCCGAGCGCCATTGACTTCGTGGAGCTGTTTTTCGGACCGGTGTTATGGGATACGGAGCATAGATGCGGCAAGTACGGAGTTACCGTGGAATGTCTGGATGAGGTGCAGCTTGAGAAAACCTTATCAGATCTGGTAAATGAGTTTTGCGAAGGCTATGAGAAAGAGAATGCTTAGGGTTCTCAAACGAAGAAGGGACAGGATATGATCAACAAAACAGCAGAAGAGATCCTTGCCGGCTGGGAGATCGGAGAGATTGGTGCAACAGAGCAACTCAAGGAGGATCCCTCCAGACCGGTGTATGAGATCAAAACGGATACAGGCCACTATATCCTGAAAGGGTTTTCGGGGGATATGCCGGAAAAGACCATCTCAAGCAATGTGCAGGCGCACTTGTTTTTGGGCAATAAGCAGGACCTGGCCCCGAGGCTTTATCCTGCAAAGAACGGAGAATACTATCTCCGCAGCCAAGAATACCGATTTTATCTTATGGAGTTTATTGAGGGAAGACAGCTTGAGGAGACTCCGGAGGATGAATTCCGGCTTGGGCAGGCTGCAAGAAAGCTGCATGAGCTGAAGGGGTACGGCATCAAATCTCCGTTTACCCAGAGTAAAAAGCCCTATTATGAGTGGTTCAGAGATCTGGGCTTTGTAAAGGAATTCGATGCCATCTTAGACCGGATCCCGGACTTCGAACAGCTGGATCAGTGCTTTGTGCATACGGATATGGGCCCCCACAACGCCATGCTTCGTAATGATGATAAGGTGATCTTTGTGGACCTGGATGATGCCGGCATCGGCAGCAGATTCCTGGATCTGGGCTGGCCCTTTATCATGCAGTTCGTGAACTTTGATGACGAGACGGAAGAGATGAGCTATCGCTTTGATCTGGCGGAGAGTTTTCTGAGGGGGTACTACGGGGAAGCCGGGATCACAAGGGAAGAGTATGATCTTCTCTTTTACGGCGCAGAGCAGATGCATATCTCCTATATGCAGGCCTACGGCCCCTATGCGGTGGATTCCCTTTGGAAGATCCTGAATTTCGGCATGGAGCAAAAGGAAGTTTTGTGGAGCCGGATCGGCGGAGAATAAGGGTGATCCTTTATTGTGTCCGGGCATAGATTTCAATTGAACAATCATTGTCCTTTATGTTATAATCCCTTTCGTGACCATTTTCCCGGAGGGAAAGCCGGTTCACAAAAAGGAGTTTTGAAAGGATAGGAAAATGAAAAAGACAATCAGATCGATCACTTGTGTTATGGCGTTGATGCTCCTGGCATCCACAGCAGCATGCAGCAAGGATACCGAAGAGGTTCAGACCACTGCTGCTCAGACGGAGGCAGAATCCTTCAGCGTGGAAAATCTGTACGGTACATGGAAGGGAACGGACGGCGAGATCTCAACCCTGACGCTGGATAAGAGCGGAAAGTATCTGGATGATGCAGGCGACGGATTATATATTGCCGGAACCTTTATCGTGAATGAAGCAGCCATGACCATGACGGTAGATGAGACAGATTTCGGAATGGTTATTGTTTACCATATCACCTATACCGGCGACACACTGACGCTGCAGATGGACGGAGGACTTCCGAGAAAATTCGTGAAGACAAAGTGATAATATGGGGAAGAGAGTAATAGTTGTTCCGTATGATGTACAGTGGGAACAGGATTTTCGGAGAATCGAGCAGGAGCTTGAAGAAGCTCTGGGAGATCTGGCCTGTGCCATTGAACATGTAGGAAGTACTTCTGTGAAAGGGCTGTCGGCGAAGCCCATCATAGATATTGATGTGGTGATCAAGGATGCCGCCGATCTGGAGCCTGTGATAGCCGCCCTGGCAGGGATCGGTTATCAGCATGAAGGAAATCTGGGGATCGAAGGCAGGGAAGCCTTCAAGTATGAGGGCAAGGAACATTTGAGGAAGCACCATTTGTATGTGTGTCCCAAGGATTCTCCGGAGCTGAGGCGCCATCTTACCTTCAGAGACTATCTGCGTTCACATCCGGAAGCGGTTCTGGAGTACAGCAGGGTCAAAGAGGAAGGTGCAAGGCTTTATCCCGAGGACATGGATCAGTACATCGGATACAAATCGCCGTTTAT
>JAGACB010000128.1 GCA_017614345.1 Lachnospiraceae bacterium
AAAAGAAGTTTCTTTGATTTGTGCAGTCGCAGAAGGGGTTTGTGCAAAGAAATTGAAGGTATATGACTGCATAAAAAGAAGTTTCTTTGATATATGCAGTTTTCAAAAGAAAGGAGTGGTTTATTATTCGGAAATATGAAGACAATTCGAGAAAAATTGAATTTGATTGTGCGGAAGTGAGTAAAGGTATACAGCTCCCACAGATTTCTTCCGATTCATCTTATCAGATTAAGATGTTGGTGGAATCTCCGGAGAAAATGGAGCCTTCCGGGAGAAATGTGCATGAGAACTACGAGTCTTTTACCTCCGCCCAACTCCGAGCTATTTGCCATACCGAAGGCCCGATGCTGGTTCTTGCTGGTCCGGGTTCCGGCAAAACGTCGGTGATCACAGCAAGAATTCTTTATCTGATCCGAGAGAAGCGTGTGGCGCCGGAGTCGATTTTGGTGATTACATTCACCAGGGAAGCAGCGGGGGAAATGCAGAAGAGGTTTCTGGATAGTATTTCTTCGGTAGAGCGGGGAAACTTCTTCGAAAACTCAGATCGGGCTGAAGAATGTCTACTACCCGAATCTTGGACAAGGGGAGGGTATGATACAGTCTTAGACTATGCAATGTCGGCAGATGATTCTGCCTCGGATCCGGCAATATGTAAAAGTGGTTCCGTAAGTGATCGTGCCACATCGAAGGTTGCTTCTGCTACTGACCATACATCTTCTGACCTGCGACACGTCTGCTTCGGCACCATGCATGCGGTGTTCCTGAAAATCCTCCGGGTGGAGTATGGTGAGGGGCGGTTCCATCTGTTCGGCAGCGGGGAACGGTATGCGATGATCGGGGAGATCCTGGCGGAGTATGGTGTGGACGGCGCGGGGCAGTTCAATCTTCAAAAGGAGCTGGCGGAGGAGATCGAATACCTGAAAAACGGCGATGCGGATCCGGCGTTCTATGAGTCTCGGGCCATGGAACCGGAGCTGTTCCGCAAGGTCTATGCTTCTTATCTGAAACGGCAGCGGGAGACGGGAGCCATCGATTATGATGATCTTCTTCTGGAAGCGGAGCGGCTGTTTTTGAGGCGGAAGGATATACTGGAGAAGTGGCGCAAGAGATTTTCCTACATCCTGGTGGATGAGGCACAGGACAATAACGCTGTGCAATACCGGCTGCTGAATCTGCTGGCCGGGGATTGGGGAAACCTGTTTCTGGTGGGGGATGATGATCAGTCGTTGTACGCTTTTCGCGGAGCGAAGCCGGAGCAACTGAAGGACTTTTGCAGGCGGACTAAGACTGAGCCGATCCTTCTCGAGGATAATTTCAGAAGTCTGGCAGCGGTGACGACTGCTGCGGGAAACCTGATCAGCTACAATCAAAGCAGGCAGAATAAGAAGATGATCCCGGTCCGTCAAGGAGAGGGAGAAGTTCAGGAACTTGCTTATCCGACTTACGGGGATCAGACGGAGGCTATCTGCCGGATCCTGAAAAGCCTGCAGAAGGAAGGAATCGCACCACATCAATGTGCGATCCTGGTGCGGACCGGAGCGGAAGCGGCGATGCTTTCGGCTGCATTGTCCCTGGCGGGGATCGAATATGATCTGAGGGAGAAGATGACGGACCCGCTGGATCACTTCGGAGTGGCGGGCGTCATATCGTTTATGAAGGTGGCTCATAATGCCGGAACGGCGGATGACTGGATGGAGGCGGCCTGCTCTGTGGGCTTGTGTGATCGGAGAAGATTGTCGGTGCTGCTTCGGGAGATTCCGGAGAACAGTCAAAGGAAAAGAAACAGAGCATCTGAAGATGAAGATAGAACAGGCGTAATCTCCACAGACACATTTTTCAGGAAAATGCGTCTCTCCGGGTTTGCCGGCGAAAGCCTGGAGCGGTTCCGGCTGCAGCTTTCGATGGTGGGAAATCTCGGGCCATATGCGGCGGTGAACCTGGTCCGCAAGGGGATCGGCTATGAAACGAAGTATCTGATCCCCTGGGAGAAGAGGAGGGGGAGAAGTCCGGAGGAATTGTCGGCGAGATTGGATATCCTGCAGGAGCTGGCCAGAGGGGCGGAGAATTATGAACAGTGGGTGGAGGCACTTGATCGCTTTCGGAAGGGATTTGACCGGCAACAAAAAAGCCGGACCCGTGAGGGAGTCCGGCTGATGACTTATCATGCGTCCAAAGGGTTGGAGTTTGATGCGGTGATCCTGCCTGATCTGGCGGAAGGCTTTGTGCCTCACCGAAAGGCGGTAACACCGGATGAAGTGGAAGAGGAGCGGCGGATGCTCTTTGTTGCCATGACCCGGGCCAAGGACAGATTATATCTGATGACTCCCGGAGAGCGGCTGGGCAAGAAGATGATCCCATCGAGATTTCTGAAGGAGATCAGAACACCACGTCATGGCTCAGATTGATCACATGCACTCTGAGACGTTATGCTTCCGTTTTGGTGATATTGTGGCAGGAGATCAAATCTCCTCATCCTCGTCGCTGACAAGGTCTCTGAATGCCATGCTGTCAAAGACTTCATCGAGGGCGTCGGATGCGATCTCGTAGTCCTCATCGTCCTCGATGTAGGCGAGATCGTCGGTTCCGTCTTCCTTGACGATGTATTCGTAAAGCAGGAAGTCTTCGATCGGAGCTTCGGGATCCTCTTCATTTCTCGGAGCCAGGGCAATGTACTGCTTCTTGTTGGAAGCGGTGAAGACTGCGATGGTGTCGCAGGTCATTGTGGTGCCGTCCTCAAGCTCGATGTCCCAGGACATATCAACTTCTTCGGGGGTCTGATCATCGTACTTATTTGTCATGATTGTATCCTTTCCGGTTTTACCGATTCATCAATAAATGAAAAATGATGAGTTAAACAATTATAATATGCTGAACTCTTGCAGCACTGTTTCTGCATTTCTGAAGATTTGCCGTACCTCGGCACAGGCGGTTCTGTTAGTAGAGTATCTTTAAGATCACACATTGAACAGAAACTCGATCACGTCTCCGTCGCGGACTACATATTCCTTGCCCTCGAGGCGGACCAGGCCTTTGGCCTTGGCGGCGGGGATGGAACCGCACTCTAAGAGGTCTTTGTAATCGATGACCTCGGCACGGATGAAGCCGCGCTCGAAATCGGTGTGGATCTTGCCGGCTGCCTGAGGAGCCTTGGTACCGTTCTTGATGGTCCATGCACGGGTTTCCTTCTCACCGGCGGTGAGGAAACTGATGAGACCGAGAAGAGCGTAGCTTGCACGGATCAGCTTGTCGAGACCGGACTCGGAAATGCCGAGGGTCTCAAGGAACTCCTGCTTCTCATCGTCGTCAAGTTCGGCGATCTCCTGCTCAATGCGGGCGCTGATGACGAATACCTCGCTGCCCTCTTCCTTGGCAAATGCACGGACCGCAGCAACCTGATCGTTGGAAGCACCGTCATCGGCCAGATCATCCTCTACAACATTGGCTGCGTAGATGGTCTTCTTGGCGGTCAGCAGGTTCAGAGCGGCGATACAAGCAAGATCGTCCTCATCATCGGTTTCGTAGGTCTTGGCAAGCTTGCCTTCCTCAAGGTGAGCCTTGATCTTCTCGAGACAGCTCAGCTCCTTGGCCAGAGTCTTGTCACTCTTTGCGCCCTTGCCCATTCTGGCGATCCGGCGCTCGATCATCTCGATGTCGGAGAAGATCAGCTCCATGTTGATGGTATCGATGTCGCGGACAGCATCCACACTTCCTTCCACATGGATAATGTTTGCGTCCTCGAAGCATCTTACCACGTGAACAATGGCGTCCACTTCACGGATATTTGCCAGGAACTGGTTTCCTAAGCCTTCACCCTTGGAAGCACCCTTCACAAGACCTGCAATGTCTACGAATTCAATGACCGCAGGAACGATCTGACGGGAATTGTAAAGGTCGGAGAGCTTCTGAAGGCGCTCGTCCGGAACCGCAACCACACCCACGTTGGGGTCAATGGTACAGAACGGATAGTTGGCAGATTCCGCACCTGCCTTGGTGATGGAATTGAACAAGGTACTTTTTCCCACGTTGGGAAGTCCCACAATGCCTAATTTCATGATGATTCCTCTTTCTTTGTTTCGGCTGCCCGTAGGGTGCCATATGGTATTCCTCTCGGAATAAGTCCGTACCATTATATACCAATCGCTGAATGATTGCAATGTGATTTCTGTATCCCTGAAAATGAGTTGACAAAATCCGTTTCGACGCCGATAATTGAGTCAGTTACATGCGTAGAAAAAAGGATGTCCGTGGGCACAGTGTCATGTGATATCTGAAAAATGAAGGATCTCAGGAAATACAGCTTCATGTGTCCTGAGAAACCTGAAGGATCTCAGGAAATACAGCTTCACGTGTCCTGAGAAACCTGAAGTCATGGAAAGGGGAAGGGTTACAGATGAAAAATCATTTCAAAACAGCTGTGGGAATGCTCACGGTGATGTTGCTGACCGTTGTCGTTGTTCTGGGAATGACGGCGAAGCCGGCAAAGGCGGAGGAAGATACCAGTTCGTTTCATTTTTCCTATAAGGATGGGGGATATATTATCGAAAGATACATCGGAAGCTCGGAAAATGTGAAGATCCCTGCTTCTGTAGGCGGGCATCCGGTGGTAGGGATCGGCACCGATGCGTTCTATATGAAATCATTTATCAAAAGCGTTGAGATCCCGAATACGGTAACGTCCATCGGATCGAATGCATTTCTCCAGTGTACGAATCTGAAGAGCATCACGATCCCGAGTAGTGTGACCACCATGGGCGGTTCTATTTTCTTCGGCTGTACCAATCTTGAGACAGTTAAGATCGAGAACGGATTGACCACTATCTGTTTTTATACCTTTAAGGATTGTCCGAAACTGAAAAATGTGAATATTCCCTCAAGTGTGACGGAGATCGAGGATTTTGCGTTCTGCAACTGTGATTCCCTTCAGAAGGTCTCCGTTCCGAAAACCGTGACCAAAATGAGCACCTACAGTTTTCACGATTGCCCGGCACTGACTGCCATCAATGTTGCTTCGGATAATCCGAATTACTGCTCCGTGAACGGCGTGCTTTTCAATAAGGACAAGACCACCCTTATGCGTTATCCTCAGGCCAAAAAGGACGAATCCTATACGACGCCTGATACCATCACTTATATCCACGAGGATGCCTTCAGTAATAATCCTTATCTGAAGAGTGTTACCATCAAAGGAAAACCTTCTCGGATCACTTACCGTGTGTTTGAGCATTGTAAAGCACTGACATCCGTCAAGTTTCCGGATACCCTTCTGTATATTGATGAGAGAGCATTTAACGGATGCACTTCTCTGAAGACCCTTCATTTGCCTGTAAGTGTGAAAAGTATCAGGGCAAAAGCCTTTGTGGACTGCAATAAACTTGCCAAGATCACGGTTGATTCGGCAAATCCGAATGTCGTATCCGTTGACGGTGTGGTCTACACCAAGGATATGAAATATCTGCTTTACTATCCTATGGCGAAGACAGGTGACAAATATGCGATCCCGGAAGGGGTAGAAGGTCTTGTTGATTATTGCCTGTTCGGCCCCCGGTATTTAAAGGAACTCACGATCCCGTCAACGGTCACCTATATCGGCACGAGATCGATCTACAAGGAAGTTGCGGTCAAAATAGGAACCAAGAGTACACCTTTTAAGATCAACAACAAATCCCAGGTTTCTCTTGCATTCACTGTTGATAACAGCGATATTCTGAGCGTGAGCTCCTCAGGCACCATTACGGCAAAGGCTGCCGGAACTACAAATATCACAAGCGTTGATGAACATATGAGGATCGTTGCCTCAGTGGAGTTCCACGATGTGACTTCTTCCGATAAAAAGTATTATTACGATGCGGTTTACTGGGCTGCCAAACACGGCATCACCGGAGGTGTGAAGGATTCCAAGACCGGAAAGGCATATAACTTTGACCCGGAGGGGAACTGCACCCGTGCTCAGATGGCGGCATTCCTGTGGCGTATAGCCGAATGTCCGGAACCGAGGACCACAACATGTCCCTTTACCGATATCAAGCCCACCGATTACTACTACAAAGCAGTTCTTTGGGGCGCAGAATGTAATATTATCGGCGGTTATTCCGATCATACCTTCCGGCCGCAAAATACCTGCACCAGACAGCAGGCGGTGACATTCCTCTGGCGTATGGCCGGAAAGCCCGAACCGACTGTCAAGACCAGCCCCTTCTCGGATGTGAAGAACAGCAATACATACTATTATAAGGCGGTGCTCTGGGCTTCGGAAAACGGGATCACCGGCGGATATTCTGACGGAACCTTCCGCCCGTCAAATGAGTGCAGCCGTGCTCAGATCGTCACCTTTATTTACCGTTTCTGCGGCGGTGCCCATGAGTATGAATGGGGTGTTGTCTGGAAAGACTGGGATTAAAGAGGACGTAACTCAGAAATATCACTTATAGTTCATAAGAAAACAGGCCGTTTGCGTAAAGCAAACGACCTGTTTTTTTGTGAGATATCATTCAGTTCGACCATCCCGGATGATCCTCTTCATTTCGGACAGAAGCGCATCCTTGTTCTCCCGGAAGGCGTCCTTACGGGCTCCTTCATCGGCAATGATCTTCTTTAATGTATATGATGCCCGTGTTTCTCCTTCGGGGATCTCTTCTTCCTGAAGGGAGAAATCTTCTTCATTTTCCTTGGCATTTACCTCTTCGGATTCTTCTCCGTCGTCATCGGTATCATTATCCTGATCTGCATCGGAGGACTGATCGGCCTCGATCTTCTTCGGCGCGGCTTTCGGCTGTACCTCGGCCTCAGCAGCTGCTTCTTCCTGTTCTAACTCTTTTACATCGGGATTCTCGTTCATCGTATTTTCCTTTCTGAAATGACTGCGATCTGATATCCTTTTTATACCATAGTTCCGGGCTGGAAGCAAGGAATAGTTTCCTCCACTTCGTTACGGAAACGGATGGCGCCGATTATGCAGGCATAATCGGCGATTGTTGCAGGTCAGAGACCTGCAACCGGCAAGGTATAGTTTCCTCCACCCTGCAACTTAGAAACCTGTGGAAAAATGTTTCCGTTTATGCTATAATTTCCCTTGCTTTACGGCTTATGGAAAGGAGGGCGCAGGAGCACATCCTGCGTGAAAATATATGAGTACTCCCGATATTGAATTTGTGAATCTTGGGATCAAGATCGAGAAATTGTTCCAGGGCTTCCCGCTCTTCGGAAAGTTTTATATTGCCGCATACGGCATCTGTATTGCACTGGGTGTCCTTTCCGGCGCTGCGGTTGCATTTGCCGGAGGCAAGAGAAACAGAGAGAACCCGGATCTGTATACGGATTTTGCCCTCATCGGCGTGGTTCTTTCGCTGATCGGCGCCCGGATCTATTATGTGGTCTTCGAGTGGGATTACTACAAGGACAATCTCATGCAGATCTTTAACTTCCGCGCCGGCGGACTTGCGATCTACGGCGGTGTGATCACAGCGGTGATCTCAGCCATCGTATTTACCAAGATCAAGAAAATGAACTTCTTCCGCATGGCGGATAATGCCGTGCCCGGTCTGATCCTGGGTCAGGCCATCGGAAGATGGGGCAATTTCTTCAACTGCGAATGCTTCGGCGGTTACACCAACAATCTGTTTGCCATGCGGATCCGGGAAGATATGCTTCGCTCGGACATGATCAACGAAAAGATCATGAAGGCTCAGGTGAGTGTTTTCGGCGAGACTTACTATCAGGTTCACCCCACATTCCTCTATGAGTTCCTCTGGAACATTGCTTCCTTTGCTCTGATGATGGTCTTCCATTTCAGTAAATGGAAGAAAAATGACGGTGAAGTTCTGGCTCTGTATTTCATCTGCTACGGCTCCGGCCGCTTTTGGATCGAAAGTCTCAGAACGGATCAGCTTCTGATCCCCGGCACCACCATTCCGGTATCCATGGTGGTTTCCGCTGTTCTGGTGGTCCTCGGCATCGGCATCCTGGTATGGCGAAGATTCTATGCAAAAAACACCCTGACGGCTCTGAACAGCGTTCTGGTAAGAGATAAGGTATTCTTCATCGGCGGAGCTCCGAATGTGGAGCCTGCAGCCCCTGAAGCGGAAGCGGATGCTTCAGCAGTTAATGATACCGGGAAAAAGAGTTCTTCTAAGAAGAAAAATGATCCTTCCGAGGAAAATGACAGTTCTGCCGGACAAAAGAATGCAGCTGAACTGGCCGAGGAAGCTACCGCACTTGAAAAGGAAATGAAGGCTGCGGGCAGCGGAACAGCCGGCGAAAGATCTCCCGGAGAGCCTGCTCCCTGGAGAAAGAAAAAGAGACGTTGAGCATCTTTGAAGTTGCAATGAACGGATCTGTATTTACCCGATCTGATGATTTTTAAATCCCCAAAGACCGATCGATTCCTGAAAAACGATGGGTTTTTGGGGATGTTCTTTGTAATATAGTATAAATTCTACTAATAACAAAAACTATAATATACTAAAAATCTATATTAAGTCATATGCCCGGACTGATACAAAATGATAAAAATAACACTAAAACGCCTGTTCCCTACTAGATATAGTAGCCGGGCACGAGATAGATACAAATAATGGCAAAATCACGGGAAAGCACTCCATTTGGGGTGCTTTTTTTGTTGATTTTACTGCATTTTCCCGGAGCTCGGGCCCTTATTTGACCACGCAAACAAGAGCGGAAAAGGGTTGACCGTTTCCCGAGAAAAGATTACAATGATGACATGTGGAGTAAAAACCCACGATTTTGAGTAGAAATGGAGCAAAAGTGCTTAGCCGGCGACTGAAATCACATTTTCTACTCGGATCCATACAAAGCCGGGAACGGCCGTAAAACCGCATAAATAAAGGGCGGAGAGGCAATTATCCCGTAAAAAGACCGAAGCTGCCACCAGGATCATTGTCCCGGTGGATATCGTGTTCTAAGGGCTTTGTAACATATAATTATAGCGTAAAATCAGCGGATTCTCAATAGATCCGGCTGAAAATCATGAAAAAGAACGCAAAACTGAGAGGAAGGAGGGGCAGAATATGGACGAGATCGGATTCAGCGGTCAGTTTGAAGCGACACTTGATGCAAAAGGCAGAATGATCGTCCCTGCTTCCTTCCGTGACAGTTTCAAGGGCGAGGCACAGATCACCATCGGACCTGATGGCTGTGTATATATGTACCGCAAGGAAGATTTTGAGAGATTTGCAGCAAACTTGGATGCGGTTCCGGATCTGGCTGACCCGATCCTCCGTGCAGCAAAACGCTTCATGTTCTCCAAATCAATGCCTGTGGACATTGATAAGCAGGGAAGAATGCTCTTCCCCAAGAAAGCAAGAGAATTTGCTCACATCGAGCGTGATATCATCCTTGTGGGAATGCACAGCAAGGTTGAGATCTGGGATGCAGAGACCTACAACAAGCGTGAAGAAGAGCTTGCAAATATGGACATCTCCGAGATGTTCGCAAAGCTTTCCAGTCTCTCTTCCGTGAACTCCCAGTAAGGAGACGGGGAAATGTCTGATTTCGCTCATGTCTCCGTCCTTCTCGGAGAGACAATCGAAGCTCTGAAGGTGAAACCCAATGGAATCTATGTTGACGGTACCTTAGGCGGTGCCGGACATTCCTCAAAGATCTGCGAGCTTTTGGGACCTGAGGGAATGCTGATCGGTATCGATCAGGATGAGGCAGCCATAGCGGCAGCCACCAAGCGGCTGGAGCCTTACAGAGACAAAACCCGGATCTGCATTGTCCGGGATAATTACAGAAATGTGATCCCGATCCTGACCGGGATGGGGATTGAAAAGATAGACGGTATGCTCCTTGACTTAGGAGTTTCCTCCTACCAGTTCGATCAGGAGGACAGAGGTTTTTCCTATCGCTTTGATGCTCCCCTTGATATGAGGATGGATCAGAGACAGACCTTAAGTGCAAGAGATATCGTCAACAACTACAGTGAACAGGAACTGTACCGGATCATTCGGGATTACGGAGAAGATCCTTTCGCAAAGAACATTGCAAAGCACATAGTTAAAAGAAGAAATGAAAAGCCCATTGAAACCACCTTTGAACTGACGGATGCCATTAAGGCAGCGATTCCGGCAAAGGTGAGAGAGAAGGGAGGACATCCTTCCAAGAGAACCTTTCAGGCCATCCGGATCGAATGTAACCGGGAACTGGAAGTTCTGGGAGAAGCCTTGGACAGCGTGATCGATCACCTGAATCCCGGCGGCCGCTTCGCAATCATCACCTTCCACTCTTTGGAAGACCGGATGGTAAAGCAGACCTTCCGGGATGCTGAGAACCCCTGTACCTGTCCTCCGGATTTTCCGGTCTGTGTCTGCGGGAAAAAGAGTAAAGGTAAGGTGATCACCCGGAAAGCAATTTTACCGAGTCCGGAAGAACTGGAACAGAACCCCAGATCGGCCAGTGCAAAACTCAGGGTGTTTGAAAGATCATAATACGAGCTGAGCAATAATTTGAAGGAAAAACAAAATCGATCAAAAAAGAAAAACAGAAGATTTCAAAAATGATCGATTTTGAACGCAGAGTGAAATTGAAAAGAGAAGATTTTGGTATTAATGTTACTCAAAGGTTGGCTCAATGAGCTTATAAACTAATATCTCAATGAGATACATTTGAGTTACTCCAATACCTGAAAGCATTTCAAAAACATCGCTGTTTCAGCATAACAATGGATAATAATGATGAGAGAAAAGGAGAAATGAACATGTCACGTTTCGGATCAGAAGAAATTTATGCACAGAGAAGCACAAGAACAATTGCAAACGACAGAAAAAACAGTTATAATAGCAATGTTGAAAATTCCAGACGTGTCCGTCGCCCCAGAAGGGATCTTTCCATTTATGAAGGTTCCGCAGTCAGAGTGATGGATCCTGAAATGATCCCCGGTAATGTGGAGTCTACCAATGAGGCACAGGAGAGAAGACGTATTGAGCGTCATCTTCCCATGAATCTGCCTTCTGCCATTTTCCTGGGATTTGCCATCGCAGCAGTCGTATATCTTTGCTTCGGCTATCTGAAGCTGAACAATGAGATGTTGACCAGAACCAAGACGGTTGCGGCACAGGAAAAGCAGCTGGAAGCTCAGCGTGAGGAAAATATCAATTTTGAAGCTGCCATCACAAAGGGAACAGACTATGCTTATGTTTATGACATGGCTACCAATGTTCTCGGAATGAAGATGGTTTCCGGTGATCAGGTGCGTACCTTCGAAACCTCCAACGGAGAATATTCCTACCAGTATGATGAGATTCCTCAGGCTGAAAAGTGATTTCTTCCGGGTTCCTCCGGAGGAAAGAACATTTTCCCGGTTTGAAAGAGCCTAAGAAAAAGGATTGAGGAAAAATGAGTCAGAACAGACATACCAGATCTCTTCCGTCTTCGGGCGGAAGAGGCGGGCGTGAAAAAAATATCGGGGAACCGAGGCCTTCTAAGCAATACGCCGCAGGTCGGATCGCGAAGTCCAAAAAGAAGCGCGTGATGATTTTTGTAACTTTTGTGGCGATTGCTTTCTTTGTATTAATTTTCAATATTGTTTTTCGTATTCTGCCCAATCAGGCGGAATACTCTTCAAGAGTTCTTTCCAACTACACCTATTCCAATGAGACCCTGCAGGCAAAGCGGGGGAACATTGTCGACCGGAACGGTGCCCTTATCGCAACCTCCCGACCGAAATATCTGCTGATCCTGGCGCCCACGGAGTTAAGCTCCGCTAAAAACAGGGCCGCAACTGCGTATGCCCTGGAGCACATCCTGGACCTGGATGCCGAGGGGTTCCGGGCAACGGTAGAGTCTTCCGAGAATAAGCAGAAGACCTACCTTCGTTATGATGTGGGAACGGAGGATCAGAGAGAGTATGTATATCTGACCTACGAGCAGAGAGTGGAGCTTGAGGACTTTATCACCAAATTCAACAACGGAAAATATCTGAAGGAACTCAAGGGAAGTGTTGCTGAAGAGGAACAGGATGATTCCACCGGCGTAAAGAAGATTATCAATTACTTCACGAAAAAGTTCCGGAATGCATTAAATAAGGATAAGAATAAAGATAAAGAAGAAAAGAAGGAACTTCAGCTGGTTTATGAAGATTCCGGCGAGGCTCTGGAAACGCTTGCCGAGGCTAAGGCGAAGATCCGGGGGATCTCCTTTGAGACGGCCTACGACCGCATTTATCCTTTTGATGAACTGGCCTGTCGTGTGATCGGCTTCTGTGATGCCGGCGGCGAGGACGGACTTTGGGGGATCGAGAATTCCTACAACGACTATCTGACCGGAACCAACGGCCGTATCACCAGCTACTACAACGAGCAGGGTGTCCTTGAGAGAAATGTTTATCAGGCGGAGAACGGCTGCAACATCGTTTCCACCATTGACATGGCGCTTCAGAAGACCATCGAGTCGGATATTGCCGCATACATGGAGCAGGTGGGCGCAGACAATGTGGGCGTGATCCTGATGAATCCCAACAACGGTGAGATCCTTTCCATGGCCAGCTCCGGCAGCTATAACTTGAACGATCCCAGAAACCTTGAAGGTTTTTATGATGAAAAAGAACTTGCAGGCATGACGGATGAAGAGCGGGATGAGGCTCTGAATAAGCTTTGGAGAAACTTCTGTATCTCCGATACCTACGAGCCCGGTTCCACCGGAAAGTCATTGACCATCTCTGCGGGCCTCGAGGAAAATATCATCGAACCCGATGATCATTATTATTGTGTGGGCTACAAGCAGTTAGGTGGCTACAAGATCCGCTGTCACATCCGTGAAGGCCACGGCGACCTGACGGTTACCGAAGGTCTGGATGAGTCCTGTAACGACGTTCTGATGCAGGTGGGCTGGAAGATCGGTCCGCATATATTTACCGAATATCAGCATCTGTTCGGAATCGGTCAGGCTACCGGGATCGATCTTCCCGGAGAATCCACCTGTGACGGCCTCTATTTTAAAGAGGAAGATATGACAGATCTGGACCTGGCCTGCAACGCCTTCGGCCAGAACTATAACGTAACCATGATCCAGATGGCATCTGCCTATGCATCCATCATCAACGGCGGCTACTACATCCAGCCTCACGTGGTGAAGGAAGTCCGTACGGCAGACGGTGCTCTCATGGATCGTAAGGATGCAGTCACTGCCCGTCAGGTACTGAGCCGCGAGACCAGCGAAGCGATGGTAGAGATGCTGGGAACCGTTGTTTCCAACGGTACCGGCGGCCTCTGCGACCTTCGCGGATACAGCATCGGCGGCAAGACCGGTGCAGGAGAGAAGCTTCCCCGTTCCGAGCAGAAGTACGTGATCTCATTTATCAGCTTCACGACTCTGGAGGATCCGGAATACCTTCTGTACTGCGTTATCGACGTTCCCAACGTTCCCGACCAGTCCTCCTCCGCTCAGGCTCAGTACCTGGCTAGAGAGATCTGGCTGGACATCCTTCCTTATCTGAATATCCCCTTCGATGAGACTGACCTGGAAGGCTACACCGTGAACGATGAAGTCTACACCGAAAAGAATCCTTATCATATCGACGAATATGATGTGGGCATCATTGTAGAGGATAACGGAGAAGAGGAAAATCAGGAAAATCCTGAAAATCCTGAAAATCCCGAGAATCCCGAGAACCCCGGTAATCCTGAACAGCCTGCAGAACAACCGGTAGAACAACCTGCAGAACAACCGGCAGAACAGCCCGCTGAACAGCCTGCAGAACAACCTGCGGAGCAACCGGCAGAACAGCCCGCTGAACAACCTGCGGAGCAACCTGCAGAACCTGCCCCTGAGCAGCCTGCACAGGAATGACCTGCAGAATAATCTATAATAACAGGCGAAAGCCGAGAAAAAAGGAATGTGACTGAACCATGCTTACTGTGTCCGGAGAAGTTTTGGATGTGATATTATCTGTATTGATCGCTTTTGGGATCAGTGCAGCGTTGGGACCTGTGATGATCCCGATGCTTCATAAACTGAAATTCGGGCAGCAGATCCGTGAGGAAGGACCGGAGGCACACAAGGCCAAATCCGGAACCCCCACCATGGGCGGCATTATGTTCCTGATCGCCATCAGCATAGCGGTGGTTGTGATCTGGGCCAAGAATATGATCCTGGGATCGGAAACATTGTCCTGGAAAATGTTCCCCATCCTTCTGATCACCCTGGGCTTCGGCCTGGTTGGTTTCCTGGATGACTTTTTAAAGGTAGTAAAGAAGCAATCCGAGGGACTGAAGCCCTGGCAGAAGATGGGCCTGCAGTTCGTATTTTCCGGACTTTTTATCTGGTACGTGATGGCGGCATCGGGCTGCGGAAGTAAGGTTCTGATCCCGGTTGTCGGAATGGAAGTGGACTTCTGGTGGTTCTACATTCCCTTTGCAATGTTTGTTCTGATCGGAACGGACAACGGTGTTAACTTCTGTGACGGCCTGGACGGCCTGTGCTCCAGTGTTACTGCCGCGGTTGCGGTTTACTTTACTTTGATCGCGCTGCTCAAAGATCCGGGAGTGGCTCCTTTGAGTGCGGCGGTTTTCGGTGCACTGCTGGGCTTCCTTTTGTTTAATGTGCATCCGGCCAAGGTGTTCATGGGAGATACCGGTTCGCTGTCGCTGGGTGCTTATGTCGGTGCCATGGCACTGTACCTGAAGCAACCCATTTACCTGATCCTGGTGGGCTTCATCTATATGGCTGAGGTTCTCTCTGTGATCATCCAGGTAACCTACTTCAAGAAGACCGGCGGCAAGCGAATCTTCCGTATGGCTCCCATCCATCACCACTTCGAACTGGGTGGCTGGTCCGAGACCAGAGTGGTTGCGGTATTCACGATTGTGACAATTCTTCTGTGCCTTGTGGCGTATTGTATTTAAGACGCAAAGGTGCCCGGTAACGCAATGTCTTGAGGCGTGAAGAGTTCCTTGAAATGGCGCTTTGTGTTGAAGATGCCTTCGTTTTTGAGGACGACTACGGAAAGTGACGAGAAAGCCAAAATCGTAGTCGGGCAACGATCTCACGATATGATAAAGAAAATCCGAGACTACGGAAAACTCGAAAAGAGCAGAAATCGTAGTCAAAACAATATATCCTGACAGAAAGGAGGGATGAGACAAGTGAACGGAGATGATTTTAACGGAAATAACGGAAACGGCGGATACGGATCTTCCGGGAATTCCGGCGATACCAAGATCTTCGGCGGATCACGCCGCAGAAGACCGGGGACGGAAGAGGGGGAAAGTACCCGAGAAGGAAGAGGAACAGGTTCGAGCCGTTTTGGCAGAAATACAGAATCAAGCCGCGGCGGAAGAGATACCGGTTCGTCACGCTCCGGCAGAACAGTGATCCGGGGAAATGAATCCGGAAGGAATTCAACCTCCAGAACATCAACCTCGAGAACATCGACATCCAGAACATCAAGGTCCTCCTCTGACCAGGATCGGGGCCGGACGAGAAGTTCGGCGGGAAGAAACCGCGGAAGCGGATACAGCCGGGAGGAACAGGTAACGCAGATCACTTCCGGAAGGCCCTCTGCTCACGGAGGATCGAGAAGCATCCGGTCCACACGTTCCATCCGCTCCGGAAACAGCAGGGATGAAAGAAATTCGAACAGTCGGACCGGTAATTCCAGGGATGATCGCTTCAGCAGTCGTTCCCGGAGATCTGCCAACGATGACGTAAGAAGAAGTGAAGAGCGCGATCGCAAGAAGGCGGAGCGCAGAAAGAATATGGACATCCGTACGAGAAGCTTCGGCTTCGACGGCGGTGCCTTAAGAGCAAAGTTCTCCAACAGTGAGAGTTATACCCTGGACCGGACGGATCCGAAGGAACAGGAAAAATGGAAGAAGAGCTACTTTGACTTTACCATTCTGTTCCTGGTATTCTGCCTGTGTGCCTTCGGTCTGGTCATGCTGTATTCCACAACCTCCTACACGGATGTGGTGGTGAAGAAAACAAGTGAATATTCCACCATGCTCCATCAGGCGATTTATGTGGTAGCCGGCTTTGCAGTGCTGATCGTCGTATCCTTGTTCGATTACCACTGGATGGTAAAACTGTCACCTGTCATTTATTTTGCGGGCATTGTCCTGACACTGTTGTTGTGGACACCGCTGGGAATCGAAAGAAACGGTGAAGTCCGCTGGCTGGATTTCTACTTTGCAACCCTTCAGCCTGCGGAGGTAGTAAAAATCTCGCTGATCACTTTCCTGCCGCTTTTGTTCTCGCACTTGTATGCGAAACGAAAGCCTATGGCGAGGATCGAAAAATACCGGAACCGGATCGACGGAATCACCGTGCATACCTGGCTCGGTGATAAGATCCTGGGCTTCCTGGAAAATGCAATGAACGTGAAGCCTCAGACCTATGACAAGTGGGAGAAGTTCATCACCGGCTGGGAGAACTTCTGGTCAACTGAGGATACCAAACATCCGAAGATCAGGGCTTTGCTGGTATTGCTCCTTCGGATCGTGATCACCATGGTATTTATCGGAGTTCCTACCTTCCTTATTGTAAAAGGAAACTTGAGCTCCGGTATCACGATCTTCATGATCGGTATGGTAATGTTTTATGTGGCTGCGGACCACGGCTGGGCCTTCTTTGTATGCGGAGGTGCCGGGATCCTCGGCGTCGTTGGTGCGTACAAGTTCGGGATCCTGGAAAAGATCCTGGAGCCCTATCAGATGGATCGTATCAACGCCTGGCTTCATCCTTTCCTTTATGCGGATGATGAAGGCTTCCAGACCATCCAGAGTCTTTACGGCATCGCCTCCGGCGGTCTGACCGGAAAAGGTTTGGGTCAGAGTATCCAGAAACTCGGATATCTGCCTGAGGCACAGAATGATATGATCTTTGCCATCATCTGCGAGGAACTGGGACTCTTCGGAGCCCTTCT
The DNA here is from genome assembly GCA_017614345.1 of Lachnospiraceae bacterium. GTDB lineage: Bacteria > Bacillota > Clostridia > Lachnospirales > Lachnospiraceae > JAGACB01. Next base: position 16,874 of record JAGACB010000128.1, read on the forward strand.
CGTTGTGATCCTGTTCTCTCTGCTGATCTGGCGTCTCTGCGTGATCGCCATCAACGCAAAGGATCGTGTGGGTTCTTACCTCGTGATCGGCATCATTGCCCATGTATCTCTTCAGGTACTGTTCAACATTGCGGTGGCAACTTCCATGATGCCCAACACCGGTATCGGTCTGCCCTTCATCAGCTCCGGCGGTACCGCCCTGGTGCTGCTCATGTCGGAGATCGGCATTGCTCTGAACGTGTCGAAGCAGATCAAGTTTTAAACTGATTTAAATTGTATATTATAAGGAGGACCTGCCGTGAAATTCATAAAAAAATACTGGCTCAGGCTCCTCCTTATTATTTTGCTTGCAGCAACCCTTGCTTTCACGGTGCGGTATGTGTCACGTCTCCATGTGAGCAATCTCATTGTCCTGGGAAATGAGATCTATACGGAGGAAGAGATCCGGGATATGATCTTTGAAACGGACAAGGATACGCTTTACTGGCGGATCCTGACGGGCCGTGTTGCGGAAAAACGTGCTCCTCTTCTGGAACGGTACGAGCTGGAGGCACTGGATTTTAAGACGGCGCAGGTCACGGTCTATGAAAAGACCATCGTGGGCTGCTTTGTTTACATGGATCATTACATGTATTTTGACCGGGAAGGCGTGATCCAGGAAAGCAGCAGTAAGCACTATACCAACGTTCCCGTGGTCTACGGCCTGGAGTTCGGCCATGTGGCCATGATGCAGCCGCTTCCCGTGGAGGATCCGAAGGTATTTACCTACCTGATGAACCTGATGCAGCTCATTGAGGTTAATAACATCAAGGTGGAGCGGACGGTCTACGATTCGGAACTGAATGCGACCCTTTATCTTTCGGATCCGGATACGGTCCGTGTGTACATGGGTGCTCCGGAGTATATGCAGGATAAGGTCCTGCTGCTTTCCGATATTCTACCGAAGTTAAAGGACCTGAGCGGAACACTTTACCTGGATGATTACAATCCCAATTCTTACGACCCGAAGTATCTGTTCAAGAAGGACGGCGAGGCTAAGGGGTCCGGGAAGAAGTCTGAGGAGGAGCCGGAAACAGAAACACCTCCTGCGACAGAGAATAATCCCGAAGCAGGAAATGAACCTGCAGCAGAAAACAATCCGGAAGCGGGAAATGAGCCTGCGGCGGAGAATGTCCCCGTGGATGAGAATACTCCCGCGGAATAACAAAAAAATTGCCGATTTTTGAAAAAATCCCAAAATGATTATTGCCTTTTTCACCAAAATAACCTATATTATACAGGAGAGTGTATGATCGCCGTTCGTGTTTGAACGGTTGGTTGCAGATAAGCTTAAGGAGGAAAAGCTCGTGCTTGAGATTAAGTTGAGTGAGGAACAGAACATCCAGAGGATCGTTGTGATCGGTGTGGGCGGCGCAGGAAACAATGCCGTTAACCGCATGATCGACGAAGACATGGTTGGTGTGGAATTTATCGGAGTAAATACAGATAAGCAGGTTCTTGATATCTGCAAGGCTCCCAGAACCATTCAGATCGGCGAGAAGCTGACCAAGGGACTGGGCGCAGGCGCTAAGCCCGAGATCGGTGCTAAGGCAGCCGAAGAAAGTGCTGAAGAACTCATGGAAGCCATGGCAGGTGCGGATATGGTGATCGTTACCTGCGGTATGGGCGGCGGTACCGGAACCGGTGCTACTCCCGTCATCGCAAAGCTTGCAAAGGATGCAGGCATCCTGACCGTAGGCGTAGTGAGCAAGCCCTTTATGTTTGAAGGAAGAGTTCGTATGAACAATGCGATCTCCGGTATCGAAAGACTGAAGGATGCAGTTGATACCCTGATCGTGATCCCCAACGACAGACTTTATGAGATCGTTGATCGCCGGACACCTATGCCGGAGGCTCTGCACAAGGCAGATCAGGTTCTGCAGCAGACCGTTCAGGGCATTACCGAGATGATCAACAGCGTAGGAACCATTAACCTTGACTTTGCGGATGTTACCACCGTAATGAAGGACAAGGGTGTGGCTCATATCGGTATCGGTGAGGCAAGCGGAGATAACAAGGCAGAGGAAGCAATCCGACTGGCTATTTCCAACCCGCTGCTTGAAACAAACATTGACGGAGCATCTGATGTTCTGATCTATATCTGCGGTGATGTCAGCCTGCCTGAGATCTACGAGGCAGTTAATGTGGTTCAGGAACTGGCCGGCCAGGAGGCAAATATCATCTTTGGTACCAACTACAGTACCGATCAGTCCGACCGTGTATCCATTACCGTTATCGCAACCGGTATCGAGGATGTATCCTCTACCAATCAGCGTAATGTAATGGCAAACTTCCGTACACCGCCCAAGCCTCAGGCTTCCGGTGCACAGAGAAGCCAGGGAACAGCACCCGCACAGCCTCAGCAGAGAACTGCAGCACAGCCTGCAGCTTCCGAACCTGTAGCTTACGGTACACAGCCGAAGGCTCCGGAGCAGACCTATGCCGCTCCTCAGAGACCTCAGCAGCCTCAGCCTTCCAGAGAGCCCAGCCGGATCCAGTCTTCCGTAGAGAAGAGCTCTGTAGAGGTTCCCAGCTTCCTTCGCAGACCGAAGAAGTGATCAAAATTGAATATATCGGCGGCGGAGAGATCCGCCGCCGGTTTTCTTTCTGTTTGGTGGAATTATAAAAGAGGTAGTTTAAATGAAAAAAAGGAAATACCTGATCCCGACCGTCTGTCTGGTCCTTCCCCTGGCCATCGGCGCATCCCTGCTTTCCACAGGCTGTTCTCAGGAACGGATCGATGATCTCCATGAGATCGCAAATGTGGCAAAGCATTTGGGTGAGACGGAAACTGAGGAGAATAAAGAAAACGAAAGTCAGACTCAGGATCCGAATGCTCAGACCCCTGAGGAGACTCCTGCAGAAACAACACAGGAGCCTCAGACTGAGGAACCGGAAACAACTCCGGCACCCATTGTACCTGCAGGTCCTCAGGTGATGTTTGCCAATGTTCAGGGCAATGCAGAGTCCATCGGAAACGCCAATATCCATTCGGAACCCCGGGATGATGCACCTGTGATCGGTCTTCTGTTAAAGGGAGATGTGGTTGCCAGAGACGGTTATGAGACCACCTGGTCCAGGATCTCTTATAACGGAAGAACGGCTTATGTAAAGACCAGATATCTTGCAGATTCGGATGAGGATGCCTCCGATCTTACGATCGGTTCCTCCCCCATTGCAGATCAGAAGATCCCGACCCCTGTTCCGGTTGGAGTTCCGGGTGTGGCGCCCACACCGACCAAAGCACCGGAGTCTACCAAGAGCCCGAAACCCACGAAGGAAGCGGAGCCTGCCAAGGATCCCAAGGATAAAGAACTTTCCGGAACTCCGACTCCGACAAAGACGGCGGAGCCCACGGATAAACCGGAACCTACCAAGGAAGCAAAGCCTACAGAGACTCCTGCCCCTACCAAGGCTCCGAAGCCGGAAGGCACTGCTCATGTTGCTTCGGAAGAACAACTTGCCAAGGAAGCCCCTCTGTTTGTGAGCGGACCGGTCCTGGATCGTGCTGCCATGTCAGCCCTTCCCAATGATACCATTCCCTGGGGCTATGTTACGGATGACCGTGATGAGTTCAACCGTCCCAACGGCTGCCTGTATTATCAGAGACTTTACGGAAAGTACAATGCCACATTCATCCGCGAGAATACCAATGTCATTTACCTGACCATGGATGAGGGTTATGAAGGCGGTTACACCCCGAAGATCCTGGATGTGCTGAAGGAAAAGAATGTGAAGGCAACATTTTTCTGCACCTATGATTTCATCAAGAAGAATCCGGACCTGGTGGAGCGGATGATCAAGGAAGGTCATGTGGTGGGAAATCACACGGATTCTCATCCTTCCGGCGGCATTCCTCAGTACGGAATGGATTTCACTCAGGAAGATATCATGCGTGTTCACAACTATGTGAAGGACAATTTCGGCTACGAGATGTACCTGTTCCGTTATCCGGAGGGCGCCTTCAGCGAACAGAGTCTGGCTCTTGTGCAGTCCCTCGGCTATGAAAGCGTATTCTGGGGCTTTGCCCACAAGGATTGGGATCAGAACAATCAGCCTGATCAGGCAGTAAGTCTGCAGAGGGTTACCAACCAGCTCCATCCCGGTGCTGTCTACCTGCTCCATGCGGTATCCGAGACCAATACCGAGATCCTGGGAGACTTTATCGACAACGCCAGAGCTCAGGGGTATGAGTTCGGGTATTATGCGAAGAAATAATGATCTGACGCCATCGGGGTACGGACTCCGGTGGCGTTTATAAATCTGATTTCTTACAAAATCCCCTCGTTTTTCTTACAAAAATGTTTGACAGAAAAGCCTTGAAAGAGTACAATATGATATAGATTGCCCGGAGTGTGTCCCTGCCTGATTTTTAACGGGGAATAAGGATGATTGATCCGTTTCGGATGGTTCTCCGGGGTAGTTGGGAGGAAACGTTAAGTTGGCTGAGTTTGGTAGAAGAAAGTTAAGACTGGGTGATATCCTGGTCAGTCAGGAGATCCTGACAGAAGAACAGCTGGAAAGCGCTCTGGCCCTTCAGAGAGCCCAGGGTAAGCGACTCGGTGAAGTATTGATCGAATCCGGTATGTGTACCGAGATCCAGATCGCACAGTCTCTTCAGAGACAGATGGGTCTGGAACTGGTAAAGCTGGCCGGTTTGGAAGTTCCCGAAGAGATCGTCAACCTGGTCAAGGGTGAGATGCTCAGAAGGTATAACTGTATCCCCATCGGTTTTACACCGAACATGATGCTGAAGGTCGCTATGGCGGATCCTATGGATATGATCGCACAGGATGACCTTGCCATGGTAACCGGCTATGAGATCGAGCCCTGTATCGCAACTACTTCCGAGATCAGTAACATGCTCGATAAGTTCTTCGGTAATCAGGAAGCGAACGCTGCGGCTGAGGCATATCAGCAGGAACGTAGTGAGAAGCTGGCTGAGATCGAAGAAACGGAAGGCGGCGGCGACTCCGAAGTTGACAACTCCCCTATCGTTCTTTTGGTTAAGACCATGATCGAACAGGCAGCCCGTCAGGGAGCATCCGATATTCATATCGAGGCTCTTGAGCGTACGGTGCGTGTCCGCTACCGTATCGATGGTGACCTCTATGAACGTATGAATTATGATATTTCCCTTCTGCCCGCACTGATCGCCCGTCTTAAGATCATCGGCGGAATGGATATCTCTGAGAAGAGAAAACCTCAGGACGGTCGTATCACTCAGGTAGTAGACCGTACCGAGTACGATATCCGTGTTTCCATGCTTCCCACCGTTTACGGTGAGAAGTGCGTTATGAGACTTGCGGCCAAGAAGCAGTTGAAGCGAGAGAAGAGTGTCCTCGGTTTCGGACCGGAGGAGATGGAACGTTTTGACCGACTTCTGGCACATCCTCATGGTATCATCCTGGTAACCGGCCCTACCGGTTCCGGTAAGTCTACCACCCTTTATACGGCTCTTTCCGAGCTGAATAAGGAAAATGTAAACATCATCACCGTCGAGGACCCTGTCGAGGCAAATATCGACGGTATCAATCAGGTACACGTTAACCCTAAGGCTGATCTTACCTTCGCATCCGCCCTGCGTTCTATTCTGCGTCAGGACCCGGATATCATCATGATCGGTGAGATCCGAGACGGTGAAACAGCCGGTATCGCCGTTCAGGCGTCCATCACCGGTCACTTGGTTGTAAGTACCCTCCATACCAACTCCGCATCATCTACGGTAACCCGTCTGGAGGATATGGGAATCGAGTCCTACCTGATTGCGGACTCTGTAATCGGTATCATTGCACAGCGTCTGGTAAGACGTCTTTGCAAGGAGTGCAGAAAGGGACGCCAGGCAACAGAGATCGAGAAGCGTATGCTGGAAGCTTCCGGCGATGTTGTGATCTATGATCCTGCAGGCTGCCCGGCATGTAACGGACCCGGTTATAAAGGACGTATCGGTGTTTATGAGATCCTTGAGATGTCCCCGAACCTTCGCCAGCTGATCGCAAGAGGCGCCGGTGCGGATGAGATCAAGGAGCTTGCGCTGATGGAAGGTATGCACACACTGAAGATGAGTGCCAGCCGTCTGGTTCTGGAGGGAGTAACATCCTACAGCGACATGATCCGAATCACCCTCGAGTGATCCGGGATACTTTCAGGACAAAACAGAACTCTATGTTTCTGTTGGAATAAACGAACGAAAAGAAAAATAGGATCTATCGTTCCATAATATAAGAATTCAGGAGGAAAATCTTATGTTAACAATTGACCAGGCCATTGAGATGGCTTACCAGAGAAGAGCGTCGGATATCCATATCACCGCCGGTCTCCCCGTAATGATGCGTGTAAACGGCGCACTTCTTATGGCGGATGCCGACATGTTGACACCGGAACTGACCAAGAAGACCATCGAACCCATGCTGACAGACCACCACAAGGCGACTCTGAAGCAGTTCGGTGAAGTGGACTTCTCCTACTCCTTAAAGAGCGTAGGACGTTGTCGTGTAAACGTATATCTGCAGAGAAGTGCGTTTGCCTGCGCGATCCGTCTGATCTCCGATGTTATCCCGAAGCCTGAACAGCTGGGTCTGAATGACTCTGTAGTAGACCTTGCAAACCGTAAGCGTGGTCTGGTTCTGGTAACCGGTCCTACAGGTTCCGGTAAGTCCACTACCCTTGCTTCCATCATTGACGTTATCAATAAGAAGCATAAGCAGCACATCATCACGCTGGAGGACCCGATCGAGTACCTTCACAAGCACAATAAGTCCATGGTTAACCAGCGTGAGATCGGTCACGATTCCAAGTCCTTCGCAGGCGCACTTCGTGCTGCTCTTCGTCAGGACCCTGACGTAATCCTCGTCGGTGAGATGCGTGATAACGAGACCATCGCGACTGCTATTACCGCAGCCGAGACCGGTCACCTTGTATTCTCCACTCTGCACACCATTGGTGCTGCACCTACCATCGACCGTGTAATCGACGTATTCCCTCCTCATCAGCAGCAGCAGATCCGTATCCAGCTGGCATCCGTTTTGGAGTGCGTTATCTCCCAGCAGCTGATGCCCAACGCAGAAGGAACCGGACGAGTTGCAGCGTTCGAGGTTATGCATGCTAACTCCGGTATCAAGAACCTGATCCGTGAGCAGAAGGTTCACATGATCCCTTCCATTATCCAGACCAATAAGAGAAACGGTATGATCACCATGGATGATTCCCTGTATGAACTGTACAGTGCGAGAAGAATCTCCGGTACCACCGCGATCTCCTTTGCTCAGGATCCTGCGGCTATGGAGAAGAAGGTTCTGGTTTGATCGGCTTTTGGTGCCTGATGAGATGAACCGGCGGATATAATGAGAATTGGATAAGACTTCCGGAGCAAGTGTGTTTGGAAACAGGATACTTGCCCGGAAGTTTTTTGCAGATAAGGCCGGTCGTAGGATGGCGCTAGTTATTTAGCTGTCGGAAAAAGGACTGTTTCCTGTCAGGAGGATCAAGATGGAAAATAAAGACGCAGAGACAAATAAAGGATCACAACAAGAAAATGAAGATAAAAAGGGTTCCCGGGTCTTGGATCGATCTGCTTGGTCGAATAATGCAGGCGAGTGGAGCGTTCTTCGATTTGTCGGGATCTATACTCTTTTGTTCCTGATCTGTTTCTTTTGTGTTTACGGATTGTCGCTTGTAAAGGGAAGCAGTCTCGTTACGGATGGGGGAGACGGTGGGATGCAGTATCTTCCGGCGCTTCACTATTACTCGGAGTGGCTTCGGACTATCGTGGGAAATGTATTTCACGGGAGATTCGAAATCCCCATGTGGGATGTATCCATTGCGGAGGGGCAGGATATTATCCGTACGCTACATTATTATTGTATTGGAGAACCTCTGACTCTTTTATCTGTTTTTGTACCTCCTGACAAGATCACCTGGTTTTTCGGGGGACTCCAGATCCTGCGACTTTTTTTATCCGGACTTGCGTTTGCCTGGTTCGGGACCAAATTGGGATATCGGAAGGATCGGATCCTTCTTGCGGCTTCTCTTGCTTATGCATTTTCTTTTTATGCGGTTTTTTATACCATTGCATATCCGAATTTTATCTTACCACTGATCTTTTTTCCGTTGATCCTCGGCGGAGCGGAAAAAGTGATGAAAAAGGAGAGCCCGGTGCCGTATATTCTGGCAGTGAGTGGTGCTGCTCTTTCAAACTTTTATTATCTCTATGTTGTGGCGCTTTTAACAATCATATATTGTGCGGTCCGCTGCATTATGATGTTTCGGAATGTTCAAAAGATCCTGAAGAACCTGCTGACTCTTCTGATCTATGCGATCATTGCTGCGCTGGTTTCTTCCGTGATCCTTCTTCCGGTGTTTTTTGCATTTACCGGGGATTCCCGACTTCATACGGATTACGCCTTCCACCTGATCTATGATCCGGATTATTATCTGACTCTTCCTTCATTGATCTTAGACGGATTCTATACCGATCAGTATGTATCTGCAGTGGGGATCGGATTACTTCCGGCCTGTGCATTGCTTACATTATTCTCTCGAAAATGGAAGAATAAGATCGATTGCGCCTGGATTTTTATGATCATGGTACTTTTGTTCCTGTTGTTCCCGTTTTTCGGACAGTTCTTTAACGGCATGAGCTATACCGCCAATCGCTGGAGCTTTGCAGTGTGCCTGCTTGCTGCATTTCTGTTCTTGAAAACGGAATCGGGATCCGCAGTCAAAAACGATTATTCCCATTTGGGGATACCGGTGTTCCTGACGGCTATCGTGTTCTGTATGGGCAGGACATATACGGATTATTTTACAAGAATAATACCGGATGATCATTGGAACATGTGGAGGGATGTGGGCTCGACATGGATCGCTTTGATGATTCTGTATGGTTTGTATTATGCTGTTGTGTACAAACTGCACATATTTGAGGGGGTGAAAAAGGTTGTCAGGATCAAAGAACCTGCAATCTTTGATCTGTATTATATGATCTTTTCCCTGATCTACCTGACCTTTATGCTCGGGGTTCGTGACAATTACCATCTGATCTTCGGTTCAGCTTGCGTGACTGCACTTTGGTTTGGGAAACGGGTGATCATCGATAAAAAGAAATACCTGCAGGCTGCATTGATCCTTGGCGGAGTGATCGCAAGCAGTGCGTTTTACGGATATGAATTGAATTTTCTTTATAGTATAGGGGATGAAACTGTTTCTCTGAAGGCTCTGAAAGAGGAGATCAAACCGACGACAGAAACAGCTCTTTGGCTTACGGAAAAAGAAGAGGAACCTTTGACTCGGTATTCCTGTTCGGATTTTGAGGCAACGGTCAATGATATCGGCTTCGGAGTGTCTCAAACAGAATACTTCTGGTCCCTTTCCGATCCGGGATTGACGGATCTCCGTTATCATGCCGGACTCAGAAGTATAGAAGCTGCCAGCTTTTACGGCTATGACAGGCGCCCTGTGCTTATGGGGACGGATTCCGTACTGTATTATCTTTCAAAAGAAGAAATAAGACCTCCTTACGGTTTTGAGAAAACGGGGGCTTATGAATCCGAAAACGGAGAAACGATATATCTTTCACGAAATACCAATTATCTTCCTGTGGGATACACTTCAGATCAGTGGGTTTCGGAAGAACGTGTGTCCGAGGTGACTCCTGCGGGACTGGACGAGCTTATGAAACATGCTTTGATCCTTGGACAACATAACGCAAACGCTATATTGCCGAAGGAACTGAATGATGAACAGTGCCAAAATATCCTTTCCGGCAGTGTATCTGTTCCGTATCAGGTGTCACTTGGAGACGGAATGGAATTGATCAACGACGGTACCCTTCATGTGACAGAACCGGGCGCGGTTCTGACTCTGGAAACAGAAACCGTTCCGAATAGCGAAATATATGTTCAACTCCTTGGGATCCGATATTATGATGATCGTAAGACGAAAGACAGTGTCTGGACATGGAGAGAAAACACGAAAGCCAGGCTGTTTCTCGGTACTGAGCACAGTCAGATCTCATACGAGATCGAAACGGATGAATATCGATACTATAATGGGATGAATCGGTTTTCGGGGTATTTAGAGCTGGAAAAAGAGGCATGCAACGAAGTGGCGCTGATGTTCACGAAGAAAGGATATTATTCCTTTGATGATATCAGGATCACCTGTGATCCGGTTTCCGATTACCGGGAATGATTTGATCGTTACAAAGAAGAGACAGCAAAGGAATTGACAATTGACACGAACCGGATCAGCGGCAGGATCAGTCTTTCGAAGGATAAGATCCTGGTACTGGCTTTCCCCTGCATTGAGGGATGGACTGCGTATGTTGACGGTGAGAAAACGGATATCATCAGAACCAACTATCGTCACATGGGCCTTGTGATCCCGGAGGGAGAGCATTCGTTTGAA
>JAGACB010000129.1 GCA_017614345.1 Lachnospiraceae bacterium
GGGAAGTGGTGACCACTCCCGAGGGGCTGAAGGGAACCGTAACCAGCATCAACATTTTCAAGGAAACGGTCAAGGTTCTGGTGACCATCACCGAGGGAGCCGAGGGCCAGGATGAGGAACGGGAGCTCAGAGATTACGCCGCAAAGGAACTGAAGTATAAGCAGAGACGCCCTCGTCGGGAAGATACGAAAAATGACGGCGAAGAGGCGGAAGGCGGAAGCGGCGGCGGAAAAGAGAAAAAGGAACGTGAAGGGCGGAAGGAACGGCGTGACCGGAGAGACAGAAAGCCCAGAAACGAAGAGGAAGAGTTGGAGCTTCTGGAGGAGCTGGAGCAGAACGAACAGCACTCCAAGATCGACGATGAGTAAAACACCCTGAAGGAAAGGCATTGCCGTGCGCTGCGTCAGGCAGCGGGTGATGCCCCGGAGGGTTTATCATGAGGAGAGCGGATGAATACAGAAGATGCTTCCCTCTTAAGGGAAGGAGAGCGGATCGACGATCTGCAGCGGGACGGATACCGGATCATACAGCATCCGAAGAAGTTCTGTTTCGGGATCGATGCGGTCCTCCTGACCGATTTTGCAGAGTATCATCCCGGAGAGGATCTGGTCTGTGACCTTGGATGCGGAACCGGGATCATTCCCATTTTACTGTGTGCAAAGGGAAAAGGAAAACAGTTTACCGGGCTGGAGATCCAGCCGGATATGGCGGATATGGCAGCGAGAAGCGTAAAGCTGAACCGCGAGGAAGAGCGGATCCGGATCGTAAACGGAGACATCCGGGAGGCCATCAGTCTTTTCGGGGCTTCCACCTTTGACGTGGTCACCGTGAACCCGCCCTATATGCAGGGAGGAGGCGCTCTGGTGAATCCGGAGGACAGCAAAGCCATTGCCCGGCACGAGATCCTGGTGACGTTAGATGACGTGATCCGCGTTGGATGCGGACTCTTAAAGGACGGCGGACGGCTGTATATGATCCACCGGCCCAACCGCCTGACGGAGATCCTGACTCTGATGCATCAGTATCATCTGGAACCGCAGCGGATCCAAATGGTGCATTCCTATTCGGATCAGAATGCTACGCTCGTGATGGTGGAAGGACGCAGAGGCCGAGGGGCCTTTCTGAAGGTACTTCCACCTGTTATATTGTATCAAAAGGAGTGATCGCTTTGGCGGGAACATTATATCTGGTCGCTACCCCCATCGGAAATCTGGAGGATATGACCTACCGGGCAGTCCGGGTGCTTTCGGAGGCGGACCTCATTGCAGCGGAGGATACGAGAAACAGTATCCGGCTGTTGACTCATTTCGGGATCCGTACCCCTATGACCAGCTATCATGAATTCAATAAATACGACAAGGGCCGTGAACTGGTGGATCAACTCCTGGCGGGCAAGAACATTGCCCTGATCACGGACGCCGGAACTCCCGGGATCTCGGATCCGGGGCAGGAAGTGGTGCGGATGTGCCACGAAGCAGGCGTTACGGTGACATCGGTGCCCGGTGCCTGCGCAGCGGTAACGGCACTCATCATTTCCGGACAGGAGACGAGAAGATTTGTCTTTGAGGCATTTCTCCCGGCGGAGAAGAAGGAACGGCGCGAGGTGCTCTCGAGGCTGAAGGATGAGGAGCGGACCATGGTGATCTATGAGGCGCCCCATCATTTGAAGAAGACTCTGGCGGAGCTTTTCGAGGCTTTGGGTGACCGGAGCGTGACCATTGAGCGGGAGCTGACCAAGAAGCATGAGACGCTGCAGAAGACCACCCTTGCCGAGGCCTGTGCCTACTATGAGACAAATGAGCCCAGAGGCGAGTATGTGCTGGTCATTGCAGGGGCCGACCACAAAGAGGCGGTAAAGGCCGAGCAGGCCATGTGGCAGGAGTCCATGACCATTCCCGAGCATGTGAAGTATTACGAAGATGCCGGGATGGACCGGAAGGAAGCCATGAAGGCGGTGGCAAAGGACCGCGGCATTTCCAAGCGGGATGTTTACAGGGAATTGATCGGAGGAGAATAAGACATGATGAAGACATTTCCGGATCAAGAGCCGGAGAAGATCATCTGGAATTCCATGGAGGAATGGAAGGCATATGAAAAGGATCATTATCACCGGACATCGGTGGTGGTGGACTTAGATGCCATCCGTCACAATATAGAAGAAGTAAAGAGAAAGCTCCGTGAGGCCAACAGTTATGCGGGAGTCATGGCTGTGGTAAAGGCGGACGCCTACGGACACGGTGTATCTCCCGTGGTCACCGCCCTTCGCGGCGTGGCAAATTCCTTTGCCGTGGCAACCTCGGAGGAAGCTCTGGAACTCAGGCAGGTCGGAGTAACGGAGCCCATTTTGATCCTGGGATATGTATCTCCCCAGGAAGCAAAGGCACTGATCCTGGCAGAGATCTGTATGACGGTCTATTCGGAGGATCAGGCTCAGGAGTTAAATGATCTGGCAGCGGAGCTGTCGGAAGAGACCGGAACCCGACATTATGTAAAAGCACATCTGGCCCTGGATACCGGAATGACCCGGATCGGCTTTATCCCGGGAAGGGAAGCGTTAGAAGAGATCCGCAACATCTGGAAAATGGAGTTCATCACCATTGAAGGGCTGTTCACCCATTTGTCCTGTGCGGACATGACAGAGGGCAAGGAATATACCATGATGCAGCTGGAGCGGTACGACAACTTCCAGGAGCAGCTGAAGAAGGCAGGGATCGTGGTTTCCTGCAAGCACATCTGCAACAGTGCGGCCATCATGGACTTTAATCACCACCGCTACGACTATGTGCGTTCCGGCATCATCACCTACGGGCTTCTGCCCTCGGATGAGGTAAATGCAGACGCATTGTCCTTAAAGCCGGCCCTTTCCTGGCTGGCTCACGTGGTCCATGTGAAGGAGGTTCCTCCGGGAGTGGCCGTCAGCTACGGCGCCACCTTTGTAACGGAGAGGCCCACAAGGATCGCCACTGTGGGGATCGGCTATGCCGACGGCTATTCCAGACATCTTTCCGGCTGCGGAAGGGTGCTGATCCGGGGAAAGAGCGCTCCGATCCTGGGCCGGGTCTGCATGGATCAGATGATGGTGGATATCAGCCATATTGATGGCGTGGAGATGGAAGACGAGGTTACGCTGGCAGGCTTTGATGGAGAAGAGCGCA
>JAGACB010000019.1 GCA_017614345.1 Lachnospiraceae bacterium
GATCCTCCGGGAAGAATCTCCGGATCTCCTCAAGAGAAAGGCTTACCTCTTCCGCCCTTGTTTCCTTGGACAGATTCTGGAGCAGGACGGCCAGTTCCCCTCCCGCAAGAAGCTTGACAAGTACGTCCGTACGGTCATGGTCCATCACATAGGTCAGATCCGGTGCTTCACTGCAAGCCGAGCAGTACACTCTTCTGGCCTGACGCCCCAAAGGATCCTGGTTTAATGCGATGAGCTCCCGGTTTGCAATGATGTTCCAGATCTCATCGCCCTTTTGAACCTTTCTCAGGTCCAGGCCCAGCATCAGCGGTGAATTCATCATACACCACATCGCCATGTGAGAGGCCATCATCTCCCGGTTTAAGTTGCCCATTCCCACCACCAGCATATCGGGATCGTTCCATCCCTTCTTTAAGCCGGCGCAGCGGTCCATGACCACTGCCTTATCATACTGGGTGGTGATGGAATCGGTTCCGGGTCTTTCCCATTCCGCCCGGCCCGGATCTCCGTCCCGGCCCACACAGAAGGTGATATCGTTCAGGATCCGCCAGGAATCACCGATCTTGTAGCCCCAGTTCTGCGGCTGGGTCTTGCCCCATTCACAGATGGACAGGACTATGTCTCTCTCCGGATCCGCTTCCTTCAGCGCATAGAACATGGCTGCATAGGAATTCAGGGTATTCTCCTGACGCCTGTGGTTCATGATACGGATCACATGCTTTCCTGCCGAAAGGCTGATCTTGAAAAGCTCCCGCTCCTCATACACATCCTCTCCTGCAGTCTCTGCAACCTCTCCGTCATAGAGATAGCCGCTCTCATCCACGGTGACCTGAAGCCAGGTTCCAAGCCCCGGTCTCCGGCCTGTGGCACACTCTGCCTTCACAAGGTATGTCCCGTCCTCGGGAACCTCTGCCTCAAAGACCAGCACAAGGCTCTGATCTCCTACCGGAGTCCGTCCCACGTTGGTTCCGTCAAAGGTTCCTACAAAGGGAAGTTCCTCCTGAGTGATCCGCTTTGCAGCATATTCTCCTTCGGAAACCAGCTTCAGGCTCCTTACGGAAGGTGCAAAGGTGAAACGGGCATTTTCCGGATTGGAGAAGGTGGCATTGTCCCAAAGGTAATAGCAGTTGTCCACCTTCAGAAAATCGATCTTCCAGTCCACATAGCTTTGGGCGTCCACATCCTCGAAGCCGCAGGTTCCCACAGCTGCTCCGGCACAGAGATTGGTGCCGATGTCATTGTACATTCCGAACTTCAGCCCCATGGCATGAAGGTCATCCGCCAGAAAACTGAAATCTCTCGGGAACTTGACGGGCTCATTGGCCAGTCTTCCGTTCACCCGCTCCGGCATATAGCAGCCGTCATCCAGCACCACATAGGTATAGCCCAGGTCTGCAAGACCCAGATCCTTTAAGGCTTTCGCCTGAGACAGGGTCAGGGCCTCGGTGTTGCCGCTGCCGAAAGCGTTCCAGCTGTTCCAGCCCATGATGGGCAGGCGGTCCTCCTTTTTCCCGGGAAAATGTTCTCCCGATGCAAAGGCTTTGTACTCATACGCTTCGGAAACGATCGGCTCAGCCTTTTCTCTGGACGTTCTGATCCGATATTGAAAGTCTTTCATTTTTTCTCCTTATCCGTTCTCCCCATGGACAACGGTTTCATTATAATTCCACAACACATATCATTTTTTCTCTGCAACAGAGTCTCGTTCCACCAGAGAACACCGGCAGGTGATCACCGGGCATTCCGTCTCCCCTGACCCTATACGCTCAAGGAGATTTCTGGCATCCTCCCGGCCCATTCTGGCAAGGGGCAGCTTCATGGTGGTCAGAGCCGGATGAAGGTATCCTGCGATCACATGATCGTCAAAGCCTGCCACGGAAATGTCTTTTCCTGCGGTCAGATCCATGCTGTTTAAGCAGTCATAAACGCCTCCCGCCATCTCATCCGACATTGCAAAGATGGCATCCGCCTTCCGTTCCAGAAGGACCCGGGTCTCTTCCGCCGCCTTTGCTCTTTCCCAGTTTCCGTACACCACCAGCTCCGGATCAAAGGGGATCCCGGCGGCAAGAAGCGCCTCCTTATACCCCTCCAGACGCCGGATGGTATGAAGGTTGTCCGGATGACCGCAGAGAAGACCTATCCTCCTGCAGCCCTTTCCGATCAGGAGCTCCGTCATGTTCCGGGCGCCTCCCGCATCATCGATCAGCACGGAAGTACATTTTCCCGAAAGGGATCTGGCATAGATCAGCACCGCAGGGATCCCGGGATCCTCGGGAAATGGTTCCGCATCCCGGGAATGTCCTGCAATATAGATCATTCCGGCAGCCTTCAGGGACTTCAGTTCCCGGACTGCCGGCCCCACAACGGAGGCGATCTCCTTATCATTCCGGTACCAGTTATCCTTCCACCGGGTATACATACGCAGGTTCTTCACCAGCACCCGGTAACCGTTCTCTTCACAGAAAGCCATCACCGCCTCAATGATGGGAGGGGTGGTGAACATATTGATATCCTCGGCGATGACACCGATCAGCCGGGTATTCTTCTGCCTCAGCTCTCTTGCATACACATTCGGCTCATAACCCAGACTTTTGGCGGCGTCAAGCACCCGCTCCACCGTATCCTTCGAAGCCTTGTCCGTCTTACCGTTCAAGATGTTGGAAACGGTCATGACCGAAACTGAGCAAAGCTCTGCAATATCTCTTATGGTTGCCATTCTAGAGATCAGTCCTTTCGAAACTGTACCATGTTCCAGGACAGAGGTGCCAGAGAGATCTTCTCTCCCACTTCCTTTGCTCTGGATGCAACATGCTGATCCTCCGCAGAGTTGGTCTCCTTCACGTCATAGCCGTCAAGAACCTCCATCCGCACGGGCTTGTAGCCTTCAAAACCGGTAAGCTCCAGATCCAGATCTGCAGTCTCCGTCAGGCTACGGTTAACAGCAAACAGAGTAAGTGTGCTCTCGTCCTCGGAAAGAACGGTCATGGCATCCACGTAAGGAATGGCCTCCAGTTCCTCTGCCTTGTAGGTCTCTACCTCCACATCCGTGGTCAGGGCAGTACCGCGGCCGTTGACGGAAGTATGGAAGAAGGGATAGAAAATGGTCTGCAGCCATACTTTTCCGTTCTTCTCTGTCATAACCGGAGCAATGACATTTACCAGCTGAGCCAGACATCCGATCTTCACACGGTCTGCATGACGCAGCAGAGTGATCAGCAGAGTACCCACTACCAGAGCATCCTCTACATTGTAGATATCCTCAAGAAGGGGCGGTGCGATCTGCCAACGCTCCTGCTTCTTATCCTGCTCGTTGCTGTGGAACCAAACATTCCACTCATCGAAGGAAAGGTTCACGGTCTTCTCGGACTTCTTCTCTTCCTTTACCTCATCACAGATCTTAACCACGTTCTCGATGAACTTGTCCATGATCAGAGAGCTTCCCAGGAAGTAAGGAGTATTCTCCTTGGGATTGCCGTAGTAGCTGTGAAGGGAAATATAATCGATCTGATCATATCCCTCCTGAAGCACGGTCTTCTCCCACTCGCCGAAGGTAGGCATGAAAGGACCGGAGCTGCCGCAGGCAACCACCTCAATAGAGGGATCCACCCACTTCATCATCTTTGCGGTTTCCACAGCCAGTCTTGCATACTCCATGGGCTTCTTGGCACCCATCTGCCAGGGACCGTCCATCTCGTTTCCGAGGCACCAGGTACGAATGGCAAAGGGTTCTTCAAAACCGTTCTGCTTTCTTAAGTTTGCATAGTAGGTATCGGTATTTAAGTTGCAGTATTCCACCAGGTTTTTGGCATCCTCTGCGCCTCTGGTTCCGAGATTGACTGCCATCATTACCTCGCAGCCCACACGCTTTGCCCACTCCTGGAACTCATCAATGCCCACTTCATTTGTCTCAATGGTGCTCCATGCCAGGTCCAGTTTCTTCGGGCGCTTTTCCTTAGGGCCGATACCGTCCTCCCAGTGATAACCGGAAACAAAGTTTCCTCCGGGATATCTCACAAGGGGAACGTTCATACTCTTAACGACTTCCAGAACGTCCTTCCGAAATCCCATGTCGTCCGCAGTCTCATGACCCGGCTCGTAGATGCCCGTGTAAACAGCGCGACCCAGATGCTCAATGAATGAGCCGTAGAGTCTGTCATCGATCTTGCTGATCACACGGTCCTTGGAAATACTGATCTTTGCTTTCATGATTGTACCTCGATTCCTCAGTTTTTTACTTTATCTCTCATATTTGGTTTAACGATAAACCAACTGTGGGTTCATTATATCTTTCAGGGCAAAAAAAGTCAATGCCGCTTTTTGAACTGAACGGATCATTTTTCACTTTTTCACATAAGAAAAGCGACCGGTACTTTCGCACCGATCGCCTCTCTTGATGGGGGATGCACTTTTTGTAACAAGGAGGTTACAAATCACGCACCGTTATGTGGTTTTACAGCGTGGATGCTGTAGGGGGTATGGCAAAATTATTTCTTAGGAAGTTCCTGAACGTCGCCGTAGGTGGATACCCACTTCTCTTCACGCTCTTTCTGGATTTCCTTACCACCTGCACTCATGTAGTCCTTGTAGTACTGATCCCAGGTCTTGTCGAAATCAGCAACGGGAGCTGCAACAGCCTTATCGTAGCAGATGTCTCTCTTCTCGCCGAGGGTGGTACCCATACCGTTCTCGGACTCAACATTTCCTACGTTTACGTTCTGCTCATGAACTGCATCGATGTTAGCGATCTCGTTTGCACGAACAACCAGTTCGGGCTCGATCTCAGCGTAGCTGTTTGCCATGGTAGCAGCTGTCTTAGCAGCATCACCAAGGTTCAGACCGTTGCAGGTAATGGTATAGTCGATGTTGTACTGAGAGTTGATGATCGCATCACCGGTAGCTGCAATACTCTTGTAGCTTCCGTCAGCAAGCTTCTCGCAGGTAACGCCTTCATCACCGAGCTGCAGGTACTGGATGTGCTCCGGATCGGAGATCCAGTCAAGGTACAGCAGGGAAGCCAGAGGCTCATCATTTGTCTTAGGGAAGAAGATCTTTCTGTCGCCGGCAGTGGAGGTAACATACTTGGTATGTCCGCCCTTGCTGTCTTCGAAGGGATCGATCGCAACGAACTTTGCATCTTCGCCAACCAGACGCTTTAAGGAAGCGTTGATGGAGTCAGCACCGTTACGGAAAGGATAATCCCAGTTGTGGGAGAATGCACCAACGTAACCGGACTTCATGAAGTCATCCTCGGTGGTATCACCGCTGCCGTACAGGGTGAAATCCTTCCAAAGCAGGTCATCATTGTACCACTTGTTCAGAAGTCTTACAGCTTCCTTGGTTCCGTTCTCAGTCAGCTTACGATCATCAAAACCGTTTACATAGAACTCACGCTGAGAAATATCGGGATCGATGAAGGACTCGATCAGAGTAGCTGCTCTCCAACCTACGTCGTAGGATACGGAGTAAGGGATCATCTTATCAGCGTTCTCGCCCAGGAGCTTGTCAGCATTGTCACGGAAAGCGATCAGAGTCTCTTCGAATTCTTTCTTAGTGGTGGGCTCTTTCAGCTTCAGCTCATCCAGCCAGTCCTGACGGATGAAGGTTACGATACGGTTAGAGGTTGCTCTCTTACCTTCAATAGCCCAAAGTGTTCCGGTCTCGGGATCCTTATCCCAGTAAATGTTGGTCTCGCCGAGCCAATCCCACAGATGAGGTGTGATGTCCTTGTTCTCCTCAACAAGTTTGGAAAGATCCTGAACACCGTTTCTGTCGGCATAGGTCTTGATGGTTGCATAATCGTAGGTTACGCAGATGTCGGGAGCGGTTCCTGCAGCAAGCAGGTTGTTCAGCTCGGTAACTTCTTCCCATCTGGAAACGTCAACGAACTCAACCTCTACGTTGTGATCCTTCAGCATACCGTCCTTAATGTACTGAGCGTACATATTGGTCTTGGGATCTGTACCGCCGTCGTTGTTACGATTGTAGACTTCAACAGTGATCTTCTTGGTCTCTTTGAACTTACCGTCAACGAGTTCGGATCCTCCGTTTGCGTCCTCTGTCTGATTGGTCTTTCCGGGATCAGGCTTGTTCTGATTGGTAGAACCTGTATCTCCGGTACCGCCGCCTGAGCAGGCAACGAGCTGAGTAGCGCATGCTGCAACGAGCAGGAGCGCAAGTGCTTTCTTTCTCATAGAAAACTCCATCCTTTCTTTTTTGAAAAAATATATCTTTACCCCGTTCTCATCACAGTCCCGAATGGGGTTAGATTCCAACTATTCCTCTTATTATTCTTTCACCGCACCGACTGTTACACCCTGAATGAAGTATCTCTGAAGCCAGGGATAAATCAGGAGGATCGGAATGGTGGAGAACATTACTACTGCTGCCTTCATGGTTCCGGAAAGACCGGGTGTGGAATAACCGTCCTGGATCGCTACTTCCATACTGCTCATACCGCTGATGATGTTATAAAGGTAGAGCTGGATCGGGAACAGGGACTCTTTCTTTACATACATCAGAGCGTCGGAATAACCGTTCCAACGACCTACTGCATAGAACAGAGCCAGGGTTGCGATGACGGGCTTGGAAAGCGGCAGATATACATGCCACAGGATCTTGAAGAAGCTTGCACCGTCAAGCTCGGCGGATTCTCTTAAGGAGATCGGGATGCCGTAGAAGAAGCTTCTCATAATGATCATGTTGAATACGGAAAGACAGAAAGGAACCAGAAGCACCCAAACGGTATCCAGGAGCTTTAAGTTCACCATCAGCAGGTAGTTCGGAATGGTACCTGCGTTGAAGAACATGGTGATGGTGATGATGATGTTGAAGATCCATCTTCCTTTCAGCTTGTCAAAGATCAGCGGAAACGCACAAAGAGTGGTCATGGTCAGGGACAGAATTGTACCTGCAAGTGTAAGAAGTGCGGTGTACCAAAGAGAGTGCACGTATTTGGAATTACCGAAGACCATCTTATATGCAGATAAGTTCAGTCCCTTCGGGATCAAAAATACCTTTCCGGCAACCAGAGCATCAGCACTGGAAAGTGACTTTGCAGCCAGATTCAGAAGCGGTGTGATGCAGAGCATGATCACCACCAGACCAAGACCGATCATGACATAATCCGCAAAATACAGTCTGTTCAGACGGCGGATCTTTTCTTTTCTTCTGCCGTTGTTTTGTGTAGAAATCGCGGAACTGCTCATTAGAAAATACCTCTGTCTCCCATTTTCTTAGAAAACCAGTTGGAACCCAGCAGGAAGATCACACCGATCACGGACTGGAACAGACCTACTGCAGTGGATAACTCAAACTGCGAATTCAGAATACCTCTGGTATATACAAACGTGGAAATAACATTTGCCACGTCCATAACGTCGTTGTTTCTCATTGCGAAGGGACGGTCGAAACCGGAACCTACGATATTACCGATGGCCATGATCAGAAGAACCACGATCGTGGGCCGGATACCCGGTAACGTAATGTGGATCATCTTCTGAAGACGGTTTGCTCCGTCCACGGAAGCTGCCTCATAGAGTTCGGGGCTGATGCCGGTAATGGCGGCCAGGTAAATGATGGAGTTCCATCCAAAACTCTGCCAGATACCTACCAGGATATACACACAGACCCAAAGCTTCGGATCGCTTAAGAATCTGATTCCGTCGAACTTATTGCCCGTAAAGAGCTGTACTCCCCAACCGATCAACTGGTTGATGAAACCGTCGGAGGTAGCAAAGATCTGAAGGGAAAGGCTGTAGATGATGACCCAGGAAAGGAAGTGAGGCATGTAAGCCACGGTCTGAACCACCTTCTTAAATCTCTTCAGCTTCAGTTCATTTAAGACCAGTGCAAAAATGATGGGAACCGGGAAACCGATGAACAGGTCCAGCAGGTTCAGCATGATGGTGTTACGTACTGCCAGCCAGAAGTCACCACGGAGGATCGCCTTCAGAGATTCAATTACACTCTCCTGTCCCCAGTCAGCTGCATTTAAGTTAAATGCTTTGATGAAATGTTTCCAGCCGACCCACTCCATATCCCAGAGCTTGGTATTGAAGGTATATTTCTTCCAGGCCAGAACAATGTATTCCATAGGAAGATATTTGAAGATCAGGAAATATACCATGGGGATCGCCAGCATGGCATATAACTGCCAGTATCTGCTGAGGTATACCAGGGCCTTTCTTCCTTTTGTCGGTGCGCCTACCGGCGTCTGGGTGTTCTTGGTTGCCACGTCGGAAACTCCTTCCAAATACATAATCGCTTGATATATGCTTATTAATTATTCACAATATCTCAAAGGATATTTAACAGATTATTAATGCTTTTTACAGGATTATAGGATAATGAACACATAAAAACCATTGTTTGCATTGCTTGCCATATTGCAAAATCTGTATTTTTTTGTTATTATTGTTTCAAGCATCATGAAAAATGTCGGAAGAAGTACACCATTCACACTCAAACGATGGTGTATCTGCATAAAAAAAGGAGAGCCAAAATGGCAAAAGACCTGAGAAAAGACCTTCGGGCGGATTTTACCAGCCGTCAGTATATGACCTCTCGTGATTACGAGATCTTCTATTACAGCGACCTGCATTTTACCCCCACCACCGCCCACTCTCACCAATACTATGAATTTTACTTCTTTGTAAAAGGAGATATCGAGTTCATCATCCGGAATGAGGAACGGGTCCGGTTAGAGACCGGTGACATGGTCCTCATGCCTCCCGGAGTGGAGCACTATGCCCGCGCCATCGATCCCGAAAAGCCCTACCAGAGATTCGTCTTCTGGATCAGCAAGGAATACTACGAGATCTTCATGCACGTCTCCTCGGATTTCGGATACATTTTCCGTCAGGCGGCAGAAGGCAGATACGTGTATCACTTCGATCCCATAACCTTCAACGCCTTCCAGACCAGCCTCTTCGAGATCATCCAGGAGACCCATCAGGACCGCTACGGAAAGAGCACCAATGTAAATCTCCTGATCTCACTGTTCCTGTTCAACATCAACCGCTCCGTCCACGAGAAGGATTTCCCGCCTAAGATCCGGGAGTCTGCAACCCTCCATCAGAACCTGATCTTCTATATTGAAAATCATCTGACGGACCAGATCTCCTTAGATGACCTGGCTCGGGAGTTCTACGTCAGCAAATGCCATATCTCCCACACCTTCAAGGACAATATGGGCATTTCCATCCATCAGTACATCCTGAAGAAGCGTTTGAACCTCTTCAAGGACTCCCTCCGGGAAAACGGCGATATCCTCTCCACCTGCAGTCTCTGCGGTTTTACGGATTACTCCAGCTTCTTCCGGGCCTTCAAGAAGGAATTCGGCATCTCTCCCAGTGAGTACTTACAGCAGATCACCCGGGAATCCGCCAAGGTGATGCAGCCTCAGAAACCGAAGGGGTGAACCGGAACCGGGCTCCGGGAGCACTGATAACTGATCATTTACAATCGAGTAGGAGGAACCTCCTACTCGATATCGCAAACGAACATTTCGCACTTCGTGCTCCATGTTCTTACGACCGGCAAATGTCTGCCCGTGCAAGCACGGCAGCCGCTTGCCGGTCTTTTGCTACAAAAAACGGGCCTGCAGCAAAGACTGCAGACCCGTATATGATTGTTCTTTTTTTCATTGATCCTGACATCCGGTCCGGATATCATGCTTAAGCATTCTCTTCCGTCACAACCGGAGTTCTCGATTCATCGTCGAAGACCCGATCTTCATTTTCCTCATTGGCAGCCGTTACGGGAGCAATGCCCTTTTCCGCTTCAAAACGGTCGAACACTCTGGCAAAATGTCCTGCATTCAGGTAAAGCATGAAGGTTTCGATGCCCAGGGCAATGAGCCAGAACCAGACGGGAAACCAGATATTTACCATCCAGGGAACGATCATCATGATCACGCCGAAGATCGAACGGAAAAAGTGCAGATACGATAAGGAAAAGGCTCCCTTCAGTGCGTCAAAAACCCGGACCTCATAGCGTGCCAGGAACGGAAATACGTTCCACAGCATCAGAAGGTACATGGAGGTGACCATGGCAAAGATCACCTTCCAGAGAGTCTGTGCCGTTTCCATCCGGAAGGTCACATACCAGTCAGCCACGAGCAGGGCACCCATTCCAAGAAAAATAAAGGTTAATGGGATCCCGGTTTTCAGATTCCGGACAAATGCATGAAAAAAGGGCTTTACCACCCCGGTTTCCTCATCCCGGACGATCTTCATGGCCGCATACATTCTGGCGGAAAGCGCCGCTCCTATGGTGACCACGGGGATACAGCAGATGAGGCACAGCAGATTTAAGATCAGAAAATTCGTGATCTCGGTCAGAAACTGCATCACAGGACCGTTTGGTTTAAACATGAAAACACTCCTTTACAAGAGCGCCGGCTGATCACTTAGCAGATGACGGTCAGAAGATCCCACCGTTCCATCCCCACTGGTTTGTGGTCAGATAGGAAACGTAGACCGCCGATGCAGGGATCCCCAGCATCTCCTCAAACACATCACAGACAGCTGCGGTAAAGGCATTGCAGGCATCATCCGAAACCTTGCCGTAAAGACGAACGGAAACATATGCTGCCCGCTCCATCTTCTTTCCGGCAAAATACAGATCATACTGATCCTCAAAGCCGAGCATGAGCCAGTTCTCGGTCTTACCGAAAACCTCGATCTTTCTTCCGAGCTTCTCCTTGATGAATTCTTTTTCTTCCTCTGATAATTTCACGGTTACTTTTGAATCAATAAATGGCATATCCTTGTCCCTCCTCATGGTAATCCCTCGTCCGGATCCGCCGCTTCCTGTCACGGCCCTTCGATGCAGACGACTGGATTTGATTATACCCTTTACCTATATAAAATGCAACCGTACATTCATGATAGCACATAGCAGAACAGATTGTAGATTGTAAAACTTGTTGTCATCTTTGCGTTTCAGATCGATGTTTTCAAAA
>JAGACB010000130.1 GCA_017614345.1 Lachnospiraceae bacterium
GAACCCTTCCGAAGAAGGTTCCGATCCCTCATCAGAAGGTAATTCATCAGAGGAAAATAATCCCCCGGAAGGCGAGAGTGCATCTCAGGAAGAGTCCGCTATCGAAGAACAGTCCTCTGAAGAAACCATTTCTCAGGCAGATGAGACTTCGGAAGAAAATGCTTCCGATAACGAAAATGATCCGGGTGAAAATGATCCCTCATCGGAAGAAAACGGATCCTACGGCTCGCAGAACGGATCGCAGAACGGCCTGGATGATTCAGGCTCTGTGGATGAGTCGTCCGGTTCTTCGAAAGATGACGGATCTGCTTCAGATCCGGAGGGATCGGCAGGGACCGGCTCGGATGGAAGCTCCTCCGGTTCCGTGAAAGACTCGGAGCAGGACCCTCAGGATGAGAAAGAAAAGGAATCCGATGAGGATCCTGATCATAAAAACGGTAACGATACGGATAACGATCCGGAACAGGATCCTGACGGTGATCAGGGTGGTACTTCGGACAATCAAAAAGAAGCAGTTCCCGAGGAACCGGATTATTCCGGCATTGTGATCCTTTTGGATCCGGGCCACGGAGGCATTTATCCCGGTGCCTGTGATAACGGACTGGTTGAGAGAGACTTGAATCTGAAGGTTGCCACTTACCTTGCACAGGAACTGCGGGAATACGGAATGACGGTCTGCATGACCAGGGAAACGAACACTCAGCTGTCGACGGATCTTGTTCAGGATCTGAGGCTCCGTGTTCAAAAGGGAGCAAATGTGGGCGCTGATTATGTGATCAGTCTTCACTTTAATTCCAGTACCAATACCTCTGCCAACGGTGCCATCTGCTTTACACCCGTGACAGAGCCTCTTCATTCCATCACGGCGGACATGGCAGGCTGCATCTTAAGCAACCTTTCGGTCCTGGGCCTCAGAAACGGCGGGACCATTTCCACCTGGGACGCCGCAAGAAACAGAGAATATTACGCCATTAATCGATACGGCGTGGAATACGGCATTCCTTCCCTGATCGTGGAGCATTGCTTTATTTCCAATGCACATGATGCTTCCTTTGCAGACACGGATGCAGAGCTTCGGGCTCTGGCTCATGCGGATGCACTGGGGATCGCCTCCTATTTCGGTATCAGAAAAAAGAAGAGCACTCAGAGCACTTCTGCCGGAACGGAAGGAACGGGAACACAGACTGCCGGTAACGGACAGAGCGCAGGAGCAGCGGCTCCTCAGAAGGAGGAAACAGTACCTCCGCCTGCAGCGCCTGTGAAGGAGACTTTCCAGGTAGCGGATACCTCTCAGGAAGAGGTAGCCATCCGGGCTCAGGCCAGCGGTATCTCCGAGAACAAGGTTTCCGAGACCGTGACCCAGACCGCCACTGCTCAGAATCTGGAAGAGATCGCCCGTGTGACCCTGGAGGTTCAGAAGCGGCAGCGGTCCCTCAAACGACGATATACCTTCCTCAGACAGTGGTCCGGAAGCTCCAGCACCGGATTAGGCGAGGAATCCGGGTTTGAAGCCATCCAGATCATCTGGACCGGACGTGAGAGGATCCTGTCTGAGTATCTGACGGGAGCAAGATAAAACAATATCCCGGCAGAGCAGGGCATTTGACAGAATATGGAGTCGACGGAATGCAGAAGTCGACAGAAGATACAGATGTCGGCAGAAGATACAGATCAAAGGAGTTAACAACAGATGAAAGGTTTTCTTGAGAAGATCAGTGAGATTACATCAAAAGCATTTGCCGATTGCGGCTATGATGCTTCCTACGGAAAGGTGAGCGTATCCAACCGTCCTGATCTCTGCGAATATCAGTGTAACGGAGCCATGGCAGCTGCCAAGGCTTATCATAAGGCGCCGTTCATGATCGCAGATGAGGTGGTGGCAAAGCTTGCCGAAGAAAAGGCATTTTCCTTATGTGAATCCGTTAAGCCCGGATTCATCAACCTGAATATTTCCGAGGAGTTTCTGACAGACTACCTCGGTGAGATGGCAGAAGCGGGCCGTGAGGGCCGTTTCGGTGCACCGGAAGGAGCCGGCAAAAAGGTGGTCATGGACTACGGCGGTCCCAATGTGGCCAAGCCCCTTCATGTAGGACACCTTCGTTCTGCGATCATCGGCGAGAGTATCAAGCGGATCCGTACCTATATGGGAGATCAGGTCACCGGAGATGTGCATCTCGGAGACTGGGGCCTTCAGATGGGTCTGATCATCGAGGAACTGAAGGATCGTCAGCCTTCCCTCTGCTATTTTGATCCGGATTTCACCGGGGAATATCCGAAGGAGGCTCCCTTTACCTTAAGCGAGCTGGAGGAGATCTATCCTGCGGCCAATGCAAGAAAGAAGGACGATCTTGAGTTTGCGGAAAGAGCTCATTATGCGGTTGTGAAGATCCAGCAGGGTGATCCGGCGTATATGGCTCTCTGGAAGCACATCATGGATCTGTCCCTTCCGGATCTGAAGAGGAATTACGACCGCCTGGATGTGTTCTTCGATCTTTGGATGGGGGAGAGCGACAGCAAGCCCTTCATTGAGGATATGATCAACTCCATGAAGGAGTCCGGCGTTGCCTATAAGAGTGAAGGTGCTCTTGTGGTGGACGTAACGGAGGAAACGGATTCCAAGGAGATCCCTCCCTGTATTGTTCAGAAGTCTGACGGCGCTGCCATCTATGCAACCTCGGACCTGGCCACCATTGTCTGGAGAGAGCGGAATCTTCAGCCTGATATGTATATCTATGTGACGGACAAGCGTCAGGAACTCCATTTTACACAGGTATTCCGGACCGCACGGAAGGCAGGCATCGTTCCCGAGAACAGGGAAATGAAGTGGATGGGCTTCGGTACCATGAACGGTAAGGACGGCAAGCCCTTCAAGCCCCGTGACGGCGGTGTCATGAGACTGGAGACCCTCATCGGAGAGGTCAATTCCGCTGTGCTTAATAAGGTAAAGGAAAATCGTTCCGTTGCCGAGGAGGACGCTGAAAAGACCGCAGAGATGATCGGCCTGGCAGCCATCAAGTACGGTGATCTGTCCAATCAGGCATCGAAGGATTACATCTTCGATATCGACCGCTTTACTTCCTTTGACGGAAACACCGGTCCCTACATCCTTTATACCATTGTCCGGATCCGTTCCATCCTGAAGAAGTATGAGGAGGAGACCGGAAAGACCGTGGCAACCGGAAAGCTTTCCCTGATGGAAAATGCTTCCGCAAAGGCCATGATGCAGGAGATGGTAAAGTGGAATGAGATGCTCACCTCCGCTTACGAGGAAAATGCTCCTCACAAGATCTGCGCTTATCTCTTCGGTCTGTGTGATACCTTCAACAGCTTCTATCATGAAACCAAGATCATCGGCGAAGAGGATGAGGCGAAGAAACAGTCCTATCTGTCTCTGATCACGCTGGCTCTGGAGGTCCTGGAAACCGCCATTTTCCTGCTTGGTTTCTCAGCTCCGGAGAGAATGTGATAAAAATATTCTGATTCTCAAAAAATCCTCTTTACTGAATTGAGAATTATGTTATAATAGTGTGGCAAGTCGGTGCGCCCCAAGCGTCGACGAAAAATGACTGGAGGTAATTTGATAATGGGAAAGAAGTATTGTTACCTGTTTTCAGAAGGTAATGCAACCATGAGAGAACTTCTCGGTGGTAAGGGTGCAAACCTGGCCGAGATGACCAACATCGGTCTTCCTGTTCCTCAGGGATTCACGATCACAACCGAGGCTTGTACTCAGTATTATGAGGATGGCCGCAAGATCAATGACGAGATCATGGGTCAGGCTATGGAGTACGTAGCAAAGATGGAGGAGATCAACGGCAAGAAGTTCGGCGATCTTAAGAACCCTCTTTTGGTTTCTGTTCGTTCCGGTGCCCGTGCATCCATGCCCGGTATGATGGATACGATCCTGAACCTTGGTTTGAATGACGAAGTAGTTGCTGCTATGATCGCAGGCAACCCCGATCCCGCATTCGAGCGTTTCGTATATGACTCCTACAGAAGATTCATCCAGATGTTCTCTGATGTAGTTATGGAAGTTGGTAAGAAGTATTTTGAGCAGCTCATCGACAAGATGAAGGCTGAAAAGGGTGTTCAGTTCGACGTAGATCTGACCGCTGCAGACCTGAAGAAGCTTGCTGAGCAGTTCAAGGCTGAGTACAAGAGCCAGCTCGGAAAGGATTTCCCTTCCGATCCCATCGAACAGCTGAAGCTTGCAATCGAGGCTGTATTCCGTTCATGGGATAACCCTCGTGCTAACGTATATCGTCGTGATAACGACATCCCTTACTCATGGGGAACAGCTGTTAACGTAATGCCGATGGTATTCGGTAACCTTAATGATGAGTCTGGTCCAGGTGTTGCATTTACTCGTGATCCTGCTACAGGTGAGAACAA